>JAIBEL010000031.1 GCA_019459285.1 Rhizobium sp. | reverse complement strand
CCCCCCCCCCCCCCCCCCCCCCCCCCCCCCCCCCCCCCCCCCCCCCCCCCCCCCCCCCCCCCCCCCCCCCCCCCCCCCCCCCCCCCCCCCCCCCCCCCCCCCCCCCCCCCCCCCCCCCCCCCCCCCCCCCCCCCGCCAGGTGCTGTCGCCGCAGGTCACCGACGACGAGGCCGCCGAAATCCTCGCCGAGATCGCCAAGGGCGAGGACTTGAACGGCCGCATCCGCCGCAACGTGCTTGACACCCGCCGCGCGCTCTCCTTCCTCATGCGCGGCCGCCTGCTTACGACGGAACAGCATGAGGATGCACGGCAGATCCTGCGCGACATCGAGTCGCTCGACGGCCACACGTCCTTCCTCTTCAACAAGATCAACTTCCTGATGGATGCCACCGTCGGCTTCATCAACATCAACCAGAACAAGCGCGTGTCCAAGCTGACCGCGATTTCCATCGTGTTCGTGCCGATCAACATCATCGCCGGCATCGGCGGCATGTCCGAATTCTCGATGATGACCACGGGCATTCCGTGGCCGATTTCCTACGGCGCCTTCATCCTTGCGATGGGCGCGCTCGGTTTTGGCACCTATCACGCACTGCGCTACTTCGAACGGCGCAAGCCGCAGACTGCGGAGCGGGCGCGCAGGGAAGGCTGACGTCTCGCGCCACCATGCGAGGTCATCTCGCGTGGATGCAATTCAAGACAGTACGACCATTGCACTCTCCATCGCGGCGGGCGGGATGCATGTTGTCATGCTCGCGAATACAGCCGCGCGAGTGTCGGAAGCAGAGAGCAAGGCAAGAAAATGCCGGTGGGTCATAGCTGCCGAGTCTCGAGGAAAGTAGCGGCTTATGCGGGCAAAAGACTAACGTTGTATTGACAAAACCGGGCGCGAAAGAGACAGTCCCCAAAAATCCAAGCGCAATGCTGGAAATTACAAAAGGAGGGGGGAGGGATGTACCGGATGCTCAACGCGCACAGGGCGGCAACAGCGCACGCCTACGGCGGCCATGCCGTCTTCGTGAGGTGGATTACGGGTTCCGCGCCATGTGCGCATTCAGAACACGCTGAAGAAGGCTTGCCGGCCTTCGTTGCCGGCGCGAACGACAACCCTTCCCAATCTCCTTCCGCCTAGCATGCGGTCGCTATTTCGCCATGGAAAACAAGAGTCTTTATACGGTCCTGGGGATTCGGCCCGAAGCTTCCCAAGATCAAATCGAGGCCGCCTACGCGGCAATCCTGGAGCAGCTCAAGGAGGGAACCAATCCCAACCCGAACGCGGATGACCGCGTCCGGCTCATCGCTGCCAAAGAAGCCTACGAAATCCTGTCCAACCCCGTCAGGCGCCAACAATACAATCAGAAAATTTTTGCGCCCCAGACCGTGGACGTGCCGCAGGCCATCGTGATCGAGCAGGCCGAAACATGGACGATTTCCAAAGTGCTGGTCGTTGGCCTGATCGTGCTCGCTGCAATTGGGGTCTATGGCTACACGACCACGCAACGGGAGCAACTTCGTCTGGCTCATGAGAAGGAGGTCGCAGATGCCCAGGCGAGGCTTGAACAGGAAAGGCTAGAGCAACAGAAAGCCATGATGGCGCAACAAGCCGAGCGTGAGCGGCAGGCTGCGGACCAGGCGCTGCGGGACCAGGCAATCCGAGAGTCCGACGCGATCAGCATGCGACTGCGCCAGGAGGCCATGGAGAAGCAGCGTCAGGAGCAGTACCAGCAAATGCGCGACGACGCAGCGCGACGCCAGCAATTGGCAGAGGCGCAACAACGAGCGCTGCGAGAAAAGCAGACGCTGCAGTGGGTCGAAAACGAGAATCGCAGGAATCGCAGGTATTGAGTTCGAATGCTGGTGAGGGTGCCCAGCGATGTCGACCTCAACGCAATCCACCGAACTTGGCTGGTACAGTCGCGATGGTCGTCTTTTCGGCCTGAACAGCCATCGGGCTGACAGCACCTTATGACTGGTGTTTGACGCTTACCAGTCAAAGCACCATTCAACGTTTGAATTCACCGGCCTGTGCGGCTTTTCGCGCAGGTCCGGTGGAATGATGGGTTGGGCTTCGCGTCATTGGTACATCGCGGTAATTTTCGCTGCCAGGTCGGCAGAGATCGTAAAGTCGGGAGCCGCGATATGTGTAAGTGCGACAAATGGCTTGTCCTTTTTCCCTGCGATCATTCCGACCTCTTCTTCAATGTCGTTCACAAAGACGACACTGGTGCCAATTCCGTTATCGATTTCCGCCTCAATGAGCCCGCTACTCTTGTTCGCTGATGCCTTTCCGTCATCGCCTTTGGCTGCCTGATGGTCTTTGTCGCAAATGGCTATGTAAGGGATTTTGAATTTATTGAGGAGTTGACAGTAAAGGGGAATGTTGTCTTTTGAACCGCAGTCGACAAGCGTGTGATCGAATCGAAAAACACCGAGTTGCTTGGCTAACAAGGGAATCAGGGTCTTATCTGTAGGGCCTTCAACCAGTAGCACGCGCTTTGCGAAGAAGAGCTCACTTCTGTCTGGGTTGATCCAATAAGAGAGATTGAAGTCCTTCTTCTTATCTCCCGTAAAGATGTCCTCCGTACATTGGCACACTTCGGTGCCGACTACGTCTGAATCCTTTTTGACAATGCAGATAGATTTATAGCGCTCGACATCGATCAGCGCGCTCGCATGGGTGCACATAACCACCTGATTCTTCGATTCAGACAGGGATACCAGCGAATCGAACAGTGCGCGCTGTGCTTGAGGGTGAAGGTAAAGCTCCGGCTCTTCGAGTATGAAATATGTGGATGCAGAAGCCGTTCGCGTCGCCGCCTGCTCTGGTGCAGCCTTCGCGCGCTCAGCTTTCAAATTGTCGGAGATAACCTTGATTAGTGCGAATGTGAGCGCGCGCTGAAGTCCGTGCCCTTTTCGTCGAATATCTGTCCTTACGCCGTCATTGATCCAGACTTGCGTATTGGCTCGGAAGACGTCATCAATATTGGGCGGAATAACTTCAACATCAATCTCTGCTCCCCACGCGCTTAGTTCGGTACTGAGCGCCTTCTCAAAATTGACTAGTTCTTCAGGTCGATGTGGATTGTCTTCGCCGTCGTCATTGAGTCGATTGAGCGTGCTGAACAATGATGAGAGTTTGGCCTTTGTGTCTTTCCAGTCAGGGTTGTTCGCAGACATCGACTCGATAATGCGGGAATACAGCTTCCCGAATGCGCTTGCCTCCTTGGAAGAAAAGTCGTCTGTGGCATCTTTAACCGCTGGGATGAAATAGACGTCTCCAAAAATGCCTTTTGCTACCGATTTCAGACCGAGAAAGTTTGTTTCCTCGATTTCGAAATTGAATGCGATGGCCCCCTGATTCTGCTCAATGTACTTAACCTGAGCATCCACGATATCTTGCTTTGTTAGCCTTCCGGTAGCAGGAAGGAAGGGGTGGAACGGTAAGCTTTCAGCAACTTCTCTCTTCGATAGAGTGGAGGCGTTCGCTTCACGTAGCCATTCCTCAACCGGGTTTTGAATGTAACCGCGATATTCGAAGTTTCCGCCAACATATGCAAACTTGCGAACCGTTATTGATCCGTTCGCAGTAAGGTATTTCTTGAAGGTCGTTTTGTCTGTTTGGTCGAGATCGTCGAATGTGATTTCAACGAACAGTTCCTGTGCCCCGCTGTTGAAATCCAAGTCTTGGGGCTTGATCTCTCCGAAGAAGAACAGCAATGCAGAAAGTACGTTCGATTTGCCGTGATTGTTCTGGCCAATGAAGATCATCAGATCCTGGAACGCGATTTCGAGATACTTGATTGAGCGCCAATTGGAAATGGCGAGCGATTCAATCTTCATGGGTGATCCTCAAGAAGAGCAACGTTTGAGCTGAACGGCCTAGGCACCTTGCCGGTGGGGGGCCACTCGATCGAAGGGTTAGGCCTCACCGCGGCAGTCCTGGCAGTGAGCAAGATGAAACGCCTTGGTGTTGACGAACTTTTCGCACAAGTCACGCTTGGCCGTCCAATCTTCCGCTTTCGGATCGTCAGAGTGCTCTGACCAACGTAGCCGCCAGTTCGGATGGTGAATGCCGGCACTCCAGTTCACGGCCAGAGTCTTGAGCGGTGGGCCATTCTTCTGCGGTACATCCCACGGTTTGACCCACCAATCAAAGTACTCGCCGGTACGCGCGGACTCAGGTAGGCGTGCGACGGCAGATGGCGCGAGAGCGGCACCTGACCACTGCTGACATTGTTCGAGTTTGTACGCCTCGATGATCGGAACCCCAACGTAGAGGGAGTTCTGCGAGTCGATGTGCATGTTCCCGTGCGCGATACCACCACGAAGTTTCGTCGTGCCCTCAAGCATGGTCTCAAAAAGAAGCCAAGCAACGGTACTGAGCAGCTCGCGAACCGCTTCGTCTGTGTCGTGCTTGGTATAGAGGAGGATAGTGTCAGAGAACCAGGCTACTCCAACATGCGGATGAGCCTCTACCGCTGTGAGTGGTGGCACATCGGCAGGGAACCCGGCCTTCAGCACCGAGTGATTGAGCGCCTTCCGGAACCAGCCGATTGCGTGGTCGACGACAGCCTCCAAAGGCTGATGCTCAACGAGCCTGGAGAACCCAAGGATGTCGCAGACAGCGACGGTGGAGTTGCCGCATGCATTAAAGGGGCCAGGCTCGATTTCCATGCACCCCGTGCGCCATGCGCGCACATCCCCTCTTGTCATGACGCCACTCCCCTTCGCGACTTATCCTGATTTGTTCTTCCGCAAGGTCGGTTCGCGTGCGTTGCGCGTTCCGTGCTGCGACTCGACTCTATTCGAGCTTTGCTGGCTTCGTCAATCTTGCCAAAGATTCGAGGCTTACGCGCCGCACCGCATAAGCCTTCAATCTCAATTTGAATCGGTGACCAGTATGTGGGGCATAGCTGACTTAGCTTGCTCTGAATGCCAATGGCAGCAATGGCCGAGAAACAGTCAATGCGCGCACAGAGGGCTGGCCTACAACTAAAGTCGTATAGACGCTGACATCGTTGGCCCCACACTTCAAGTACTCACGGATGCGCCACCGCGTTACGGTGAGACTGAAAATCAAACTACAAAGGGGGAAAGATGGGGATCAATGCGATTCTGGGCGGATTCGCCCTGCTGTTTTCTTGCATTATCGGAAGCGTGACCCATGCGACCGTGCTGACCGGTAACGGTGTCCACACAATCAATGGGCCAGAGTCCAACGTCTCCGCCTACGACCACGCGACGGTTGAACTGGTCAGTGGCGCCGACGTCGCGTGGCTATACATGAACGCACAGTCGCGACTCGACGTCCTTGAGGGGCTGGCGTCCTGGGTTTACATGTACGCGGATTCACGTGCCGCCATCAGGGGCGGTGACCTTTCCTGGCTCAAGCTGTACGGCAATTCCAGCGCAAATATTACCAATGGCAACATTTCATGGCTTCAGATATTCGAGACCAGTTCGGCGAGCATCCTCAAGGCCGACATCAGTTGGCTCGTTGTGGGAGGCGCATCGCGGGCGGATATCTACGGACGCAACTTCACATATTCCGGCGGGCACCTAAGCGGGAACTGGACGGACGGTACGCCGTTTTCGTTTTGGGCGCTGGAAGGCGATGCCCAAGGCGTACCGAACGTCGTCGGGATATATTCCCAGTTGCCGGACAACATTGTCTTGCATACCGTGCCGGTGCCGTCGACAGCGTATCTGATTCTGCTCGCGCTTCCGCTGCTCGCAGGGGTTCACAGCAGATGGCGCTTCGGCGGATCGCCTAGCGTCTGATCGGGTGACCGCAGCCGCTCACCGCGGCACCTGCGCACTCCCCATATACCGACTGATGACTGCGACGCGGCGCTGATACGCGCGCGAACTGCGATGGTTCTCGTACCAGCGCGGGTTGGGCACCATCGCGGCCATGCGCGCGGCCTGGTCGCGACTGAGGTTGGCGGCGGATGTTTTGTAGTAGCGGCGGGCGGCGGCTTCGGCGCCGTAGATGCCGTTGCCCCATTCGATGACGTTGAGGTAGACCTCGAGGATGCGGTGCTTGCTCCAGGTGGCTTCGATCATGAGCGTGATCACGGCTTCCTGGCCCTTGCGGATGAAGCTGCGCTCGCCGGAGAGGAAGAGGTTCTTGGCGAGTTGCTGGCTGATGGTGGAGCCACCGGCGACGAGGCGGCCTTTCTTCAGGTTCTTCTCGACTGCGGTCTGGATGCCCTCGACGTCGAAGCCTTCATGATTGAGAAACTTGGCGTCCTCGGCGGCGACGATGGCGCGTTTCAGATGGATGGAGATGCGGTCGTAGGGCACCCACTTGTGGCGCAGTTCGGCGTCGGGGTTCTTTTCCTGCTGGCGTGCCAGGCCCGCTTCCATGAAGGAGGTGGAGGCGGGGTTGTGATCGATCCACCACAGCACGTGCGCGAACAGCCACACCTGATACAGCAGCACCAGCGTGACCGCTGCCGCGATGCCCTTGCCGAGCCAGCGCCACACGGTGCGCATCATGTGCTCAGCCCCCGCGAGGGGGACGCCGCCAGACCCTCGCCTTCCAGGCGGTCTTGGCGCAGCCCCGCGATGACGGGCGCGGTGTCAGGGCGCACGCCGCGCCACAGATAAAACGCTTCGGCCGCCTGCTCGACCAGCATGCCGAGGCCGTCGGCGGGGCGCGCGCCGTGCGTGCGGGCGAAGTCGAGGAAGGGCGTGTCGCGCCCGTACATCATGTCGTAGGCCAGCGTGTCCGGGGTGAACACGCGCGGCGACAGCGGCGGCAGGTCGCCGGCGAGGCTGGCGGCGGTGGCGTTGATGACGAGATCAAAGGGGGTGTCGGCCGCATCGAGGCCGCATGCGCGGACGCCGCGGCCGAAGAGTTCGGCGAGTTCCTCAGCGCGGCTGACGGTGCGGTTGGCGATGACGAGCGCCGCGGGCTGCTGGTCGAGCAGCGGCTCGATCACGCCGCGCGCCGCGCCGCCGGCACCGAGCAGCAGGACGCGTTTGCCGGCGATCGTGCAGTGCAGATTGCGAGTGAGATCGGCGACCAGGCCGGCGCCGTCGGTGTTGTCGCCCAGGATGCCGTCGGCATCGAAGCTCAGCGTGTTGACCGCGCCGGCGCGCTGGGCGCGCGGGTTCAGGCGGCTGGCCAGCCTGAAGGCCTCCTCCTTGAACGGGACGGTGACGTTGGCGCCGCGCCCGCCTGCGGCGATAAACGCAGCGACGCTCGCCGCAAACCTGTCGAGCGGCGCGAGGATGGCTTCGTACGTCATGTCCTGGCCGGTCTGGCGGGCAAACGCGGTATGGATCTGCGGGGATTTGGAGTGGGCAATCGGGTGCCCGAATACGGCGTAACGGTCGGTCATGGCGGCCGTATTTTAGCCGCTCAACCGGCTGCCAGGCGTTTTTGTATGGAGCGCTGCGTCAGCTTTGGGTCCAGGGCAGGCTTCGATGTTTCCAGCCGTTGAGTTCGTTGCGGTGGCCGGTGGCCTTGTTGAGTTCGCCTTCGATGCCTTCCAGCACGTTGTAGCAACTGCCGCGTCCGGCCTCGGTGCAGGCAACGGCCGCACGGTGCGAACGCTCGCCGCTGCGGCAGATGAAGAACAGCAGGGATTCCGGATCGGTGGCTTGGGCTAGTTGAGTCAGAAAATGGGGATTGAGGACCCAGCCAGGCCAGGATTGCCATTCGACATGCATCGCACCCGGAATGACCCCGTTGAGTTCGAGTTCTGCATGGGAACGTACATCGATCAGACGGGTTCCGGGCGCGATCTGCAGCAATTCGTACGCTTCGTGGGGTAATAGCGCGCCGGCAAACGACCAGTCATGCGCCTGGCTGCGATGATGGGCGGTATCGAGCAACTCGGTGATGCGTCCCATGACGATGTCCTTTTATTTATTGTCGATTCAGTATATGAAACCCCTTGCCCGATGCAATTTGCACCATGTTGGTGCGTTGCTTGTCTTTCGCGCGTCATTTTGGTGCGATAGAGAAAATGATTGCGCACTATCCGCTTGCTTGAGCCTTATGGCACAATGGCTGGCGCTCGATTTTGGGTATGGCACGGTTGCTGCTAACACCTTTTCTGTGTGACGTTTGTGTGGCGGATTTGGGCGACATCCAACGTCGTAATTCAATTCATTTCAGTTTGAGGAGATTCAGCATGGCCGTGGCCAATGTGATCAAGATGATTAAGGAAGGCGAAGTGAAATTCGTCGATCTGCGCTTTACGGATACGCGCGGCAAGGAGCAGCACGTTTCGATTCCTGCCCGCATCGTGACCGAGGACTGGTTCGAAGACGGCCATCCGTTCGACGGCTCCTCGATCGCAGGCTGGAAGGGCATCCAGGCGTCCGACATGCTGCTGAAGGCCGATCCCGATTCGGCCTACATGGATCCTTTCTTCGACGAGCCCACGCTGATCCTGACCTGCGACGTGATCGAGCCCTCCGACGGCAAAGGCTACGAGCGCGACCCGCGTTCGGTGGCCAAGCGCGCCGAGGCCTACCTGAAGTCGACCGGCATCGCCGACACCGCCTACTTCGGCCCCGAGCCCGAGTTCTTCATTTTCGATTCCATCACCTGGCACGACAACATGTCGGGCTGCGGCGTTCAGATCAATTCCGAAGAAGCCTCCTGGTCGTCTGCCGAGAAATTCGAGAACGGCAACACCGGCCACCGTCCCGGCGTGAAGGGCGGCTACTTCCCCGTGCCCCCGGTCGACAGCCTGCAGGACATCCGCGCCGCCATGGTGCTGGCACTGGAAGAAGCCGGCATCCCGGTTGAAGTGTTCCACCACGAAGTGGCGACTGCCGGCCAGTGCGAAATCGGTACCCAGTTCAGCACGCTGACCAAGCGTGCCGACTGGACCCAGACCCTGAAGTACATCGTGCAGAACGTCGCCCACGCGTATGGCAAGACCGCGACCTTCATGCCCAAACCCATCGTCGGCGACAATGGTTCCGGCATGCATGTGCACATGTCGCTGTGGAAAGACGGCAAGAACCTGTTCGCGGGCAATGGCTATGCCGGTCTGTCCGAACTGTGCCTGTACTACATTGGCGGCGTGATCAAGCACGCCAAGGCGCTGAACGCGATCACCAACCCGTCGACCAACTCGTACAAGCGTCTGGTGCCCGGCTTCGAAGCGCCGGTGATGCTGGCCTACTCGGCCCGTAACCGTTCGGCTTCGATCCGCATCCCCATCGCCGCCAGCGAAAAGGCCCGCCGCATCGAGACCCGCTTCCCGGATCCGACCGCCAACCCCTACCTGTGCTTCACTGCGCTGATGATGGCCGGTCTCGACGGCATCCAGAACAAGATCCACCCCGGCGATCCGTCGGACAAGGATCTGTACGACCTGCCTCCGGAAGAAGATGCGAAGATTCCGAAGGTCTGCCACAGCCTGGAAATGGCGCTGGAAGAGCTGGACAAGGATCGCGAGTTCCTGACCCGCGGCGGTGTGTTCACCAACGACATGATCGACGCCTACATCGCCCTGAAGATGGAAGAAGTCACCAAGTTCCGCATGACCACGCACCCGGTCGAATTCGCAATGTATTACTCGCTGTAAACACAGTACGTGTGCAAATAATAGGGCGGCTTCGGCCGCCCTTTTTTTGGTGTGCCTACTGACCGGGCCGTTCCGGGATCAAGATTGGCCGGTCGATGTCCGTTAGCAAACGGGTACGCTACACTCAGCCCTATGTCCATCGCCCGTCTGCCCTTCCTTCTGTGTCTGATACTGGCTGCGCCTGCGCAGGCGGAAATCTACAAGTACGTCGATGAAAACGGTCAGGTGACCTTTACCGATGTCTACAAGAAAGGCGCCAAGCGCGTCGATCTGCCCGGTGCGCCGGCACAGCTGCCGGCCAGAGGCAAAGCGCCGCGACGGGCCGCCTATACGCCCAGCCCGGCGGATTTTCCGCGTATCGATCCGGGCACCCAGAAGCGGCGCGACGATATCCGGCGCCAGGTGCTGCAGGATGAACTGTCCAGCGAACGCCGCAATGCCGATGAAGCGCGCCGTCAGCTGACGTTGGGCGAACGCCTGCAGCCGGGCGAACGGGCGACCGATGCCACCTACCTCGATCGTGTGAGCAAACTACGGACGACGGTGCAGCAGCACGATCAGAACATCACCTCCATCCAGCGGGAACTGGCCAATCTGAAATAAGTCGCCCGCACGCGCACTCGATGCGCCGAAGCGCCCAGCAGGCCCCACCCGCAAGACGTAGGCCGTGGCTCCAAAGACGCTGAAGCGTCAAGAACCACGCTCCACCCGCAAGAGGTAGGCCGTGGTTCTAAAGACGCTGAAGCGTCAAGAACCACGCTCTGGCACAATCAGTGCTTCAACTGAGTGCATGAGCATGCCGCCGTTCTCGCCCACCGATTATTCAGGACTGGATTCCCTTTCCACCGGCACCCTGATTCTGGATGCCGGGCGCCGCATCCTGTATGTCAATCCTGCAGCCGAGACCTTGCTGGGCGTATCCGGCGTCCTGCTGCTTGGGGACGATGCCATGTCGGTGTTCGAGCGCAGCCCCGAGTTGCTTGCCGCGGTCCAGACGGCATGTACCCAGCAGGAAACCGTCATCGAATATGAACTCGACGTGGTGGTGAGCGGTCATCCGCCGATCCGCCTCAGCTGCAGCGTGTCGCCGCTGGACAAGCCGGAGGACGCCGTGCTGATCGAAATGCGCGCGGTCGATCCGCATCTTCGTATCGCCCGGCTGGAACAGGCGCGCCTGCAACAGGAAGCCAACCGCGAACTGCTGCGCAACCTGGCGCATGAAATCAAGAATCCGCTCGGCGGCATCCGTGGCGCGGCACAACTGCTGGAACACGAGTTGCCGCGCGAATCCCTGCGTGAATACACCCAGGTCATCATCAAGGAATCCGATCGCTTGCAGTCGCTGATGGAGCGGCTGCTTACCCCGCATCGTATGCCCCGTTTTGGTGCGGTGAATATCCACGAAGTCCTGGAGCGGGTTCGCAGCCTGATCCTGGCTGAAACCCCGAGCATGTCGCTCCGCCGCGACTACGATATCAGCCTGCCTGAAATCCGGGCCGATGCCGAACAACTGATCCAGGCGACGCTTAATATCGCACGCAATGCCGTGCAGGCGATGCATGGCCAGGGTGAGATCATTTTCAAGACCCGAGTGGCGCGGCAGATCACGCTGGAAAGCCGGCGCTACCAGCTCGGGATGCGCGTCGAGATCATCGACAACGGTCCGGGCATACCCGAAGAGATTCGTGAACAGATTTTCTTTCCGCTGGTGTCCGGGCGCGAAGGCGGCAGCGGGCTCGGGCTTGCCGTTGCGCAGACGCTGGTCGCGCAAAACCACGGCACCATCGATTGCGAAAGCCGCCCCGGCCATACCGCATTTTCCATTTTTCTTCCTTTGCCTGGCTGAACACTATGTCGAAATCAAGCTGCGTCTGGATCATTGACGACGACCGCTCCATCCGCTGGGTACTCGAAAAAGCCCTGCTGCGTGAAGATATAGCGTGCATGACTTTCAGTTCTGGCAGCGATGCGCTGCGCGAACTGGAACGCAGCACGCCCACCGCCGTGCTGTCCGACATCCGCATGCCGGGGGTGAGCGGCCTGGAGTTGCTGCAGGCGCTGAAGGAGCGGCTGCCCAAGGTACCCGTCATCATCATGACGGCGTATTCCGATCTCGACAGCGCGGTGGCGGCCTTCCAGGGCGGCGCATTCGAATACCTACCCAAGCCTTTCGACGTCGACCAGGCGCTCGAACTGGTGCGTCGCGCACTGGCGGAAAACGCCAGCCGAGACGTGCCTGCCACCAGCGATGCGCCGGTACCGGAAATCCTCGGGCAGGCACCCGCGATGCAGGAGGTGTTTCGCGCCATCGGGCGATTGGCGCAGTCGCATGCCACCGTGCTGATCACGGGCGAATCGGGCAGCGGCAAGGAACTGGTGGCGCGTGCGTTGCATCGCCACAGCCCGCGTGCCAGCGCGCCGTTCATCGCACTGAATACTGCGGCCATCCCCAGGGATCTGCTGGAGTCCGAACTCTTCGGGCATGAGCGCGGTGCGTTTACCGGCGCAGCGGCGCAGCGGCGCGGCCGCTTCGAGCAGGCCGACGGCGGCACGCTGTTTCTGGACGAGATCGGCGACATGCCGGCCGAATTACAGACCCGTTTGCTGCGCGTGCTGGCCGACGGGCAGTTTTACCGTGTCGGCGGTCATACGCCGATCAAGGTCAATGTGCGGGTGATCGCCGCCACCCACCAGGATCTGGAAGTGCGAGTGCGCGAGGGATTATTCCGCGAAGATCTGTTCCACCGTCTCAACGTGATCCGCCTGCGCCTGCCGGCGCTGCGCGAGCGGCGCGAGGATATTCCCTTGCTGGTGCGCCATTTCATGCAGAAAAGTGCGCGCGAACTGGGGATGGAGACCAAGGGCGTGTCGGACGCCGCGATGAAGACGCTGGTCAATCTGCCGTGGAGCGGCAACGTGCGCCAGCTCGAGAACGTCAGTCATTACCTGACCGTGATGGCGCCCGGTCAGGTGGTCGAGGTGGGTGATCTGCCGGCCGATCTGATGCAGGGAACGGCCGAGCAGCCCGGCGGCGACTGGCTGCAGGGGCTGGCTGCCGAAGCCAGCGCGCGGCTGGCGCGCGGCGAGGCGGCGATTCTGGACGACCTCACCCAGGCTTACGAAAAAACGCTGATCGAGGTGGCGCTACGCCACACCGGGGGACGCCGGATCGAAGCCGCACACCTTCTCGGCTGGGGGCGCAATACCCTCACGCGGAAAATCCATGAGCTGGGGATGGATGCGGAATCCGAGGGGGACGAGTCCAAATAGTTGCCCGCGTGCTCGGCGGAATTCGCACAACAAAAAAGCCGACTCAGGTCGGCTTTTTTGCGTGGGTGGCGGCAGATCAGGCGGCCTGCGCTTCTTCCAGCAACTTCTGGATTTCACCCTTCTGGTACATCTCGATCATGATGTCGGAGCCGCCGATCAGTTCGCCCTTCACATACAGCTGCGGGAACGTCGGCCAGTTGGCGTAGTGCTTCAGGTTTTCGAAAATTTCCGGATCGGCCAGCACGTTCACCGCCAGAAAATCCTTCACGCCGCAAGCCTGCAGCACTTGCGCCGCGCGCGACGAGAAGCCGCACTGCGGAAACTGGGGTGTGCCTTTCATGTACAGCACGACGGTATTGTTGGTTACTTGGTCACGGATGCGGTCGAGAGGGGTCATGGGAGCTCCTGGACAATACTTGACTGGAATAGTCGGGAATTATACGCTCGGCGAAACCGGCGTCAAGCCGGTTTCTCGTTTCGCTGATAGGGACTGACGAAGGCTTTGTGAAGCAGATGCGGGATCAGCAGATGAACGGGCATGCGCAGCCAGTGGGCGCGCACGAAAGTGGCCAGACGCGCGGCTGGCGTGAAGCGATCGGCGCAGCTCGCATGGTCGGGCGCGAGGACCCGTGTGAAGATGCGGTCCATCAGGGCGAGGGTGAGGCGATTCGGCTTGTCGCGTTCGAGGGCCGCGATCGCACTGTCGGGAATCGGCGTATCGAGAAAATAGCGTAGATAACGCAGCGCATAGAACAGCGAGCGACCCAGTTGCAGCTCGTTGGCGCGCGCCGTCAGCCGCGGCCAGAAATCGGGGTCGGCAGCGGCGTCGCGCAGCAACAGGTCGAGGTCGGTCAGATCGCGCAGGCCGTGCGGCAATTCGCCGTCGTGAAATACGTGGGTGGCCGAATGCAGGATGCGATCTTCCGTCGCCAGTACCTGGACGCCCGGCATGTCCGCCACTGCGACGGCACGGCTGCGCAGGGTGGCGGAATCCGGGTGATAACGTGCCGTATCGGGCAGGATGGCGTGATGCACGTCGATCACCGTGGCGCGGACGGCATGTTGCAGCGGCGGGATCTCATGCATCCAGCGGCGGTAGTAGCGCTGGTCGTAGTCCGACAGCAGTGCCGGGTGCCAGCCAGCAAGCATGAGTGCGGCTTCGACCGCGCCAAGTTGCGCCCGCGGGACCAGGATATCGATGTCATTGAACAGGCGTCCGCTTGCCGCGGGCAGATTGGCCACGACGTAGGCGCTGCCTTTCAGGAGAATGAAGGGGAAGGCCAGACCTTTCAAGGCGGTACGGATCTTGTCCACTTCCCAGCGTACGGCCAGTTGCTGCTTCGCAGCCAGCGTGGCCGCCGCATCAAAATGCCAGCGTGCGACGGCCGGGATGGCTTCGGTCAGCTGGTGTCGGGCCAGAACATGTCGAACACGTGCCAGCAGGCCGGCACTCCGGGCCTGTCGCACCAGCAGGTCCCATTCGCCCATCGAAAAGCGCGTGACGGAATCGGGCAAACGCAAGGTGCAACTGAGCAAATCGCGGGACCTGGATTTCATGAATTTCACACAGCCCGGCGTTCGGCCAGACGATCGAAAGCGGCGACAGCCTCGCTCAATGTGCTGTAGCGGAAATCGTAACAGTGTGCATGATCGATCAGCGTGGTGCCGACGCGAAAACCGTCCGCGCCCAGATGGCTGTAGTTGAATGCATTCTGTGCCAGAAACATGAACGTCTCGGCGCGGGAGCGGGGGGTCAACCGTGTTTCGGCACCGGCCTCCCATTTGGGAAAAATCACCCAGCCGGGACGGGCCGGTTCATGCTGGCGCAGTACGCTGTCACGAGGGGGGCGCATGTGCGCCACGGAGCCTTTGGCGGTGTCGTGGGAGACGCGATTGATGAAGGCTTCAGGGCTGAACTGGCGAATGACGTCGATCGACTGGTTTTTCAGGCTGACGGGGCGCGGCAACGCATGGAGCAGGCCTGTCCTGCGATCGATCAGGGTCAGTTCGTCGGAAAGCAGGCGCCAGCCCGACAACACCAGTCCTGCGGTCAGGGTGCTTTTTCCCGAGCCGGGCGGGGCCGGAAGAATGGCGGCCAGGCCATTCTTCTCCACTACGGCGGCATGAATGATCAGGTAATGGTGCGCGTGCATCGAGACGCACCAGTTCAGGCCCCATTCCAGCATGGGGTAGGCCTGGTCCAGCGGCAGCGGCTTGAAGGGCTGGGCGCCATCGAAGGAGAAATTGACCTGCGGACGGAACCAGCGTCGCAGGCGGGAAGGAGGATTCAGTTCGACATGAAAATCCGCAAAAGCCTGGTGCGCGTTGCGCACTTCAAATTGGCCATAGAGCTCAGTCAGCCCCTCGGCAACGCGCGGCAGGCGCGAACGGATTCGGAGCGAGAAAGGGCCGGTGCGTAACCATACGCCGTTCCCGGCGAGTTGATGCCGCAAATCGGACGGAGAGAGCTGGAGCAGTTTCATGGTGTTTCCAGCAAGCCGATCCGACGCAGGCTCGCGAGCGCTTGATCCGTTTGATGGACGAGATCCGGGCCGGGCTCGAGTGATAGCCGGGAAGCCAGGGCGCCATGCAGTTCGTCCAAACTCATGCCCGGGTTGTCCTGGACCAGTTGGAACAGCGCTACGTTGAACGGTGCGAGATGGTGGGTGTCGCCGGATGCCGTGTCGAATACCACAGCTTCCTTTTCAAAGGATTTGATCTGAAAACGTGCCAATCGGGTTTGACGGGAAGCGTGGGAGGAAAGCTCAGATCATACGGGCATGGTGGTCTTGAGGTAATCCACGATCTGCGCCGAATTCCATTGCACGTTGGCCGTGGGCTCGAAGTAGCCTTTGCTGACCCATTCGTTCCAGATGCCGATCACGTCCGTTTCCGAGAGGACCGGAGTTAAACCGGCTTTGGCATTCAACAGTGCGGCAACGATATGCGCGCCCAAATTGTCCGGGTCCGCCAACCCCCAGGGATTGGAACCATTGGTCAGCATCAGAACCTGCATTAAGGAAAGCGAGGTCTTGGGCGTGCCGGGATTGCCATCGAGATCCGCCATGAACTGGGTGCCGGAAAAAAGCGGATGGAACAGGGTGCCGCCTTTCCAGTTCTGGACCTGATTGCAGCTATTCCCCGCGTTGCAGCTCCCGGGTAGATAAGGCGACGGCCAGGATCCCGAATGCGTTTTCCAGTAACCCGGCGTTCTGCCGCTACACAGCGTAGGGGTGCCATGCTGGCTCAGATTGCCCGAAACGGCACCCGAAGGCGATAGGCACTGGTCTGCCGCCAACACGGGCCGGCTGGCCAGTGTGAAAATGGCGGATACGCCCAGTGCGGCCCCCGCCAGTCTACGGCGCGAGGGATTGATCTCGCTGTTTGGCGATGCCTCGGGCGAGGTGTCTTGAGTTTCGGGTGTGTGGTCGGACATGTCAGGCCTCGATAATCATTCTGGATTCTGTCCCTGGAAAATACAGCAAGAATCGCACCAATGTACGTCATTCCTGTCTGAATTGCCCATCTTATGCTGTCTGCCGGTCTATCGGGCGTGCCCTGGCTTAGGGCGAGTGTAAATTATTCCGACAAGATCCCGCCGCTGACACGGCAGATGCCGGACAGATCCGGCCAGCTTTGCGGATGGGAGAATCCCGCGGCTTGGAGCAAGGCCCGGACGGCATTCGCCTGATCGTACCCATGTTCCAGCAGCAGCGCGCCGCCGGGCTTGAGGTGTCCGGGTGCCGCCGCGATCAGGCGGCGCAGGTCGACCAGACCGTCCGGACCCGCTGCGAGCGCGGAAAGCGGCTCGAATCGCACATCCCCACGCGCCAGGTGGGGATCGGCGGCGGCGATATAGGGCGGGTTGCCGACAATGAGGTCGAAGCGGCGTCCGGCCAGGGCAGAAAACCAGTCGCTGGTCAGAAACTCGACAGGTGCGTTGAGGATGCTGCCATTGTGTGTCGCGGTGGCGAGCACGGTGGCGGAGCGATCCACGGCGGTCACGCATGCAAGCGGTCGTTCCAGTGCCAATGTGATGGCGATGCAGCCGCTGCCGGTGCCGAGATCGAGGACCGTTGCTGCCTGGCCGTCTGGCATGTGCGCCAGGGCCTGTTCCACCAGCGATTCGGTATCGGGTCGAGGGATCAGGACGTCGGGCGACACGCGAAAGCTGCGGCCGTAAAACTCGCGCATGCCGGTGAGATAGGCGATCGGCTCGCCGGCCAGCCTGCGCGCGAGCAGCGTCCCGAATTGCGTGATTTGCGCCTGGTGCGGCAGGTCCGTGTCGTGCGCGATCAGCCAGGCTGGCGCTACGCCCCAAGCAAACGCGGCGAGCACGCGCGCTTCCAGCCGCGCTTCGCGTGTTTCCAGTCCGAGCGTCGCGCCAATGCGTGTTGTGGCGTCGTTGAGCAGGCTGGCGACGGTCGCCGCCTCGCGTGTCATGCGTCAACCCTCGCCAGCAAGCGTCGCCAGCAATTCGGCCTGATGTTCGGCCGCCAGCGCATCGAGCAGTTCGGTGAGATCGCCGTCCATTACCGCGTCGATCTTGTACAGCGTGAGGTTGATGCGATGATCGGTGATGCGACCCTGAGGGAAGTTGTAGGTCCGGATCCGGTCGGAGCGGTCGCCGCTGCCGATCAGGCTCTTGCGGGTGCTGGCTTCGGTGGCGTGCTGCGCCTGGATTTCGCGATCCTTCAGGCGTGCCGCCAGTACGCTCATCGCCTGGGCGCGGTTGCGGTGCTGGGAGCGGTCGTCCTGACATTCGACCACGAGGCCGGTGGGCAGGTGGGTGATGCGTACTGCGGAGTCGGTCTTGTTGATGTGCTGGCCGCCGGCGCCCGACGCGCGGAAGGTGTCGATGCGCAGGTCGGCGGGGTTGATGTCGACTTCGCCGACTTCGTCGGCTTCCGGCATCACGGCGACGGTGCAGGCCGAGGTGTGGATGCGGCCCTGCGATTCGGTTTCGGGCACGCGTTGCACGCGGTGGCCACCGGATTCGAATTTCAGACGCGAGTATGCGCCTTGCCCAACGATGCGGAGGATCGCTTCCTTGTAACCCCCCACTTCGCCGGGGTTTTCCGAGACGATCTCGACTTTCCAGCCCTGGCGCTCGGCGTAGCGCGTGTACATGCGCAACAGGTTGCCGGCGAACAGTGCCGACTCGTCGCCGCCGGTGCCGGCGCGGATTTCCAGAAAGATGTTGCGCTCGTCGTTGGGATCTTTCGGCAGTAGCGCAGTCTGCAGTTCGGCTTCCAGTTGCCCGATTTTCGTTGCGCAATCTGCGAGTTCCGCTTCGGCGAGTTCGCGCATGTCCGGGTCGGCAAGCATCTCGCTGGCGGTTTTCTGGTCAGCCTCGGTTTGCTTGTATTGGCGATAAAGCGCCACTACCGGGCTGAGATCGGCATGCTCGCGGGTGAGCTTGCGATAGCTTTCCATGTCACCGGCGATTTCCGGCTGCGACAGCAAGGCGTCGAGTTCCTCGAGCCGCTCGTCGGCGCGAGCGAGCTTGTCGGCCAGCGAGGCTTTCATTCGTGGTGCAACCCGTAGAGTTGGCTGATGAGGCGGACCAACTGGTCGCGTTCGGCGCTGTTGGCGTGATTGAGCGCGTGAGTGGGGGCGTGCAGCAGCTTGTTGGCGAGCGCATGACTCATCGCGTCGAGTATCGCACGCGGGTCGCCGCCGCGTGCCAGCGCCTTCTCGGCTTTCTCGATTTCGTGACGGCGATGGCGCTCGGCATTGTCGCGCAGCGAACGGATCAGCGGCACCAGTTCGCGGCCTTCCATCCAGTGCACGAAGTTTTCCACGCTGGTTTCGATGATGGCCTCGGCCTGCGCGACCTGCGCCACGCGATTGTCCATGCCTTCGCGCACCACCTGGCCGAGGTCGTCGACGCTGTAGAGGAAGACGTCGTCCATGTCGGCGACTTCGGCCTCGACGTCGCGTGGCACCGCCAGGTCGACGATGAAGATCGGGCGGTGGCGGCGCTGCTTGATGGCACGCTCGAGCATGCCCTTGCCGAGGATGGGCAGCGGGCTTGCGGTGGAGGTGATGATGATGTCGTAGGCGGGCAACTCGTCGGGCAGCGAGGTGAGCGGGATCACCTCGGCATTGAAGCGTTCGGCCAGCGGACGGGCGCGCTCGGTCGTGCGGTTGGCGACGGTCATGCGGCGCGGGTGTTGTGCAGCAAAGTGGGTGATGCACAGCTCGATCATCTCGCCGGCGCCGATGAACAGGCAGGCCTGGTCCCGGATGCTGGGGAAGATGCGTTCGGCGAGCCGCACGGCGGCGGCGGCCATCGACACCGAATTGGCGCCGATCTCGGTGCTGGTGCGCACTTCCTTGGCGACCGAGAAGGTGCGCTGGAACAGCTTGTGCAGCAGCAGGCCAAGGGTGCCGGCTTCTTCGGCGGCCTGTACCGCCTGTTTCATCTGCCCGAGGATCTGGGTCTCGCCCAGCACCATCGAATCGAGTCCGGCGGCGACACGGAAGGCATGCTGCGCCGCCTGTTCACGAGGCAGCGCATACAGATAGGGTGCGAGTTCGCGACGGTCGATGTGATGGAAATCAGCCAGCCATTGCGTCACTTCATCGGGGGAAGGGGTGTTGACGTACAGCTCCGTGCGGTTGCAAGTCGACAGGATGGCGACTTCGGATGCACGTTGGCTCTGCGTCAGCTCATGCAGCGCCTGCACCAGTTTTTCGGGGCCGAACGCCACCTGCTCGCGGATCGCGAGCGGCGCAGTGTGATGGTTGACCCCGAGGGTGAGAAGCTGCATGACGGCAGATGGCCGAAAAATGAAGACCGCTATTTTACTTTACCCGCCGCCTAAGCGGCGCGTGCGGGACGGGTGTTCAGATCGAAGCGCAGGCGATCATAGTAGCGTCCGCGATAGAGCAGACGACGGTGGCCGGGAGAATCGGAGAATCCGTTGCGGGTGTGCAGTACGTTGTTGCAGATGAGCCCCATGCCGGGGAGGAGGCGGGCGGTGAGAATGTATTCCGAGCCGGCGAGTATGTCGGCCAGCGCCCTGACCGCGGCCTGCGTGATCGTGTCACCCTTCCACACGATCGAACGGGTGCGTGCGGTATAGCGCATGGTGAGAAAACCTTCGTCGGGATCGACAGCGAACACCGGACCGCTCTGTTCCGGGCGGGCGACGTTGTCCTCGTCCATGCGTGCAGGGATGGTCATCGCGTCGGGTTGCATCAGCGCGGCAACATAATCGGGATTGGCATCGCGCAACTGGATGTAGGCGATTTCGTGGTCGAGCAGGGCATTCTCGCCGCCGGATTCGGCATCCTGCACGCAATGCAGCGTCATGCCGAGAATGCGGCAGTCGAGCGCGTTGTAGTAGCCGTCGGTATGCCAGTTGATCGGTTTGTGGGTATAGGGAATGAAGTCGCCACGCACGCTGCAGCCTTCGTTGCTGGCAGGGGTGATGCTGGAAAGTCCGTCTTCATCGGCCAGGTAGTTGCCTTCGAGGCGGGCAAGGCCGAGTTGTTGTGCCAATCGATGCGGGATCGACTTGTCGGCGGCAGGCTGGTGCGGTGCGCTGTAGATGGCCATGTTGGCGCGCGCGCAGCACGCCTCGATCGCGTCTGTTTCGTCCGCGCTGAGATGGCGTGGATCGGCCAAGGGCACGACCAGTTCGTCGATCCTGCGCGGATAAGCGGCAAGCCGGGCATCTCGCCAGACACGGTAGCCGCTTTCGTTGCCAAGATCGAAAGGCGAATTCGCCATGTTGCGCCTTATTCCGGAGGCAGCATGTCGGGCGAGCCAAAGCCGCGCTTGACCGGCGCGGCGGACAGCAGGCCCTTGAAGCTCTTGCGCACCGTGCCCATCATCTCGGGCATTTCGATATCCATGATCTGGTCCATGATCCAGGTCTTGTCGCTGTCGCCCATTTCGTCACGGATCTGCAGGCCGAGGAATCGTAATGCGGGGAAGCTGGCCTTTTCGTCGTCGGGGAACTCGAACTCGGCGTAATCGTTGAAACGACGGTTGAGGAAATCGATGAACTCGGCCTTGAAGTTGCGGCTGGGGTCGGGGCCGACCACGCTGATGATGTTCTCTTCCATCACCTCGCCGAGCCGGTTGGCGACCGCCTGCAATACCGCGGTGCGGCGCTCGGGCGTCAGCGTTGCGTAGGCCATGCGGTCGCAGTAATGCACCAGGAAGGCGAGAAATTCGGCGATCAGCTTGAAGCCACGCGCCGGCGTGATGATATCGTAGTTCTCTCTGCCGAGGTTGTCCACGGCCTTGTCGGCGACACGCCAGGTGGTGGTGGCGACCGCTGTGGCGATCTCTTCGGCGCTGCGCTCGCCGTCCTTCTTGAACCAGACAGTTTTGACGCGGATGGGCATGGCCATGATTATTCTCCTGTGGCTACCGGGTGGGTGGGATCGGTGATCCACTCGCTCCACGAGCCGGGGTAAAGCCGTGAACCGGGAAGGCCGGCGATTTCCATCGCCAGTACGTTATGACAGGCGGTGACGCCGGAGCCGCACATGTGGATGACCTGCCAGGCCGGTTTGCCTTTCAGCAGGGCCTGGTAGTTCTCGCGCAGCGCCTCGGGCGGCAGGAAGGTTCCATCCACGTCGAGGTTCTCGTCGAAGGGGTAGTTGATGGCGCCAGGCACATGGCCGGCCACCGGGTCGAGCGGCTCGAACTCGCCGGAGAAGCGGCGATCGGGACGCGCATCGAGGATGAGCTGTTCGCCGGTTTGCGACGCGCGCAGAACTTCGTTCGCCGCCACGATCTGTGTGGGTTCGGGCAGGCAGGCACACGCGCCTTTGTGGGGCGTCGGGATGTCGGCGTCAACCGGGCGCTTTTCGCGCAACCATTTCGGGTAGCCGCCATCCAGCAAGGCCACGCCCGGATGGCCGAGCCAGCGCAACATCCACCACAGCCGCCCGGCCATGGCGCCATAGCTGTCGTCGTATACCACGACCTGCTTGTTGACCCCCACACCCCACGCGCGGAGCTTTTCGGTCAGCGCGTGCGGATCGGGCAGCGGGTGCCGCCCGGTGGTTTCGCCGACGGGGGCGGAGAGATCGTTGTCCAGATGCACATAACGTGCACCCGGGATATGTGCTTTCTCGTACGCTTGGCGACCTGCCTCGGTATCAGTGAGGGTGAAGCGGCAGTCCAGAATGACCCAGTTCGGATCGTTCAGATGCGTGGCCAGGTCTTCAGTAGTAACGAGGGTATTGGAAAACATGGTTGGGGCTGCGAGAGGGACCTGGAGAAAAGCGGGCAGCGCGAAATACACTGCCCGCTTTGATGTTGCTTCTGACGGGTATCAGTAGCCGCCCTTGCCGTAAGGCTTGGTCAGGCCGGCAACGCGGGCCGACTGACGTGCGGGCTGGTTGGGGAAGAGCTCATACAGCTTTTTCTTCCAGTCGGTGCCCGGGTGCAGTTCATCCATTTCGGCAAGCATATTGCGGAAGTTGGGGGTTGAGCCATCTTCCTTGTACTTCTCGCGCATGAAATTGATGACTGTCCAGTGCTCGTCGGTCAGCGTGATTTTTTCAGCCGCGGCAATGACCGGGGGGACGTCGTCGCTGAAATTGGCTTCCAGCAGGAAGTCCTCTTCGCCGGTCTCGAGCTCTTCGCCATTTACTACATAAGACATGTTTTCTCCTTTCGGGTTGGTCAAGTTTAAAGATTTACCGGAACCACCGGCGCTGGGTTCAATGGTTCGCCGGCATCACCGGCGCGATGGATTTGTGCGGGATGAAAATCCCGCAGCCTAACAAACGGTTGCGTCCCATGCCCTCGTCCTGCAGTTGCAGGGACTTGTGCGGCGGGACGTCGTGCAGCATCAGACTATAGCCGTGGATCGGGCCGGATGTGCTTTGCAGGGTTTGCCGCTTGCCGCAGATAAATCCGCAACGCAACTGGAAATGACCGTCCAGTTCGCGCATCACGTCCTGCACGAATTGTTCTTCAGTGGCGCCACCCGTGTCAACGAA
Organism: Rhizobium sp.; assembly: GCA_019459285.1. Taxonomy (GTDB): domain Bacteria; phylum Pseudomonadota; class Gammaproteobacteria; order Burkholderiales; family Thiobacillaceae; genus Thiobacillus. The sequence goes on along the minus strand of JAIBEL010000031.1, from coordinate 48,870 downwards.
GTGCGCATAGATGTTGGCAAAGGCCGTAAACTCGCGCGTCTTGAAACTGCCGATCTGAAGGCTGTGACCCGCCAGGTCGAGCGTCTGCCCGACCAATTGCTGCATGTCGTCGAGTCGCACCTTGGGCACCCGTACATACAGCTTGGTGCGCCGATTGATGTTGAGCGTGGCATCCCCGCTGTTGGTTTCCGCCCCTTTCAGGTGCTGGATGCCGGCTTCGCCATCCTCGCCCAGCCATGGAAGGAGACGCTGCAACGCATCGGCGAGCAATTGCGCATTGTCTGCGGGAATGGTCGTGCCGACGAGATCGAATTGCAGGTCGATCATGTGCGGCGTGTACGTTTCGGGCTTGTTCTCAGGCCAGCCTGCCCAGTTCACGGCGCATCTCCCGCATGGTCCTTGGCCCATGCCTGCATCACATCGGCCCACTTCTGCGCGCTGACCGGGTCGACGTCAAAAATGGTGAAGCGCTTGTTTTCGCGTATGCGGATACGTAAAAACGGCACCCCTCCCGATTCGTGGGTGAGGTGCTGGAATTCGATTTCCTGGCCACCGAAGGGGAGTCGCAACTTGTCTAGTGAAGTGATCTCAGGCATGGAATCTCGATCCGTGTTGCTTCAATTTGATATGGATGCGTTGCACGGCAACACAAGCGAACCTTGCTTTAATAAGGATGTTGCGTACCATTTCAACCCTGTTTGGCACAGGGGCTTGCGTTTGCAACAATATTTTAATACTCTTATTGATTCCTGTGGCGGCCACGTAATGTCTCACCCTTTGCCTAGATGGGGCATTACCGCGTTGGGGAAAGTGGCCTACTCCTTTTGGGTAGGTTGGGACCTACCGTGATGGAGTAATCGTTTTACCCATGAGAATGATGGTGATGCGATCGTCAACTCAATACGATGATGGGATACCGTTGAGCTGTCGGCTGAGCGGGCATTTCGAAATGTTCTAGGAGAGAAAACTATGGCAAAGAAGATGATTGATACGCCCAATCTGGACGAGCTCGAGAAAGGCCCGTGGCCGAGCTTCGTGACCGGTCTCAAGCGTCTGGCTAAGGACAACGACATGATGGTTGACCTGATGGGTCAGCTGGAAACGTCCTACAAGACCAAGTTCGGTTACTGGAAGGGCGGTACGGTCGGCGTTTTTGGCTACGGCGGCGGTGTGATCCCGCGTTTCACCGAGCTGAAGGACGAAAACCACCAGCCGCTGTTCCCTGAGGCTGCCGAATTCCACACCCTGCGCGTGCAACCGCCCGCAGGCATGCACTACACCTCCGATCTGCTGCGCAAGATGTGCGACGTCTGGTCGGCTACCGGCGGCTCGGGCCTGATCGCTTTCCATGGCCAGTCCGGCGACATCATGTTCCAGGGCATCAAGACCGAAAACGTCCAGAAGGCCTTCGACGAATTCAATGAAATGGGCTTCGATCTCGGTGGTGCCGGCCCGGCGCTGCGCACCTCGATGTCCTGCGTCGGCGCGGCCCGTTGCGAGCATTCCTGCTTCGATGAAGCCAAGGCGCTGCGTACCGTCATCAACAACAACCTGGACGACATGCACCGCCCGTCCCTGCCCTACAAGTTCAAGTTCAAGTTCTCCGGCTGCGGTAACGACTGCGTCAACGCCATCCAGCGTTCCGACATGGCCACCATCGGCACCTGGCGCGACAACATCCGCGTCGACGAGAAGCTGGTGCAGGAGTACTACAAGGCCCACGGCATGAACGATCTGGTCAATGACGTGATCAGCAAGTGCCCGACCAAGGCGATCACCCTGGTTGCCAGCGACAAGTTCAAGGCCAGCGAGCACGTGTCTGCCGCCAATCTGGGCGACGGCAACACCCTGTGCATCGACAACAAGAACTGCGTGCGCTGCATGCACTGCCTGAACGTCATCCCCGGCGGCCTGCGCACCGGTGTGGACAAGGGCGTGACCATCCTGGTGGGCGGCAAGGGCGTGCTGAAGATCGGCGCGACCATGGGCACCGTGGTGATCCCGTTCATGAAGCTCGAGTCCGACGAGGACTTCGAGAAGCTGAACGAGCTGGCCCGCAACATCCTCGACTTCTTCGCTGAAAACGCGCTGGAGCACGAGCGTACTGGCGAAATGATCGAGCGTATCGGCCTGACCAACTTCCTCGAAGGTCTGGACATCCCGGTTGATCCCAACATGATCAAGGAGCCGCGTTCCAACCCGTACTTCCGTTCCGACGACTGGGACGAGCAAGTCGAGAAGTGGAACGAGTACAAGCAGTCCGCCGCTTAAGTTTCGCGCTGTACCTGTTTCGCATAGGGCGGGCCTCGGCGAGTGCTGGGGCCCGTGCATTAAATCAGTTGGAGATAAAACATGGCAGAACTACGTCCGCCTATCGAATCCGGCGCACCGGATCCGATGCCCTACATGCACCCCGTGATGGTGAAGAACTACGGCAAGTGGTCTTTCCACAGCCATCCGAAGCCGGGTGTCCTGTATCACCGCGCTGAGTCCGGCGACGAAATCTGGACGGTCAAGGCCGGCACGCAGCGTCAGATGGACCACTACACCATCCGCGAACTGGCCGACATCGCTGACCAGTACGGCGACGGTTTCGTGCGTTTCACCGCGCGTTCCAACATCGAATACATGGTGGCCGACGGTTCCAAGGTCGAGCCGCTGATCAAGGCGCTGAACGACAAGGGCTACCCCATCGGCGGTACCGCCAACTCGGTGTCCATGATTGCCCACACCCAGGGCTGGCTGCACTGCGACATCCCCGGCACCGACGCTTCGGGCGTGGTGAAGGCGCTGATGGACGAGCTGTACGACGACTTCGTCAAGTGCGAGATGCCCAACCGCGTCAAGATGTCCACCTCCTGCTGCGAGATCAACTGCGGCGGCCAGGCCGACATCGCCATCATCGTTCAGCACACCAAGCCGCCGAAGATCAACCACGATCTGGTTGCCAACGTGTGTGAGCGTCCCTCCGTCGTGGCACGTTGCCCGGTGGCTGCGATCCGTCCCGCTCTGGTGAACGGCAAGCCCTCGCTGGAAGTCGACGAGAAGAAGTGCATTTGCTGCGGCGCCTGCTTCCCGCCCTGCCCCCCGATGCAGATCAACGATCCCGAGCATTCCAAGATCGCGATCTGGGTGGGCGGCAAGAATTCCAACGCCCGCTCCAAGCCGACCTTCCACAAGCTGGTCGCTGCTGGCCTGCCGAACAACGCACCGCGTTGGCCCGAGGTCGGCGAAGTGGTCAAGAAGATCCTCGCCACCTACAAGGCTGACGGCAAGCCCTGGGAGCGCATGATCGACTGGATCGACCGCATCGGCTGGCCCGCATTCTTCGAGAAGACCGGCCTGCCCTTCACCAAGTATCACATCGATAACTGGCGTGGTGGCCGTGCCAACCTGAACGCTTCTGCCCACATCCGTTTCTAAGATGTTGTGCGCCCGTCGCGGGTTGGCCGCGACGGGAAGAAGTGCGAAAACAATGACTGGATTTTTCGGAGTTTGAACTAGCCATGCAATTCGGCATTCTTGTAAACGAAGGGCCTTACTCTCATCAGGCCAGTGACACCGCTTATCTCTTTGCCCGCACGGCGATCGAGAAGGGTCACAAGGTTCCGCGTGTTTTTTTCTACCACGATGGCGTTTATAACGCTTCACGTCTCGCGACGCCGCCGCAGGATGATCGCAATGTGGGCGCGCGCTGGTCCAAGCTCGCGGCTGACCACGGCGTGGATCTGGTTGTGTGCGTGGCTGCTGCGCAGCGCCGTGGCATCACGGACGGTGTTCTCGGCGATAACTTCCGCATCTCGGGTCTGGGTCAGTTGGTGGAAATGGGTATTCAGTACGATCGTCTCGTGACGTTCGGTGATTGAGGAATAACGAGATGAGCGATATGGACGATATGGATGACGGCTCCGGCATCATCAAGAAATTCATGTTCCTGAACCGCAAGGCGCCCCACGGTACCGTGTATGCGCTGGAAGGCCTGGAGGTGGTGCTGATTACCGCTGCCTTCGATCAGGACGTCAGTCTGGTGTTCACCGATGACGGTGTCTTCCAGCTGATGAAGGGCATCGACACCAAGGGCATCGAGGTCAAGGATTTCTCCAAGACCTACCGTGCGCTGGAAGGGTACGACATCGAGAAGCTCTATGTCGACCAGGCGTCGATGGATGCGCGTGGTCTGACCGAAGACGACCTGATTGTGGATGTGACGGTGCTTTCCGTCGATGAGATGGCGAATCTCATGGCCGAGCAAGACGTCGTGATCAGCTTCTAAGGGGATAGACATGCTGCATATTGTGAACAAATCGGCCGCAGAGCGCAGTTCGCTGGAAAGCTGCCTGCGCGTGGCCACCAAAGGTTCTGCTGTATTGCTGATCGAAGACGCGGTGTACGCGGCGACAAACGGCAACGCGGCAGCGGCGAAAATCCAGGCAGCAGCAGCTGACCTCAAGATTTACGCACTCGGTCCTGATCTGGCAGCGCGCGGCATGGCCGGGCGTGTGCTGGACGGAGTCAATGTCGTGGATTACGGCGGTTTTGTGGATCTGGTCGCAGAGCACAGCAACTGTCAGTCTTGGCTGTAACTTTTAATAGAAGGAGTATTGCTATGCCCATGGTGAATATCGCCGGTAAGGAAGTCGAAGTCGACGAAGAAGGCTATCTGGTTGACCTGTCGCAGTGGAACGAAGACATCGCCAAGTACATGGCTGTCGAAGAAAAGGTCGATCTGACCGATAGCCACTGGGAAGTCGTCAATTTCCTGCGTGAATACTATGCCGAATACCAGATCGCTCCCGCTGTTCGCGTTCTGACCAAGGCTATTGGCAAGAAGCTCGGCCCTGAGAAAGGCAACAACAAGTACCTGTACGAGTTGTTCCCCTACGGCCCCGCCAAGCAGGCTTGTAAGATCGCTGGCCTGCCCAAGCCGACCGGCTGTATCTAAGTCGTAAACCATCGGGTCGCCTCGGAGTTTCGGGGCGGCTCCGATTGTTGTGTTTCCCAATCAAATGTGGCCGGGTTGGTTCGCGTTTGATTTGTAAACAAAACGTTGGTAAGGAATGCGATTCCGCCAGGCATTTCATCGCGTGGCGGGACGGAGTCCGATAGGAGAGTGAGTTTGTCTACTGTGACGATGATTTACGCCGGGATGTTCTACATCGCCACCTTCCTGCTGGTGGTAGGTCTGGTCTACAAGATTTTTGATTACAGCCGTACACCCGCACCGCTGGTCATCCCGACGACCCCTGCGCCGACTACGCGAACCGGAGTGGTGTACCGGATGGCGAAAGAGGTGGTGGTGTTCGAGTCGCTGTTCAAATCGAACAAGTGGATCTGGGTATTCGGCTGGCTGTTCCATTTCGGCCTGCTCCTGGTTCTGGCGCGTCACCTTCGCTATTTCACCCAGCCTGTCTGGTTCTGGGTCGACATCGTGCAGCCCTTCGGCAAGTACGCCAGCATCATGATGGTTGCTGGACTGGCCGGACTCTTGGCGCGCCGTTTCGTAGTCGACCGGGTACGCTACATCTCGACACCGTCCGACTACCTGATGCTGGTCCTGCTGATAGCGATCGGCGTATCCGGCATGCTGATGACCTTCGTTGCCCATACCGACATCATTTCGCTGAAAGAGTTCTTCATGGGCTTGATGTATCTGGATATCCAGCCGCTTCCGCAGGATCCGATCCTGATGGTGCATCTGGCCCTGGTGGCTTCGCTGATGGTGATCTTCCCGATCAGCAAACTGCTGCATGCACCGGGTTTGTTCTTTAGCCCCACCCGCAACCAGGTTGACAACCCTCGTGAGCATCGCCATGTGGCCGCATGGGCTGCCCGACTCGATCAGAACAACTGATTCGTTGACATTGAATAACGAACATTAAGTACGGACAGAGGACACTCAAGTGGCTGTTGCTGAATTTGACATTCCGGAAATGAAAGACGACATCGAGATTCCCAAGCTTCGGGAAGGCGTGATGTCGCATATCAAGTCCTTTCCTGCGCCCAAGTCGGTTCAAGACTTCATGGGATATCCCCATGAATTGGGCGAAGACTGGAAAGAGCGTGCCATCGACAAGATGGGCGACTTGCTTGGCAAGTACCGCTCGCTGAAGGTTTTTCTCGACGCATGCGTGCACTGCGGTGCCTGTACCGACAAGTGCCACTACTATCTGGGCACTTCGGACCCGAAGAATATGCCGGTGGCACGCCAGGACCTGATGCGCCAGGTCTATCGCCGCTACTTCACCACTGCGGGCAAGCTGTTCCCCAAGCTGGTGGGCGCAAAAGATCTGACCAAGGAAATCCTGGACGACTGGTACAGCTATTATCACCAGTGCTCGGAATGCCGTCGCTGCTCGGTGTATTGCCCGTACGGCATCGACACCGCGGAAATCACCATGGCCGGCCGTGAGATCCTGAACCATGTCGGCATGGGCCAGAAATACTCCAATGAGATTCTCGGCAAGGTACAGAAGATCGGTAACAACCTGGGCCTGCCCGGTCCGGCGCTGATCGATACCCTGGAAGGCCTGGAAGAGGATATCGAGGCCGATACCGGTGTGCCGGTCAAGATGCCGATCGATGTGAAGGGCGCTGAAGTCCTGCTGATCACGCCGTCCGCCGACTTCTTCTCCGAACCGCATGTTGAATCGCTGATCGGCTATGCCAAGGTGTTCCATGCCGCAGGCATCAACTGGACCCTGTCCACGCATGCGGCAGAAGCGGGCAACTTCGGCTTGTTCAACGGTAACTACGAAACCATGCGCAAGGTCGCCATGCGCATCCGTGATGCGGCGCTGGAACTCGGTGTCAAACGCATCGTCGTCGGCGAATGCGGCCATGCGTGGCGCGTCGCCTACAGTTTCTGGAACACGCTGACTGGCATCGGCTACGGCGGCAACGATCCTTTCTCGATCGAACTGCAAAAGCAGCTTGATCCGACCTATCCGCAGCCTCAGCATATTTGCGAGCTGACCAACGATCTGATCAAGTCCGGCAGGATCAAGGTCGACCCCTCGATGAACGATGACCTGATCGTGACGTATCACGATTCGTGCAACGTGGCCCGCGCGTCGCGCATGGGCACCGAACCGGGCGGCCAGTTCACCATTCCGCGCGAATTGATCAAGTCGGTCGTGAACAACTTCCACAACATGGCCGACGACACCATCTATGAAGCCACATACTGCTGCGGCGGCGGTGGCGGCGTACTGACGGACGACCTGATGGAAGTACGCGTCAAGGGCGCGTTGCCGCGCGCCACTGCGCTCAACAATGTGGTCAAGGAATACCAGGTCAACTTCATGGCCACCATCTGCGCCATCTGCAAGGCGCAGTTCACCAAGGTTTTGCCTAAATATGGCTTCGACATGAGCATGGTGGGCGGGGTGCATCAATTGGTTAGCAAGGCGATCAAGCTGGACTGAGTTCGATTACCGGGCTGATTGCGATTTATCTATCTTTAGTTACGTAGGCGTTAGGAGAACCAACATGGCTGTCACGACGAACAAAGCAAAAACCGAAGGCGTTACATGGCGTCGTTATAAGGATGGCGAGTCAGACGCTGACTTCCGTTCCGCACAGGACAGGATTTTCCAGTCGAGCTGGACGCACAAGTGCCCGGAATACATGCTCGCCACGCCGCCTTGCCAGGGCTCCTGCCCGGCCGGTGAAGACATTCGCGGCTACCTCAATATCGTGCGCGGTATCGAAAAGCCGCCTGCAGGCGTGACCTGGCAGGAATATGCGTTCCGTCGCATCACCGAAGCCAACCCCTTCCCGGGCGTGATGGGCCGTGTCTGTCCCGCACCGTGCGAATCCGGCTGTAACCGCAATCAGGTCGAAGACCACGTCGGCATCAACTCGGTCGAGCACTTCGTTGGCGACTGGGGCATCGAAAACAACATGGCCTACACGTCCACCGCTGCCGAAACCGGCAAGAAGGTTGCCGTGATCGGTGCCGGCCCTGCTGGCCTGGCCGCCGCCTACCAGCTGCGTCTGCGTGGCCATGGCGTGACCATTTTCGACGAGCACGAAGAGCTCGGCGGCATGATGCGTTACGGCATTCCCGGTTTCCGTACCCCGCGTGAAATGCTCGACGCCGAAATCAAGCGCATCATCGACCTCGGTGTGGAAACCCGCCTGAAGACCCGTATCGGTTCCGACGTCAGCTTCGAGCAGATTGAGAAAGAATACGACGCCATCTTCATGGCGATGGGTGCCCAGGCAGGCCGTCCGCTGCCGGTACCCGGCGCCGAAGCGCCCAACTGCGTGACCGCCGTTGCGTTCCTGCGCGCCTTCAACGAAGGTCGCCTGCAGCACGTCGGCAACCGCGTGGTGGTTATCGGCGGTGGCGACACCTCGATCGACGTTGCGACCGTTGCTCGCCGTCTCGGCAACGTGACCAAGTCCGGTACCCATGATGACCGTCCCGAGGCCGTGATCGCTGGCCACATGGCGTCCGACGTCGCCTCGATCTCCGCCCGTGAAGGTGCCGAGGTGGTGCTGGTTTCGCGCGCTACGGTCGACAAGATGGCCGCCAACAAGCACGAAGTCGAGCATGCCCAGCAGGAAGGCATCGAGATCATCGGCGGCGTGACCCCGGTTGCCGTGGTTGTCGACGCGAATGGCCGTGCAACCGCGCTGCGCGTGGCCGACTTTGTGATGGAAGGCAAGGAAACCAAGATCGTCGAGGGAACCGAGCGTGATTTGCCGGCCGACCTGATCGTGTCCGCCATCGGCCAGGGCGTCGACTTCACCGGTCTCGAGCAGTTCAACAACAACAACGGCTTGATGAAGGCCGACAAGAACTATCGCTTCCCCGGCAAAGAGCACATCTTCGTCGGCGGCGACGTGTTGCGTCCGCACCTGCTGACTACTGCGATCGGCCATGCCGCCATCGCCGTCGACGGCATCGATGCCTTCCTTGCCGGCAAGGAACTCGACAAACGCCCGAAGGTCGACGTCCACCATTTCGACGAAATCCGCAAGTGGCTCGAATCCGGCCACGAGTACAGCGAAGTCAAGGGCCAGATCTGGGGCACCTCGGAGCGCAAGGACATCCTGCACAACTTCGAAGACCGTTCGGCGCGCCACATCACCTCGCACACCGAGCTGTTCCTGGGCCATTTCCCCAACGTGCCGCGCAATATCCGCGAAGTGACGATGCTCGACAAGGAAGGTGCGCTGGGCAACTTCGAAGAGCGTTTGCACGCATTGTCCGAGAAGGCCGTCGTCGACGAAGCCAAGCGCTGCATGTCCTGCGGCCAATGTTTCGAGTGCGACAACTGCGTGGTCTACTGCCCGCAGACCGCCGTCTTCAAAGTGAAGAAGAAGGACAACCCCACCGTGGGTCGTTATGTCGACACCGACTACGGCAAGTGCATCGGCTGCCACATCTGTGCCGACGTCTGCCCGACCGGCTACATCGTCATGGGTATGGGTGACTGAGCGTGGCAGGCAAGATCAAACGCCTCCTGGCTCTGGGTGCGGTCGTGTTGACGACTGCGGCCCTGGCTTGGGCAGGGTCGGATGACCAGCCCAAGGCCAGCGGCGCGCCCAAGCCCGTGATTACGAAGGCTGTCAAGGGCGAGCAGTGCGTGGAACCCAACGACTTCATGCGGCGCAACCACATGAAAGTGCTGCTGCATCATCGCGATGAGACCGTGCTTGAAGGCATCCGCACCAAGAAGTACAGCCTCAAGGAATGCATCAACTGCCATGCCAGCGAAAAAACCGGCAGCGTTGCCGCATCCAAGGACGACTTTTGCGTGAGCTGCCACAGCTATGCGGCTGTGAAAATCGACTGTTTCGACTGCCATTCCACCAAACCTCAGGGCTCGATGGCGATGCACCCGTTGAACGCTGAAACGGCGCACTACGCCCACAAGCTGGCTGCCCAGGCGAACAGCAAGGTCAGCGCGGAAGAGATGGCCGGGGTTGCCCAATGAGCGATATGAAATCGATGTCCGACAAAACGCCCAACTCGCCCGAGCGGCGCCGTTTTATCAGTGCCGCAACCGTGGCGGCAGGGGTGACCCTGGTTCCTGGCGTGATGCTGATTGAAGTGGCGCATGGCCGCCCGGAAGATCAGGCGGCCAGTAGTGCCGTGCGCTGGGGCATGCTGGTTGATGCGACCAAGTGCGCCAGCGGCTGCGACGAATGCGTGTCTGCGTGTAGCACCGAAAACGGCTGGACCCCGGTAGCGGAAAGCCAGCACAAGAAGCAGGCGCCGCAGTGGATCCGCAAGCTGGAATTGCAGGATCCGCTGACGCAGATGGAAACCAATCTGCCGATGCTGTGCCAGCACTGTGCCGAGCCGCCGTGCGTGGACGTGTGCCCGACCGGGGCCTCGTTCAAACGTGCTGACGGCATCGTGCTGGTCAACCGCCATACCTGCATCGGCTGCCGTTACTGCATGATGGCGTGCCCCTACAAGGCGCGCTCGCTGGTGCACGAGCCCCTGAACGATACCCAGAAGCCGGATGTACCGCGTGGCATCGGCTGCGTCGAAGCCTGTACTTTCTGCGTGCAGAAGGTCGATCGCGGCGACGGCACGACGGCATGTGTCGAAGCGTGTACGGCCTCGGGCCACAACGCCCTGGTGTTCGGCGACATGAACGACCCCGAAAGCGAGATTTCCAAGCGCCTGCGCGAACTGCCGACCAAGCAGGTCCGGGCCGACCTCAATCTCAACCTCGGCGTTCGCTATCACGGAATCTAAAACAACATGGCAAGCATTACTTTCCGCGAAGTTGAAGGCAGCAGCCTGAAGTACTGGATGCTGTTCGGGGGCATCGGCCTCTTCGTACTGTTCGGCTTTCTGTCCTATTTGTATATGCACCATCACGGCCACGTGGTGACCGGCATGGACAACCAGATCGTCTGGGGCCTGCCGCACGTGTTCGCAGTGTTCCTGATCGTGGCCGCCTCGGGTGCCCTGAACGTGGCCTCGATTGCATCGGTGTTCAACAAGCCGATGTACAAGCCGTTAGCACCGCTGTCGGCCATCCTGGCGCTGGCACTGATGCTGGGCGGCCTGCTGGTGCTGGTGCTGGACCTCGGGCGCTCCGATCGTCTGATCGTGGCGATGACGCACTTCAACTTCAAGTCGATGTTCACCTGGAACGTGTTCCTCTATTCCGGCTTCTTTGCACTGGTAGGCATCTATCTGTGGACCATGCTGGACCGCAACGTCAAGGCTTATTCCAAGGCGGCAGGCACGGCAGCATTCATCTGGCGGCTGACGCTGACCACCGGTACCGGTTCATTGTTCGGCTTTCTGGTCGCACGTGAACTGTACGGCACTTCGATGCTGGCGCCGATGTTCATCATCATGTCGTTCGCCTACGGGCTGGCCATCTACCTGATGGTGCTGGCCGCGGCCTACGCCTGGACCGGCCGGCCGCTTGGCGATGCCGTGATGATGCGGCTGAAGAGCCTCCTCGCGGTGTTCGTCGCCGCAGTGCTGTACTTCGTCGTGGTGTATCACCTGACCAACCTGTACTTCGCCAAGATGGGCAGCGTCGAAAGCTTCATCCTGCGCGACGGCGGCATCATCACCACCTTGTTCTGGGTGGGGCAGATCGTGATCGGCTGCGTCGTCCCGCTGGTGATCCTGCTGAGCGGCCTGGGCAGGCAGCGCAGCTGGATCATGATTGCCTGTGCACTGGTCATCCTGGGCGGTATTGCACAGATGTACGTCACCATCATCGGTGCCCAGGCCTACCCGCTGGACATGTTCCCGGGGATGACGATGAAGAGCAGTTTCTATGACGGCGTGATCCACACGTATTCGCCGACCATGGCCGAGCTCTTCCTGGGGCTGGGCGGCGTGGCCATCGCGCTGCTGGTCACCACCTTTGCCGTCAAGGTCCTGCGTTTGCTGCCGGCCAATCTGGACGACGCCACGGTTGCCAAACTGGAACATTGATGCATAACCTGCCGGACGCCAGTCCGGCAGGGGATCGTCCGGAATGAACCAGCAAGCCACATCAAACGATTCTGACAAGCGCGGGGCTCCAATGCCCCGCGTCTTCATTTCTGCCGCGCATAAATCGTCGGGCAAGACCACGCTCACGCTGGGTTTGTGCGCCGCGCTGCATGCGCGTGGTCATGCGGTCCAGCCGTTCAAGAAAGGCCCCGATTACATTGATCCCCTGTGGCTGGGTATGGCAGCGCAGCGCCCCTGCTACAACCTCGATTTCCACATGATGCAGCGCAGCGAAATCGAGCGGCAGTTCGCCAGTGCTGCGACCGGTGCGCGCATCAGCCTGATCGAGGGAAACAAAGGGCTGTACGACGGTCTCGACCTCGACGGCAGCAACAGCAATGCCGCACTTGCCAAGCTGCTGGGCGCCCCGGTGGTGCTGGTGATCGACGCGCGCGGCATGACACGCGGGGTGGCGCCGTTGATCCTCGGTTATCAGGCGTTCGATCCGGACATCCGCATCGCCGGTCTCATCCTCAACAATCTCGGCGGCAGCCGCCATGAGTCCAAACTGCGCGCAGTGATCGAGCATTACACCGAGGTCGAGGTGATCGGCGCCGTCCAGCACGACGCCAGCATGCAGATCGCCGAACGTCATCTGGGCTTGGTACCGGCCAACGAGCAGCAGGCTGCGCTGGCGCGCATCCGGCACGTGGGCGAGCGGATCGCCGCCCAGGTCGATCTTGACCGGCTGCTGGTCATCGCAGACAGCGCACCCGCGCGTGAAGTGGTGCCCGCCGAACGTTCCGGGCAAGCTGTTCCGGAGCGGGTACGGGTAGCGATCGCGCACGATCCGGCATTCGGGTTCTACTACAGCGAAGATCTCGACAGCCTCCGTTCGTCCAATGTGGAGCTGGTGGAGCTGGATACGCTGCATGCAGATACCCTGCCGGAGGTGGATGGGCTCATTATCGGGGGCGGTTTTCCAGAAGTGTTCATGGATGAACTCGAAGCCAATATTCCTTTGCGCGCCAGTATTCGCACTGCCATCGAAGCGGGTCTGCCCACCTATGCCGAGTGCGGCGGCCTGATGTACCTGTCGCGGCGACTCAGCTGGCAGGGCCGTACGTGCGAGATGGTGGGCGTGGTCCCGGGCGATACGGTCATGCACGAGCGTCCGGTTGGACGGGGCTACGCCAGTCTGCAGCCGACCGGTGTCGATCGCTGGCGGGAATCCGTGCGCATTCCCGCGCACGAATTTCACTACTCCAGCCTGGAAAATCTCCCGGCCGACTCCATCTATGCCTACCAGGTCAAGCGCGGCCATGGCATCGATGGCGTCCATGACGGCTACCAGCAATACAATCTTCTAGCTGCTTACGTGCATCGCCGCGGCAGCGGGGAACAGGGCTGGATCGCGCCTTTTCTGAACCAGGTGCGTGCGCATAAGGCGTGCGCTGCCGCTTAATTAATCGAGGGACAAACCCATGATCAAGATCACCGACGCTGCGGCCGCGCAGATTCGCGCCGCCAACAACAATCCCGATGTATTCGAGATGATCCTGCGGGTGGCTGCCTACCAGGAGGACGACGGCAGCGTGAACTACGGCATGGGCTTCGATACCGAACGCGAGGCCGACGAACATCTCGTCGTCAATGGGATCGAAATTCTGATCGCCGCATCCAGCACGCCGTATCTGCAAGGTGTGACGCTCGATTTCGTCGAAATGAATCCGGGTGACATGCGCTTTATCTTTATCCCACCCTATTCGGCAGAAGACGGACCCGCCGAGTCGGGCGACGATGCTGCGACCACCGAGTAAATCCCATGAACTACCTGCCGATTTTCCTCGACCTGCGTGACCGCCACTGCCTGTTGGTGGGCGGTTCCGAGACTGCCGCACGCAAGGCCGAACTGCTGCTGCGTGCCGGTGCGCGCGTCGATGTCGCGGCCCCCGCCCTGCATGAAGGCTTTGAACGTCTGCCACATGCCGATTGCCTGAATCGCGTGGCGGATGCCTTTACGCCCGATCTGCTCGATGGCAAGGATGCGGTGATCGTGGTCGAAGAGGATGCGGCCGCAGCCAAGCTTGTCGCGGACGCCGCGCGCGCGCGCCACATCCCGGTCAACGTGGCCGACAAGCCGGCATTGTGCAGCTTCATCCTCCCCTCGATCATCGACCGCTCGCCGATCATGGTGGCGGTCTCGAGCGGCGGCGAATCGCCGGTGCTCGCGCGCATGCTGCGGGCGCGGCTGGAAACCCTGGTCCCGGCGGCCTATGGCCGCCTGAGCGCACTGGCTTCGCGCTACAAGGATCGTGTGCGCGCGGCGATCAAGCCGGAACAGCGTCGCGCCTTCTGGGAAAAAGTGTTCCTCTCGCCGGTCGCCGAAATGGTGTTCTCCGGCCGCGACGTCGAGGCCGAGGCGCAGCTCCAGGCCATGATCCAGGACGGCGCCGAACATACGATAAGCCGCGGCGAAGTCTATCTGGTCGGTGCCGGCCCGGGCAATCCCGACCTGCTCACCTTCCGCGCCCTTCGCCTGATGCAGCAGGCCGACGTGATCGTCTACGATCGCCTGGTCTCGCCGCCCATTCTCGACATGTGCCGCCGCGACGCCGAGCGTATCTACGTCGGCAAGGAGCGCGACGACCACGCCGTACCGCAGGAAGAGATCAACTTGATGTTGGTGCGACTGGCCAAGGAAGGCAAGCGCACGCTGCGGCTCAAGGGTGGCGATCCCTTCATCTTCGGCCGTGGCGGCGAGGAGATCGAAACCCTGGTCGAGCACGGCGTGCCGTTCCAGGTGGTGCCGGGCATCACCGCCGCTGCCGGTGTGGCGTCCTACGCCGGGATTCCGCTTACCCATCGTGATTACGCGCAGTCGGTTGCCTTCGTTACCGGACATCTGAAGGAAAACACCTTCAACATGAACTGGGAGGGCATCGCGCGCAAAGACCAGACCATCGTCATCTACATGGGGCTGAAAGGCCTGCCGCTGTTGTGCGAGGCGCTGATCAAGCATGGCCTGACCGCCGACACGCCGGCGGCCATCATCCAGCATGGCACACTGCCGACGCAACGCGTCATCACCGGCGATCTCACCACGCTGCCCAAGCTGGCTGAGCAAGCCGGGCTCAAGGCGCCGACGCTCATCATCGTC
The DNA here is from genome assembly GCA_019459285.1 of Rhizobium sp. GTDB lineage: Bacteria > Pseudomonadota > Gammaproteobacteria > Burkholderiales > Thiobacillaceae > Thiobacillus. Next base: position 33,781 of record JAIBEL010000031.1, on the reverse strand, counting down.
GGCAATGTGGTCAAGCTGCGCGAAAAGCTCGGCTGGTATCAGCCCGAGTTGCACAGCGAGCAGGCCCACGCCACCCCTCTCGAGGCGGTGGATCACTTGCGCTGAATCGTTCGGGCGATACGTGGTTTCTCAGGGCCGGCCGCTACCGCGCCCGACGTATCGTGCCGAGAGGCGTGCGTTTAGACGTGTGCCTCGGCCTGTCCCTTCACGCACTCGCTCACGTGGCGCACCATGCTGTTCGCCAACTCGCGTTCCCCCACCAGTACATCCACGCTTTGCTCGCGCCGCAGCAGCGCAGCTTCGTCTTCACAATGGCTACGCACCAGGATGTGGATGCGTGGGTTGAGCGTGCGGGCGATCTCGATCATCTTGCGCGCCTGGAAGGCATCGGGAATGGCAATGACCAGCATCAGCGCGCGTGCGATGTGTGCCTGGATCAGGACGGCCGGTTCGGAGGCGTCCCCGACAACGGCGTGAATGCCGCGGGTACGCAGTTTTTCCACTTCCTCGCGCTGCTGTTCGGCAACCACATAGGGCTGGCCCTGGGCATCGAGTGCTTCCGCGATATGACGGCCGACGCGGCCGTATCCCCCCAATACGATGTGGCCGGTGAGCGTGTGCGGCGTGACGTCGGCGGGCAGTTCGGCCAGCGGGTCATCACGTTGCTCCAGTTTGCGCGCCAGTTTCGAACGTGCGCGGATCCACGTCTGTGCAGGCTCGATGACCGTAAACACCAGCGGATTGAGTGCAATCGAAATCAGCGCGCCGGCCAGAATGAGGCTTTGTCCCTCGGCAGGCAGCACTCCGAGCATCACGCCCAGGCCGGCCAGGATGAAGGAGAATTCGCCGATCTGCGCGAGGCTCGCCGAGACGGTCAGCGCGGTATTGAGTGGGTAGCGGAACGCCAGTACCAGCAGAAACGCCGCCAATGACTTGCCGAACACGATGATGGCAACCACGGCGAGTACTTGCAGCGGCTGCTTCAGCAATACGCTCGGATCGAACAACATGCCGACCGAGACGAAGAACAGTACGGCAAAAGCATCGCGCAACGGCAATGTTTCCTCGGCGGCGCGGTAGCTCAGCGCCGATTCGCGCAGCACCATGCCGGCAAAGAATGCGCCCAGCGCAAAAGAGACGCCGAACAGCACGGACGAACCATAGGCAATACCGAGTGCAGCAGCCACCACGCACAGCGTGAACAGTTCGCGCGAGCCGGTGCGGGCCACCTGCCACAGCAGCCAGGGGAAAAAGCGCCGCCCAACGACCAGCATCAACCCGATGAACAGCGCAACTTCTCCGAGTGTGATCGCCAACGTAGCCACCAGCGAATGACCACTTGCCGTCCCAGGGGTGTTGCCGAACACCTGGGCCAGCGGCGGCAGCAATACGAGCACCATCACCATCACCAGGTCTTCCACGATCAGCCAGCCCACTGCGATGCGGCCGTTCGGCGTGGCCAGCGCACCCAGGCTTTCCAGCGCCTTCAGCAACACCACCGTACTCGCAACCGATAGCGACAGGCCGAACACGATGCCGGCCAGCAGATTCCAGCCCCACCAGCTGGCCAGTGCTACGCCCATCGCAGTCGCTACGGCAATCTGGACTACAGCGCCGGGCAGGGCGATCTTCTTCACCGACAGCAGGTCGTCGAGCGAGAAATGCAGGCCCACGCCAAACATCAGCAGCATGACACCGATTTCCGCGAGCTGGCCCGCGAGCGCGGTATCCGCCACGAAGCCCGGGGTGTAGGGGCCGATCACGATGCCGGCCAGCAGATAACCGACCAGTGCGGGCAACCGCAAGCGAACGGCAATGAAACCGAATATCAGCGCCAGGCCAAGCGCGGCAGCAATGGTGGTGATGAGTTCGACGCTGTGGGGCATGGCAGTGTGAAGGCAGGGCTGCAGCGGACAAGAAGAGTTAGTGTACTGGATGCAAATTCATTTCCCGATGCGTTTATCGTCACGGGGAGGCTGGCCCATTCGCGCGTCGCGTCTAGAATAAAAGACGGAGTTATCTTGTAAGAGTCCCTTATGACCACGACACTCACCATCGACGGCAACGAAGCCGTTGCCCGCATGGCCTACCTTGGCAACGAGGTGATCGCGATCTATCCCATCACCCCGGCATCCAGCATGGGCGAGTGGGCGGACGAATGGGCCTCGCAAGGCAGGCCCAACCTGTGGGGGGCCGTGCCTAAAATCATCGAGATGCAGTCGGAAGGCGGTGCCGCCGGTGCACTGCATGGCGCACTTACCTCCGGCGCGCTGGCGACCAGCTTCACGGCCAGCCAGGGCCTGCTGCTGATGATTCCCAACCTCTACAAGATCGCCGGCGAGCTGACGCCCTTCGTATTGCACGTTGCGGCGCGCACGCTGGCGACACACGCACTGTCCATCTTCGGCGACCAGTCGGACGTCATGGCCTGCCGCGCCACCGGTTGCGCCATGCTTGCTGCCAATTCCCCGCAGGAGGCACAGGACTTTGCGGTAATCGCGCAAGCGGCGACCCTGGCGGGACGCATTCCCGTGATCCATTTCTTCGATGGTTTCCGCACCTCGCACGAGGTGGCAAAAATCGCTGCGGTCGATGCGGAAACCGTGCGCGCGATGATCGATGACAGTCTGGTGGCAGCGCATCGGGCACGCGCGCTGTCGCCGGAGCATCCGGTGCTGCGTGGTACCTCGCAGAATCCCGACGTGTTCTTCCAGTCGCGCGAGCGCGCCAATCCCTACTACGATGCCTTCCCCGGCATCGTGCGGGACGCGATGGATCGTTTCGGCGAACTCACCGGACGTCGGTACACGCTGTTCGACTATGTCGGGGCCATGGATGCCGAGCGGGTGATCGTATTGATGGGGTCCGGCGCCGAGACCGTGCACGAGACCGTCGAGCATCTCGTCGCGCGTGGTGAAAAGGTAGGGGTGCTCAAGGTGCGACTGTACCGGCCATTCTCGCCGGCGGCACTTCTGGCCGCGCTGCCGGCCAATGTGAAATCCATTGCCGTACTCGACCGCTGCAAGGAGCCTGGCGCCGACGGTGAACCGCTTTACAAGGACGTGCTCGGCGCGCTGGCGCAGGCATCGGCAGATGGCCTGCGCAGCATGCCGCGCGTGATCGGTGGCCGCTATGGGCTTGCCAGCAAGGAGTTCACCCCAGGCATGGTGAAGGCGGTGTTCGAGGAGCTTTCGCAGGGCGTGCCCAAGCCTCACACGGAGACTCCGACTTTCGACGGGCTGAAGCCCGTGAAAGGTCGTATGCGCCAGTTCACCGTCGGCATCCACGACGATCTCACCCATCTGTCGCTGCCATGGGACAGCTGCTTCCGCACCGATGCATCGCGGCAATTGCAGCATGCCGTGTTCTGGGGACTCGGCGCCGACGGCACGGTGTCGGCCAACAAGAATTCGATCAAGATCCTCGGCGAGACCACCGACCTGCAGGCCCAGGGCTATTTCGTCTACGACTCGAAAAAATCCGGTGCCGTCACGGTGTCGCATCTGCGATTCGGTCCGGCACCCATCCGTTCCACCTATCTGGTCGAGCCCGGCATGGCCGGATTCGTCGCCTGCCACCAGCCGATGTTCGTCGACCGCTATGACCTGCTCGAACACGCCGCGCCCGACGGGGTTTTCCTGCTCAACACGCCCGCGCCGCCGGACCAGGTATGGGATACGCTGCCACAGACATTGCGCGCACAGATGCGGGAGAAACGTCTGCAGTTGTGGACGGTCGACGCCTACGCCGTCGCCGCGGAGGCAGGCATGGGACGGCGCATCAACACCATCATGCAGACCTGCTTCTTTGCCATCTCCGGCATTCTGCCGAAGGACGAGGCGATCGCAGCGATCAAGCAGGCGGTCGACAAGACCTACGGCAAGAAGAGCCGCCGGCTGGTCGAGTTGAATTACCGCGCCATCGACATGACCTTGTCCAGACTGCACCAGGTTGCGATTCCCGCCCAGCGAGCCCCAAGCGTGGCGCCCGGGCAGCCTGCCGAAACCGGGATGCCCGTTGCCTATCCGGACTTCGTGCGCGATCTGACGCTGCCGATCTACCATGGCCACGGCGATGCGCTGCCGGTGTCCCGCCTGCCGGCCGACGGCAGCTATCCGCTCGGCACCGCGCAATACGAGAAGCGCAACATCGCGCTGGAAATCCCGGTGTGGGAGGCCGACCTCTGCACCCAGTGCGGCAAGTGCGTATTCGTCTGCCCGCATTCGGCGATCCGCGCGCGCGCGTTCGTGGCCGAGGCGGTCAAGGAGGCGCCGCCGACCTTCAAGCACGTACCGGCGAAAAGCAAGGAGTTCCCTGCCGGGACTCGCATCAGCTATCAGGTGGCAGCGGAAGACTGCACCGGCTGTGGCGACTGCGTCGAAGCCTGCCCGATCCACGACAAGTCGAACGCCTCCCGCCGGGCCGTGAACATGGCACCGGTTGCGCCGCTGCGCGAGCAGGAACGCGACAACTTCGCCTTCTTCCTGCGCCTGCCCGAGTTCGATCGTGCCGCGGTGAAGCACAACACCATCCCCGGCGCCATGTTGCTCGATCCGCTGTTCGAGTTTTCCGGCGCCTGCGCAGGCTGCGGCGAGACACCTTACATCCGGCTTGCGACGCAGCTGTTCGGCGACCGCATGTTGGTCGCCAACGCCACCGGTTGCTCGTCGATATACGGCGGCAACCTGCCGAGCACGCCCTATACGGTGAACGGCGCCGGACGCGGTCCGGCGTGGAGCAATTCGCTGTTCGAGGACAACGCCGAATTCGGTCTCGGCATGCGGCTGGCTGCCGACCAGTTGATGGGCTACGCACAGCAGCTGGTCAAGGAAATGGCCACGGAGGTCGGCGGCGATCTTGCCGACGCACTCGTCACAGCCGACCAGCGCGAGGAGGCGGAGATCGTTGCGCAGCGCCAACGTGTAGCACAGCTGCTCGAGAAACTGGCGTCTTCGCGGCACCCACGCGCGCAAGCGCTCGCCAGCGTCGCCGAATGGCTGATCCGCCGCTCGGTATGGATCATCGGCGGCGACGGCTGGGCTTACGACATCGGCTACGGCGGCCTCGATCATGTGCTGGCGCTGCCATACGACGTCAACATCCTGGTGCTCGACACCGAGGTCTATTCCAACACCGGCGGCCAGACCTCCAAGGCCACGCCGATCGGTGCGGTTGCCAAGTTCTCCGCCGGCGGCAAGGCCACCGCGAAGAAGGATCTCGCCAAAATTGCCACCGATTATGGCCACGTGTACGTGGCGACGGCGGCATATGGCGCCAAGGACGTGCAGACCCTGCGTGTATTCCACGAAGCCGAGTCGTATGCCGGTCCCTCGCTCATCGTCGCTTACAGCCCGTGCATCGCACACGGCTACGACATGCTGTATAACCAGCGCCAGCAAGAACTTGCGGTGAAGAGCGGACACTGGCCACTCATCCGCTTCGACCCGCGACTGGCGGAAAGCGGTGCCAATCCCTTCAGACTTGACTCCGCGGCGCCCAGCCAACCGGTCAAGGTCTTCATGGAATCGGAGACCCGCTTCGCCATGTTGCAGCGCAGCCATCCCGAAGCAGCGCAGCACTTCCTGGAGCAGGCCCAGCAGGAAGCCGACCGGCGCTACAAAGCCTATCAGGACATGGCGCTGCGCCAAGACAACCCGCAGGAGGTAGGCCGTGGTTGTAGAGCCGACAAGTCGGCAACAACCACGCACCGCCCGGAGGGCGAACACCCTGAAGGGCATAAAGATCTGGCGGCGTACCCCTCGCGGGTGCAGGGCCATGCCGACGAATCCCAATCCGGAGCCTGACATGATCGACCTCTCCACCGACTACCTCGGTCTCACGCTCAAGAATCCGCTGGTGCCATCGGCCTCGCCGCTGTCGCGCAGTTTCGACACCGCGCTGCGACTGGAAGATGCCGGTGCCGCCGCACTGGTGATGTATTCCCTGTTCGAGGAAGAACTGCAGGCGGAGGACGCGATGATGGATCGCTTTCTGCTGCACAGAGGACTTGGGTGCAGCGAAGCGGAGGATGGCTTCCTGCCCGACCTGGGTGAGGTCCAGGGCGGGCTCGAGCGCTACCTGACGCACCTGCACCAGCTCAAGCGGCGCCTGGAGATTCCCGTGGTGGCGAGCCTCAATGGCGTGTCGCCGTCGGGCTGGGTGGAACTCGGGCGTGCACTGGAACAGGCCGGCGCCGATGCGCTCGAACTCAACGTCTACCATGTCGCCGCCGACATGCACGCTGCCGGCGAGGCTGTCGAGGCGCGTTACATCGATCTGCTGACCGCATTGCGTCGCGTGGTGAGCCTGCCCATCGTCATGAAGCTGTCACCTTTCTTTTCGTCGCTGCCGCATTTCGTGCGCCAACTCGAAGTGGCTGGTGCGAACGGCGTCGCCGTCTTCAATCGCTTCTACCAGCCCGATATCGACCTCGACGAGATGCGCATGACCGACCAGCTGCATCTCTCGTCGGCCGAAGAGGCCCTGTTGCGCATCCGCTGGATCGCCATCTTGTACGGGCGTACCCGCCTGACGCTTGCCGCCACCGGCGGCGTCCATAGCGAGAGTGAGGCGCTGAAACTCTTATTGGCCGGCGCCGACGTCGTGCACCTGGCCTCATGCCTGCTGCAGCACGGCCCCGACAAGCTGACCGGGATTCTCGCGGCGATGCAGAACTGGATGGAGGAAAAGGAATATGCCTCCATCGCCCAGCTGAAGGGCAGCATGAGCCAGAAAAATCTGCCCGATCCCTCGCTCGTCGCGCGCGCGAGCTACCTGCGCGTACTGGACAGTTTTACTCCGCAGCCGGGTGTCTGGTCCTGAAGGGATGCCGAGCGCCATGTCGAGAGAGTGGGGCGTAATGCATGGTTGAACACGCCCTGGTCAGCCTCAGTGCCGTCGTCATCCTGGGCGTTGCCGCCCAGTGGCTGGGCTGGCGCGTGCGCATCCCCTCGATCCTGCTGCTGCTGGTATTCGGGATCGTGGCCGGGCCGATATTGGGTTGGATCCATCCCGGCGAGCTGCTGGGATCGCTGCTGTATCCGGTGGTCTCGCTCGCGGTCGCGGTGATCCTGTTCGAAGGCGGTCTCAGCCTGTCGGTGAAGGAGTTTCGCGCCATCGGCGGCGTGGTGGCCTGGCTGGTCACGCTGGGAGCGGGCATTACCTGGGTCATCGGCACGCTGGCGGCGCACTGGATACTCGGGCTCGACTGGTCGTTGGCCATCCTGCTGGGCGCGGTACTGGTGGTCACCGGTCCCACGGTCATCGGACCGATGCTGCGATTCATCCGGCCAACAGGCCAGAGCGGCGCCATCCTGAAATGGGAGGGGATCGTCATCGATCCGATCGGCGCCATGCTTGCGGTACTGGTGTTCCAGGTCACCGCCTACTCGGGGGCCGAACATGGAATGGTCGTGGCAACCGGCGTACTGAAAACCGTCGCCCTCGGGACACTGGTCGGCCTGCTGGGTGCGCTGATCCTGGGACTGTGCCTGAAACGGGACCTGATTCCCGATTCCCTGCAAAACCCGGTGGCTGTCATGTTCGTCGTCGCAGTCTTTACCGGCGCCAACCTGCTGCAGTCCGAGTCGGGCCTGCTGGCCGTGACGATCATGGGATTTGCCATGGCCAACCAGAAAGCCGTGCCGATTCATCACATCGTCGAGTTCAAGGAAAACCTTCGGGTGTTGCTGATCGCGGGCGTATTCATCCTGCTGGCCGCCCACCTCAAGCCGTCGGACCTCGACCAGATCGGGGTCGCCAGTTTTGCGTTTTTCCTGGTCCTGGTGTTCATTGCGCGGCCGGCCGCCGTCTTTGCCTCCACGCTGGGAAGCAAGCTCAGTTTTCGCGAGAAGCTGTTCATATCGTGGATGGCGCCGCGCGGCATCGTCGCCGCTGCCGTAGCGTCGGTGTTCGCACTGCGGATGGAAGAGGTGGGGCTGGCGAATGCGGATGTGCTGGTTCCGCAGACCTTCTTCGTCATCATCGGAACCGTGGCCCTGTATGGCCTGACTGCGCCGCTGGTCGCGCGGCGGCTCGGCCTGGCCAAGGCCGAGCCGCAAGGCGTTCTCTTTCTGGGGGGACGCTTCTGGGTTCGCGAAATGGCCAAGGTCCTCCTGGATGAAGGCTATCCCGTCATGCTGGTGGACAACAGCCAGCACAACGTGTCGGCCGCACGCATGGCCGGCATCCCGGCCTTTTATGCCAGCATCTTTTCCGACACCGTACTGGACCGTGTCGAGATCAGCGGGATCGGGAAGCTCATGGCCATGACCAGCAACGACGATGTCAATTCGCTGGCGGCGCTGCATTTCGCCCCCTTGTTCGGGCGTGCGCAGGCCTACCAGCTGATGCCCGGGGACGAAAAACAGCTTGCGGCACATTCACGTCATCTGCGGGGTCGTTTCCTGTTTGGCAAGGACATGACGCACGCAGCCTTGACCCGATGGTTCACCGATGAGGCCGTGGTCAAGAAAACCCGGCTGAGCGAGGAATTCGGCTTCGAGGAATTGAAAGCCCAGTATGGCCAGGTGCAGCCGCTGTTCCTGATCACCGAAGAGGGCGCACTTCAGGTCTTCACGGTCGAAGGAACCATCAAGCCCCAGATTGGACAGACCTTGATCAGCCTGGTGCTGGCACAGCCGGAACCGGAGGAACTTGCTGCAGCAGCGGCGCAAGCGACACCATAAGCGTTGTATCTATGAGGGCCTCCGCAATATTCCCCGGCCGGATGGTCGGTGTCCCGGTCAGCTAGCGCCCTTCGTTTCTCCCGCCGGGTGCTACCCGGTGCTCGACGGCAAACACTGCCGCTTCCACCCGTGACGACAGGTTCAGCTTGGCGAGGATGTGGCGGACATGCAGCTTGACGGTGTCGTGGCTGATGTCGAGGGTGCGTGCGATGGCCTTGTTGCTTTCGCCGCGCGACAGGTGGGAAAGGATTTCGCGCTCGCGCGGGGTCAGCGCGTCGAGCAGGGAGCCCGCATCCTGGCCTTTCTGGTCATACAGCTTGACCAGCTTGGCGGTCATGGCGGGCGCGACGACGGTCTCGCCGCGTTGGGCGCGCAGGATGGCGTCGACCACTTCGTCGGGTTCCATGCTTTTCAGCAGATAGCCATTGGCGCCTGCACGCAACGCCCGTGCGAGGTCGTCCTCGGCTTCCGACAGGGTGAGGATGAGGATGGGCAGGTCGAAGTCCTCCGCACGCAACTGTTGCATCAGCGTGATGCCGTCCGTCCCCGGCATGTTGAGGTCGAGAATGAGGACGTCGGGGCGATGCGCCCGCAGCAGCCTGGATACATCGTCCGGATTGCCGGTGAAGGCGGTGACTTCGATGCTGCCGCTCTGCTCGAGCAACTCGGCCAGTCCCTTGCGGAACAGGGTATGGTCGTCGACGAGGATGATGCGGGTGAGGCTCATGCGGGGTGCTCGCTGTGCTGATGGGATGCGGCGCGTTGCGGAAAGACGAGGCGGATGACGGTGCCACCGGCCGGGCGGGATTCCACGCTGAGCCTGCCGTTCAGCTTGGCCGCGCGCTCGCGCATGATGGTCAGGCCGAAGCTCTTGCCCAAGGTGGACGATTCGTCGTTCTTTTTCTGCACACCGACGCCGTCGTCGGCGACGTTGACGATGTACTGGCCGTTCTCGAGGTCGAAGGTGATGACGACATGGCGTGCGCGGGCGTGCTTGGCGATGTTGTAGAGCGATTCCTGGATGATGTGGAAGACCTGGATCTCCTCGTCGGGCGACAGCGAGACATCCTGCACCAGATTGAGGAAATCGACGTCGGCATTGGCCTTCTTGCGGAAGCTCTTGGCCATTTCCTGGATCGCCGGCACCAGGCCGCGCGGATTGATGCGGTCGCGGTACTGGGTGATGAGGTCGCGCAGGTCGGCGTAGGCGAGGTCGACCGCTTCCTCGACGTCGCCCAGATAGCGGTTGGCCTTGGGGTAGTCCTCGTGACGCATGGCGTCGGACAGTACGGTGAGCCGCATCTTGGCGTAGGCCAGCGTCTGCGCCAGCGAATCGTGGATCTGGTTGGCCAGCATCTGGCGTTCGTTCATCAGCGAGATGCGCATGTTCTCGCGGGTGAGACGGGCATTTTCCAATGCGATGCCGAGGTGCTCGCTGATCGAGCGGAACAAGAGGCGTACATCCTCGGGAACGGTTTTGCCTTCTTCGAGGAACAGGTTGTAGACGCCCATGACCTGGTTCTTGTGCATCAGCGGCACCGCGACCACGGTGTTGCAGCTGTCGCTGAAATAGGCGTCGTTGGCTTGCCGCTTGCAGAAGGCGACGTTGTTCCAGCTGCTCACCGTCACCTCGCGCGCGGCCTTGCCGCATACGCCGCAATCGACGCTGACGATGTTTTCGTGCTCGACCAGTTCGGGCGGCAGCCCCACCGAGCCGATCAGCCGCAAGTGCGTGCGGTCGTCGGTGATGACGCGCACCGCCCCTGCCTGGGCGCCCGCCAGCCGGATCATGGTCGACAGGAAGCGCCCCAGCAGCTGTTCGACATTGGAGTCGGTGGACAGGCTGGTGGTGATTTCCGACAGCACACGCAACGCCGGGATGCTGACGTTGCCCGAATCGGGTGGCGTGTGCTGGATCAGGGGGTGGATGTTGTCTTTCATGGTGCGATCAGAAGACGTAGCTTTTCAGCATATCCGATTTATGCGCGATCCCAAGCCGTCGGGGCGAGTCGGTCGCGAAAAAACCGACTGATTCAAAGGGGTTTCGGCGTCAAAGCAGGTCCCCCCGGATGACGGGAATCACGCGTCCGCCCACACTCACTTCAGGGGTTCCGTCGGCCGTGCCGGCACGCAGCCTCACCAGGGAAGGCCGGTTCATTTCATATCCCTGTTCAATGCGCAGAGACAGGCTGGATCCAGGGAGAATCGGATGTTCCAGGAGATAGGCACCGAGGAAGGCGGCCCCGTTGCCCGTCGCCGGATCCTCGCGTACGCCGTGCGCCTCGAAAAAGAACCTGACGCACAGGTCGTTGCGGGCGTGATGCGTCTCGCGGCAGAACAGGTACACGAGCGAAGGAAAGCCTTGCCTGGCCAATGGCGCGAAGGCGTCGAGATCCAGTTTGCAGCGGCGTAGCGCGTCGAGGCTGCGCAGGGGCACGATCATGGCTGAAATGCCGGCGGTCATCTGCTGGATGGGGGACGTCGTCTCGATGTCATCGGTCGAGATGCCCAGCGCTGCCGCAACGGGTTCACGGCCGCATGTCGCCCCGGACGTCACCTGGGGTGCCTGAAACCATGCGGTTTCGGCTTCGTCGGCAGCGGTTTCGAACGTGACGGGGACTTGGCCGACTGCAAGATTCAGGCATACCGGCGCCGAGGAGCCGGGTGCAATCTGTTCCCGGATGACCCAGGCCGTCCCGAGGATCGGGTGTCCGGCAAAGGCGATTTCCCGTGCAGGCGTGAAGATCCTGACCCGGTGGCCGCCATCACGCTCCGGGACGGTGTAGACGAAGGTCGTTTCCGAGAAATTCATCTCGGTCGCGATCTGCTGCATCGTTTCGTCGGAGAGATCGTCGGCGTGGGTGACTACCGCCAGTTGATTCCCGGCGTAGGGACGTTCTGCAAAAACGTCAACGAGGTGGAAAGGGTGCGTCATGGCCGTGCTGCCCAGAACAATCAACCAAGCAGTATAAAAGCTTTTCCTGCGTGCGGCGCGCCGCTAAAAGCGGATGGCCAAGCCGGTCAGCCACGCCGAATCCGCGGCCGGGCGGGTCAGGCCTTTGCGGTATCCAAGGTCGATATCCAGATTCGGGGTGACGGAATAGACCAGTCCCAGCACCATGGAACCCTCGTTGGGATGGCCCGAGCGGACGGCGCTGTTTTCCACGCTGGCGTCGCCCACCAGTCGCAGCGATTCGCCCAGCGCGTATTCCGCGGCAACCGAGGCGTGGTAAATGTGGTTCCGTTCGTCTGTTCCGTCGTGGATGTTGCGCGTATAGCCGAGGTGCACATGAAAGGTCCAGGGCTCGCCTGCATAGGTCATCACGGCGAAGAGGCTGGGCGTGACGTGTCCCGCGCTCAACCCCTTGTCGTCGTCTCCGGTCGGCAACCCCAGCCCGGGGCGCAGGGCGAAACTCAGCGCGCCTTCGTCGTAGAAACGCCATTTGGCGGCAATCTCCATATCCGCAAACCCCTGGACAGTAGTGTCTGTACTGGCCAGCCGGTCGGTCAGACGCTCATGCGGCAGGGAGGCGATCACGTCGAGTGTGTCCGTGAGGCCAATGGATAGAACGGTATTGATGCGCTGATCGCGCGTGTTGGTGGAATCGTCCTTCGTGTGACTGAGATCGTGCGTCAATTCCAGTTGCACATGGCCGGCGCCCTGGGTGCCGGTGTCCTCCGTCAGGAGGGGGTGTGCGGCCAGCGCCGACGCGGGCCATTGGCCGGACATGAGCAATACGAAGAGACCCGCGATTCTTGTTGTTGTCTTCATTCCCTTGTTTTTCCTGCCGAGATCGTTTTTGTCGAATGATCTTTGGTGCGCCCGCCTCGAAGACGGACTGCTCCTTGTGTCAAGAAGGGGCGTTGGCGGACGCCGGGTTCATGTGCGATTCAGGATTGCCGCGTAGTTGGGAATCTGCTTCCTGGAATGTTTTGTCCAGCAATTCGATCCAATGGCTGACCGGCACCGGCGACGCCAGGGCCAGATGGGTCAGACAGCCGATATTGGCCGTTGCGATGGCCTCCGGGCGACTGACCAGCAGGGTTTCCAGCTTGCGCTCGCGCAGCGATTCCGAGAGCGTATGCTGCAGGAGAGAGTAGGCCCCTGCCGAACCGCAGCACATGAAAGGATAGCGAACGGGAAGGAGTTTGAACCCGGCGCGCTTCAGCAGTTTTTCGACCACGCCGTTCAGTTTTTCGCCATGCTGCAGGCTGCAGGATGACTGGAAGACGATGCGCCGCGGCTTCTGAGGTGTGGGCAGGGCGTGAAGCGGGTCGTCCTTCCATTCTTCGGCGACGATTTCCGCGATGTCCCGGGTCAGTTCCGAGATGCGGGCTGCCTTGTCGCGGTATTGGGGATCGTCGTGCAGCAGCTGGCCGTATTCGCGAAAGTGCATGCCGCACCCGCTTGCAGTGAGCACGAGGGCTTCGGCGCCAGCCTCGATGTGCGGCCACAAGGTGTCGATGTTCTTGCGCATGAAGGCACGCGCTTCGTTCGTCTCGGCCATGTGATGGCTCAGGGCGCCGCAACAGCCGTCGCTGGCCGGAATCAGCCGGATTCCGAAGCGATCCAGCACGCGCGCAGATGCGGCATTGATGTCGGGCGCGAGGCCGGGCTGCACGCATCCCTGCCAGATCAGCATGCGCCGGCCATGCGGCCGATCGGGCCAGACGCCGGCTTGGCGCCGCTGCGGGATTCGCGCGCGAAGCTCATCCGGCAGGAAGCGTCGCAGGGCCTGCCCTGTGCGTAGCAACGCCGTAAATCGGTAACGGTAGGGCACCACGGCACGCAGCGCACGGCGGGCCAGTTTCTCCTTGAGTGGACGGGGGGATTCCTTTTCGACCAGCTCTCGCCCGATATCGAGCAGACGTCCATAGCGGACGCCCTGCGGGCAGCTGGTTTCGCAGGACCGGCAGCCAAGGCAGCGATCGAGATGGAGTTGCAGATTGGCGCTGAGCGTCCGGCCTTCAAGGGTGCTGAGGGAATAGGCCGGCAACTCAAGCGTGTCCGGGGTGGGTTCCTTGCCCTCCATGAACTGCTTGATGAGATAAATGCGCCCCCGCGGCCCGTCCCACTCGTCGTCGAGCAGCCGGAAGGTCGGGCAGGTAAAGGTACATTGGCCGCATTGCACGCAGGGAAGCAGGAGCGATTCCGCTTCGCGCCCCTGCTCGGTATCGCGGTAGGGTTCGGCCAGCTCGATTTTCATGCCCGTTCTCCATGTAGAAACACGTGTTTTACCCGATGGATCGAAGCCTGGTTCCGAGGTTCGGGCGACGGCGTTTGACGGGATGGGTTTTCAGTACACGGGACTTGTGCTGTGTCTTCGTGACCACTGGAGGCAGTCACGCGGTCGCTCAAGCTCATTCGTCAGTTGCCTTCGCATCGGACTATGGGCCAGGCAAAAATGCTTGTCCAAGACCTTCTTTCGATTGTGCCGATAGGAACGGATTATGGCGTGCCGGCACGTCGGCCGGAAAGGCAATTTCCCAGCCGGCGTACGTGATGCACAGTGGCGGGGCCGGTCGGATTGGGTAATCTACGCGATGCCGCAGCCGCGATGGCGGCGTGCCTGGAACGGCTATTCGTCCGAAGTGGATTCTTCGAGCAGGGAATCGAAATCGGCGCCGAAGTCCGTGAGCGCGCTTTTGCTGGCACCGGGGCGGTTATGGCACCAGAGTGTGGCCAGCACGCCAAATGCCGTACAGGCCGGGCTCTTGTAGCCCGATTTGCGGCAGATCAGGGTAATCGTGTGGTGTGGCATGTCGGGTTGCAGCATCACCGGATGGAGACCCTGCTGCGAACAGATGATGCTGTGAGGCAGGATGGTGGCAAGCCGGCCGAGGCGGGCGACTTCGACGATGACGCTAAGCGAATTGGTTTCCATCGCGATACGCGGCGTGATGCCATGTTCCAGGCAATATAGGTCGATATGGCGCCGCAGCGCAAAATCGGTATTGAGCAATACAAGCGACTCGTTTTCCAGTACCTGCGGGCTCAACGATTCGGTCTGGCCGGCGCGGGGGTGCGCCTTGCCGACGGCCAGGTTCAGCGTTTCAGTGAACAGGACATGGGTGTCGATCTCGTTCGAGCGGGCGACGGTCGAGAGTACGTTGGAGAAAGCGATACCAATATCCAGATTACCCTCCGCAACATCGGCCTCGACGGCATCCTGCGGCAGTTCGCGGGTGCTGACGGTGATTCCGGGATAGCGGGTATTGAAGGATTCCAGCAGGGGGCTGACCAGGTGGTCGGTGATGGGCGTCATTCCCAGGCGCAGCGAACCGCGGCTCAGGTCCTGCAGCTCATGGATGGCCCGCTTTCCTTCGTCCAGTTCGCGCAAGGCGCGGCGGGCATAGTGCAGATAGACCTCCCCGGCCGCGGTCAGTTGCACCGTCCGTCCGGACCGATCCAGCAACTGCACGTCGAGCAAATCTTCCAGATGCTTGATCTGCTGCGACAGCGTGGGCTGCGAAACGAACAGCAGTTCCGCGGCGCGCGTGAAGCTTTGCATATCCGCTACCGCGATCAGGTAGCGAATGGAGCGCGGGAAGATGAGATTGCGTTGTTGCATAGCCAAACCTTATAGCACTAATCGGAATAAAGACTTGGAAAACTATAGCGAGTTAGTCCATTGTTGTGAACATACGATTTGTATCGATGTTCCTGAAGACAGAGCAGCAGATCGACATACGCCTTTCATTATGACCGAACCTGCCTGGACGGGGGATGAGCGGTAGTGAATCGGCATATTCGAGAATGTTTATGGACCATCGAGCACGTGTCGTTGTTTGACGTTGATCGACATGCAAGGTTCTGCCACATGGGCGTGCGGCGCAGGCTGGCGCACATGGAAGTGGGGCAGTCTGTCGGTCATTCTGTCTGGATTACTGGTCGTTACCTGGCTGGGGCTGGGCAACAAGATTCGTTAGAGAGTGCACAAAGGAGGAAACACCATGCATATTGAACCAGGTATTGTTGAAGGCGCCAAAATGACACTGAGTTACGCTACGGCGATCGGGGTGTTTGGCTATACGGCGAAGGTGGCATTGAATTCGATCAAACAGGACGGGATCATCCCCCTGGGAATTCGCAGCCTGATCGCGGCAGCCCTCGTATTCAGCTTCTTCGAGGTGTTTCCGCACTATCCGATCGGTGTGTCCGAGGTCCACCTGATCCTGGGCTCGACGCTCTTCCTCATGTTCGGCGCGGCGCCGGCGGCCATAGGCCTGGCGCTCGGACTGTTGACGCAGGGTCTCTTCTTTGCGCCGTGGGATCTGCCGCAATATGGCATGAACATGACGACGCTGCTGGTGCCCCTGTTCGCGCTCAGTGCCATTGCGCATCGCTATATTCCTGAGAAAACGGCTTACAAGGATGTGAAATACAGCCAGTGCCTGGCGCTGTCGACCGCCTACCAGGGTGGCGTGGTGGCCTGGGTTGCCTTCTGGGCGATCTACGGCCAGGGCGTGGGTGCCTCGAACCTGGCGCAAATCGGGACGTTCGGTGTTGCCTACATGTCGATTGTCCTCATCGAGCCGCTGCTGGACCTGGCCATTCTCGCTGCCGTGAAGAGTTTGCATCAGCTTCAGGACAGCACGGTGTTCCAGCAGCGTTTCTATCGGGTAGCGGCGGCGCGCGTGGGAAGCTGAACAACGCAACGGGGAGGGCTTCCGGGCAGTTGATGTTCTCCCCGCACGGATCGTTTACGCATTGCGCATACCCATTAGATCAGAGACACAGTTGCCGGGCGGCCCGTACGCCAGGTCAACGCAAGGAGCAGTACGGATGAATAAAACAGAAATGAAAGAAGCGATCCTCCAGGCCAAGTCCGGGAAAGGCTTGACCTGGGGCGACATCGCCAAGTCAGCAGGCTTGTCCGACGAGTTTGTCTGCTCGGCATGCCTGGGCATGAACCACCTGGAAAAGCCGCAGGCCGATGCGGTGGCCGAGACGCTTGGTCTTGGCGGTGAGGTTTCGGCCGCATTGCAGCGCTTCCCGACCAAGACATGGGATCGCCCCATTCCGACGGACCCGCTGATTTACCGCTGGTACGAGATGCTGAACGTGTATGGCGAGACGATCAAGGAGATGATCAACGAGAAATTCGGCGACGGCATCATGAGCGCCATCGACTTCACCATGAACATCGATAGACAGGAAGACCCGAAGGGCGATCGCGTACTGGTCACGATCAGCGGCAAGTTCCTGCCCTACAAATCCTGGTGAGCGCGTCATGGCCATGCTCCGAGAGGGCGTGACGGGAATGAGGTCCCGTTTGCCGTGAAGCTGCCTGAACTGATCATGTGAACACGCATTCATTGAACATAAGTGTTAGGGCTCCTCAATCCGGTATCTACTCCTCCTGTGCCGGATGTCCTAGGGTTGCCGCCTCCTCGTGAGGCGGCTTTTTTTTATGAATATGCCGCCGGCCATTGTGCTGTGCGGCGACCTGAGCTTCGGCATCGATCCGACACACCGATTGTCGGGCGGGCACGTGCCTTCCGGATTCGGTTGTGCTGGACGATCGGGCTTCGTTTTGAAGATGAGGTGAAGCATGGCTGCGCGTGACCCCCACCGTTTCGTCAATGAACTTGATGAGGCTGCACTCGAACGTCTCGTCGCCCGACTTGAAAGCCGGGCGCGCGATGGCGTCTTTACACGCCTGCTCGACAACTATGTGGCCCGACTTGCCTTGCCCCCGTCCGCCCAGGTCCTGGAAGTGGGCTGCGGTACGGGTGCCGTGTTGCGGTCGATCGCGCGCCGGAGCGATTTTGCCGGCAAGGCGCTGGGCGTCGATCAATGCGGCCATTTCATCGATGCCGCGAACGGTTTCGCACGGGGTGAGCAGGTCGACGACAAGGTCGCTTTCCGGGTCGGCGACGCGCACCGCCTCGCGTTTCCCGATGCGACATTCGATGTCGTCATCGCGCACACGCTGATCAGCCATGTGACCGCACCCCTCGCGGTTCTGGGCGAGATGGCGCGTGTTGTCCGTCCCGGCGGAACCCTGGTTGTTTTCGATGGCGATTACGCCTCCCTGACCTATGCTTACCCGGATCACGATTTCGGTCGCCTTGTCGACGAAGCCCTGGCGAATGCCACGTTCAACAATCCGCGGATCATGCGCGATCTGCCGCGACTCCTGCCCGAGCTCGGCTTGAAGCTGGCGGACGCCTGGGGCGATGCCGTGGTCGAAATCGGCCAGGCAAGCTATTTCAAGTCGTTTGCCGAGACCTATGTGCCTTATGTCAAACAGGCCGGATTGCTGCCGGAGCGCGCGGTGGATGTCTGGCACAACGAGCAGCGCCAGGCGATGGAGAACGGAACATTCTTTGCCGCATGCAATTACTACACCTACATGGTGCACCGTATCTGATCCCCTTGAAGTCAGCGTGGAACGATCCGGACAGAGGTGTGAAAGATACCTATTAGATGTTGTTTGGAGAGGGTCTTTGAACGGGACTGTGACAAACGGGTTTCGATGTGTCCGGAAATACTGAAATCCAGTCTGCAAGCGGGTCGCGGGCCTATAGTAAAACCCTATGGGGATCATCGGAATTAAGACTTGGAAACCAATAGTTAGATGACGCATAGTTGGGCCATCAAAGATCTGCGATGGAATCCACCGCAACGCAAACATGAAGGTGTGACCGGAAACGCTTCAGGTTTTTGATGTTGGTAATTTGTAGAAGCCGAGTTGGCGTAGAAGTAAGGCAACCATAAATCGCATTACGGCAAGCCGACTTGTTCGTAATCCACAAAGGAGTCAACACAATGTCATCGTCAACCAGAGAAGAGGTGCTCCGACATATCGAGACTGTCGGCTACATGCAGCCGGCTCTGCACAAGCAGACGCACGCGCCCTCACCCGATCAGATCGACCACTCGCTGTGGCGCGCCTATACGCGTACCTCGCACGACGTCGGCGGCGAGCCGGATGTGCCCATCGTATGGACCGAGAAGGAAGAAGAAGTCTGGGAACTGAATACCTTTGCCACTTGCGAATGCCTGGCATGGCGCGGTGTGTGGACTGCCGAAGAGCGCCGCCGCAAGCAGAACGTGGATGTCGGCCAGACGCAATACCTGGGACTGCCTTACTACGGTCGGTGGCTACTGACTGCGGCACGCATCCTGGTCGACAAGCAATTCTGCACGCTCACCGAACTTGTCAACAAGATCGATGAAGTGAAAAAACGCGCCAAGTCAGATCAGGGTCTGGGCGAATACCTCCCCGCAAAGACCAAGTAAATTTCAAGAGGTGAAGACGCTATGAGCAATAAGCCTGTTTACGACAGAACCCACCACGCCAAGATGGCCACCGGCATCGGCGATCCTCAGTGCTTCAGGGGCAAGGCCGGTCCGGCCAAGTTCAAGGAGGGCGATCGCGTGCGTATCAAGGATCTGCCCGATCTGTTCTATACCCGCACCATGACCTATACGCGCGGCGCGACGGGAACCGTCGTCAAGCTGGTGTATGAGAGCCCTGCAGCCGAAGACGAGGCATTTGGCAATGAGGATCACCCGGAGTGGTTCTACAGCATCGTGTTTGCGCAGAAGGAGCTTTGGCCCGAGTACAGCGATAGCTTCGGCAACGACACGCTCGAGACCGAAATCCCGGAACGTTATCTTGAGTCGGCTTGAATCGACTCGCGGACATTCTTGACTAGAGGAAATACACATGTCTGATCATCACCACGACCATGACCACGACCACGACCACGGCCATAAGCCGGCTCCGATGGTCGATGAAGTCAGCGATTTCGAAATTCTCGAAATGGCTGTCCGTGAACTGGCCATCGAAAAAGGACTCTTCTCCGCTGAAGACCACCGCGTCTGGAAGGAGTATGTGCATACCCTTGGCCCGTTGCCCGCAGCGCGCCTGGTTGCCAAGGCCTGGCTGGATCCTGAGTACAAAAAGCTTTGCATCGAAGATGGCGTCGAGGCCAGCAAGGCCGTAGGCGTGAACTGGGTGACCAGTCCCCCGACCCAGTTCGGCACACCCAGCGACTACTGCAACCTGCGCGTCCTGGCGGATACGCCCACCTTGAAGCATGTCGTGGTGTGCACCCTGTGCTCGTGCTATCCGCGTCCCATCCTGGGGCAGTCGCCCGAATGGTATCGCACGCCCAACTATCGTCGGCGCCTGGTGCGCTGGCCGCGTCAGGTGCTCGCGGAGTTCGGTCTGCAACTGCCGCCGGAAGTTCAGGTTCGTGTTGCCGACTCCAACCAGAAGACCCGCTACATCGTCATGCCGACCCGTCCTGAAGGCACGGAAGGCTGGACCGAGGATCAACTGACCGAGATCGTGACGCGCGACTGCCTGATCGGCGTGGCGGTGCCGAAACCCGGCATTACCTCGAACGCCAAGCGTCCGGTGCGCAAGGCGATTCGTCCGGTTCATCACGACCACTGAGCATCAGGCTGTACGTTAGCAAGGAGCGAGTCATGGCCACAGTTGAAAAAAATGTTCCCGGTACTGCCGATCGCTGGAGCGGTACCGACCTGACACCGATTGGCGTACTCGAGGACGTCCGTGGGCGCGGGCGGGTTTGGGAGGACCTGGCGGCACAGTACGGCGTCACGAATCCCGATCCACCCTGGAAGATCGACCTGGAGGCAACGTGCGACATGCTCGCCGCCGACTCCTGCGTCAAGCCATACGATCAGGTTGAGCCGGGCTCTTGTGCCCTGCCTTCACTCGAGCGGCGCGCCGAAGAGGACGACTTGTCGGAAACGCTCTACGAGGATGTGCCGTTCCCCGAACGGCAGCTCCTGGCGCTGGCTCACTCGATGATCAAGCGTGGCCTGATCGACGAGGCGGAACTGGCCCGTCGTCTGGAGGAAGTTGGAAAACGTCTCAACAGCGCCTGATGGCGGGAGCCCGGCAAGGTGCCGGGTAGGCCGCGGGAGAAGCGTCCCGCGAAATGAACAAGAATTCTGCCGTGAGTCCTTGTGGGCCGGGCGACGGAAATAAACAGAGGAATATGTAGATGGCAATACGTGGAACAGAAATCAAGATCCAGGGCCTGACCCACCGCTACAGTTCGCGGACCGGGGTGACTTTCAATCGGGTTGATCTGGTGTCCCCGCCCGGTGAGGCGCTCGCAATTATCGGCCGTTCGGGTTGTGGCAAATCCACGCTGCTCCATATTCTGGCCGGCATCCTGAAACCCACCGAAGGCAAGGTCCTGCTCAATGGGACGGCGATTACTGCACCGTCGCCCCGCTGGGTCATGATGTTCCAGGCGCCGCATCTGTTTCCCTGGATGACGGTGTCCCAGAACGTCGGCGTCGGCCTGAGCTTCGGGCGCTGGTCCAAGGAAGAAACCGAAGAGCGCGTGACGGAGGCGATCAAGCTGGTCGAGCTGCAGGATTTCGCCACGGCCAATGTGCAGGATCTCTCGGGTGGCCAGCAACAGCGTGTGGCATTGGCACGCTCGCTGGTGATGGAGCCGGAACTCCTGCTGCTGGACGAACCGTTCTCCGCGCTTGACGCGTTCACGCGTTCATCCCTGCAAAAGGATGTGCGCAACATCGCCAAGCGCAAGGGCTTCAACATCGTCTTCGTGACACACGATATCGACGAGGCCGTGATCATGGGCGACCGCGCCGTGATCATGGCGGGCTCGCCCGGAAACATCGTCCACGAACTGGATATCGATCTCCCCGATCCGCGCGATCGTCACGACACGGCGGTTCAGGCTTTGCGTACGCGCCTGATGGCGACGTTCCAGGAAGCGGCGAACTACAAGAAGCCGGAGTCGGCCACGCTGGCCGCGTGATCCGAGATTTACAGCATTGCTCAAAGTGAAGAGACAGGAAGAGCAAACACCGGTCGGGATACCGACCCTCACCTTAGGAGACCGAGAATGAAGAAATATCTATACGAAGAGCATAACCAGCCGCGTCCGCTGGTGCACGTTGATGGATGTTCATGCGGTACATGTGGCAAGGCCCATCCGATCGACCCGCGCATGCAGAGGATGATGCCCGACAATCCGGACATCGACGACGGCATGGAAGATCCCAATCTGGAACTTGCCTATGACCCGCTGTTCAGTTCCGTCCTCGGCTCGGGCGTCAGCCGGCGCGACATGCTCAAGATGGCCGGTCTCTCCGCCTTGGGGGGCATGGCTGGCATGGGCGGCATGCTGTCTTCGTCGGCTTTCGCTGCCGAAAAGAAATTTTCCAAGCCATTCGACCCGGTGGTCAAAATCGGCTATCTCCCGATTACCGATGCGGCGACGCTTCTGGTCGCGCATGAAATGGGCTTCTTCAAGAAGCAGGGCATCCAGTCGGAGCCGCCGACGCTGATCCGCGGCTGGTCGCCGCTGGTCGAAGCCTTCTCTTCCCAGCGTTTCAACCTCACGCACATGCTCATCCCGGTGCCGATCTGGATGCGCTACAACAACAAGTTCCCGGTGAAGATCACGGCCTGGAACCACACCAACGGCTCCGGCATCATCGTCCACAAGAGCAGTGGCATTTCCTCGCCCAAGGACTTCGGCGGCAAGCAGTTTGCCGTGCCGTACTGGTACTCGATCCACAACATCATCTCGCAGAAAATCCTGCGGGAAGCCGGCATTACGCCCGTGGTGCGGCCGCAAAACGCGAAGCTCGCACCCAACGAGTGCAACTTCCTCGTCCTGAACCCACCCGACATGCCGCCCGCGCTTGCGGCGAGACAGATCGACGGCTATTGCGTCGCCGAACCGTTCAATGCGCTCGGCGAGCTCAAGGCGGGTGGCCAGATGCTGCGCTTCACTGGCGACGTCTGGAAAGGCCACCCCTGCTGCGTGGTCATCATGCACGAGGACGACGCGATGGATCCTGCCCGTGCAACCTGGGCGCAGGGCGTCCATAACGCCATCGTCGAGGCGCAGCTCTATATCACCAATAACAAGAAGGCGATGGCGCAGATGCTGTCCAAGGACGGCAAGAAATACATGCCGTTCCCCGCCGAGGTCGTCGAGCGCGCGATGCTGTTCTACAGCCCGGCCGATTATGCGACGCCGCCCGCCATCAAGCATCCGGAATGGGGTCAGAGCCGTATCAATTTCCAGGGCTGGCCGTACCCGAGTGCCACCAAGTACGTTACCGAAGAACTCAAGAAAACACTGGTGGGCGGCGACCTGGGCTTCCTGAACGACCTCACCCCCGATTTCGTGGCCAAGGACCTCGTCAATTACACATACATCAAGAAAGCGCTCAATGCCAACCCGGCATGGAAGAAGGATCTGAGCGTGCCGCAAAAAGGCGATCCCTTTGTGCGTACCGAGGTGATTGAACTATGAATTATGCAGTCACATCCGCCGAGGAGGGCGGCTTTTGCCGCCTGATGAAGCATCGGGCGGTGCAGAGTCTTGGCTGGGCCGCGGGCGGCATCGCGATCCTGGCCATCCTCTGGTTGATCGGGGGGTACTTTATCGCCAACAACCCGACGACGAAAACCTTCGTCAAGTTCGGGTTGTTCCCGACGCTCGAGGCATTCCCGGAGTTGTGGGGGGCGGGCAAGATCCAGAATGCGCTGGCTGCCAGCGGTTTTCGTTTGGGTTCAGGGCTTCTGCTCGCCATCGTTATCGGCGTGCCGATCGGCATCCTCATGGGGCGCATCAAGTGGTTCCGCGACTTCACCAACTCGCCGTTCCAGTTCGTGCGGATGATCAGTCCGCTCTCCTGGATGCCGCTTGCGGTGCTGGTGTTCGCAACGTGGAACGGGTCGATCATCTTCCTGATCGCGATCGCGGCGGTCTGGCCGGTGATGTTTGCCACCGCGGCCGGGCTGGCCAAGGTCGATCCGAACTGGTTCAAGGTGGCGCGCAATCTTGGCGCCAAACCCTTGCACATCCTGACCAAGGTGATCATGCCGGCGATCACGTTCGACGTGTTGTCCGGCATCCGCCTCGCGCTGGGGGTTGCGTGGATCGTGCTCGTCCCGGCCGAATATCTTGGCGTGACATCCGGCTTGGGCTACGCCATCGAGGATGCACGCGAGACGCTTTCGTACAACCACCTCACTGCGATGGTGGTCACGATCGGTATCGTCGGTTATTTCCTCGACAGCATCCTGGTGGCACTCATCAAACGCTACAGCTGGCATCGGGGAGGCTGATGGGCAAGGAATCCTACGCCTCGGCAGGGCAGTTCCGGGATACGCCGGACTGCCGGCTGATGGCCACGCTCCATCTGGGCATACATATGAACGTTGACAAGAAGTTACACGATATGAATGACACGTATTTGATCGAAAGAGTGCCCCACGGCCAGGCGTTTTCCGCGCCGGTTGCATGGGCGGGGGGGAATGAGCAATGAGCAGCCAAACCGCAACAGTGGGCGGCGGCGTAGTCAGTGCAGGCGTCAGTGGAAACTGTCTTTCCCGGGCCATTAAGAATACGGCGGACAAGTCGCTGCATTTCTTCGTGGGTCTGGCTGTACTGTTCGCGCTCTGGGGGGTCGGCATCTACTTTGTCGCGCTCAATCCCGCGACGTCGCAGTTTGCCGATTTCGGGCCCATCCCGGCACTCAAGTCGCTGCCCGAGATGTGGGAAAACAGGATCATTCCCCAGGCCTTGTCGAGCACCGGCTACCGGCTGGGCGCGGGACTGGGCCTAGCGATCGCCATCGGCATCCCGCTCGGCATCCTCATGGGCCGCATCCGGTGGTTCCAGCGGCTGACCAACGTGCCGTTCCAGTTCCTGCGCATGATCAGCCCGCTGTCTTGGGAGCCGATCGCGGTTGTCGTATTCGCGGGCTGGGAGCAGGCGATCATCTTCCTGATTGCGATCGCGTCCGTCTGGCCGGTTGCGTTCGCCACCGCCTCCGGCCTCGCCAAGGTCGATCCCGCCTGGTTCAAGGTGGCACGTAACCTCGGTGCCAAGCCCTGGCAAATGGTGACGCGGATCATCATGCCGGCGATCACCTTCGACATCCTGACCGGTATCCGTCTGGCGCTGGGCGTCGCATGGATCGTGATCATCCCGGCAGAGTTTCTCGGGGTGACCTCCGGCTTCGGTTTTGCCATCGAAGATGCGCGCGAAGGTCTGGAATATTCGCATCTCATGGGACTGGTGCTGGTGATCGGGGTCGTCGGGTTTGTGCTGGACAGCATCTGCGTGATGCTCATCAAGCGTTTCAGCTGGCATCGCGGTTGATCGGCTGAACCGTCGCCAGACATCGGTCCGAACATGAATTCTCACAAAGTAAGGTAGAAGCAAATGTCTCAAAAAATCAACATCATCTGTGTCACGGGTACGCGCGAAAAACTACAGATGGCAGCAATGATCGCGTCGGTTGCCGCAGCGACGGGAGACGAGGTTTCGGTCTTCCTGTCCATGAATGCCATTCCGTATTTCGTGAAGGGCCACACGGAGGATGCGCCAGTGGAAGGTGAACTTGGCGCGCTGATGGCAAAGGAAAAAGGCGTGCCGTCCTTCAAGGTGCTGTTCCAGCAGGCGGTCGAATTGGGCGATGCCAAGTTGCTGCCGTGCTCGATGGCGATGGACATCATGAAAGTCACACACGATGACTTCGACGCCGAAATCGGCCCCGCCACCGGGCTGACGCGCTTCCTGAGCGACGCCGAAGGCGGTCAGATGCTGACGTTCTGAGCGGACGGCGAATTGAACCACATGTTTTCTGGAGAACTGCAATGAGTGATACCAAGATTGTCGACGCACGCGATACCTTCTGCCCCGGGCCGCTGATGGAACTCATCACCCACATGAAGCAGAGCAGCGTGGGAGATACCCTCGAACTGCTGTCGACCGACGAAGGTTCCGGCGCCGATGTGCCGGAATGGGTCAACAAGGTCGGCCACGAGATCCTCAGCAACGAGAAGATCAACGGGGTCTGGCACATCAAGATCCGCAAGGCCAAGTAAGACGCTACGGGCTGGGCACGTCGTTGTCGCGCCCAGGTACCAGGACATCCTGGTAATTAATTTTGGATAGGAGAATGCAATGAGAATCTTAGTCGTCGGTGGTGGCACAGGCGGTACCATTGTAGCCAACAACCTGGCACGGCGGCTGTCTGCTGAGATTCGTTCCCGCAGAGTCCGGATTACGATGCTTTCGGCATCCGACAAGCATATGTACCAGCCCGGCCTGCTGTATGTTGCGTTCGGGCAAATGACCCCGGACCAACTGTATCGCGATCAGGCGAGCCTGCTCGAAGGGGCCATCGATTTTCACGTGGACCCGGTCGAAAAATTCCAGCTCGACCAGAACAAGGTCGTCACCAAGAGCGGCAAGGTGCACGAATACGACATCCTCGTGATGGCCACCGGTTCGCGCATCGTTCCCGAGCAGATTCCCGGCCTGGTGGAGGGCGCGGAGACGTTCTACACCGAAGATACCGCGGTCAGGCTGTTCAAGCGCCTGCGCGAGATCCAGGAGGGCACGGTAGCCGTCGTCGTCGGCGTGCCGCACAAATGCCCGATCGCGCCGGTCGAGCTCATCTTCGGCCTGCATGATTATTTCAAGGCGCGCGGCATCCGCGACAAGATCAAGATCAAGTACCACTATCCGATCGGCCGCATTCACACCATCAAGGAAGTCGCCATCTGGGCCAAGCCGGAATTCGACCGTATGGGCATCGAGTACGAGACGCTCTTCAACGTCAGCGAAGTGGACGTGGAAAACAAGGTGGTGCGCAGCGAGGAAGGCACCGAGACCCAATACGACCTTCTCATTGCCATCCCGCCGCATCGCGGCATGGAAGTGGTCGAGCAGAACAACCTGGGCGAGGGCGGATGGATTCCGACCGACCGTTTCAAACTCACCATGAATGGCCACGACAACGTCTTCGTGCTGGGCGATACGACCAATCTGCCCGTCAGCAAGACAGGCTCCGCGGCACATTTCCAGGCAGAGGTGGTCGCCGAAAACATCGCCTCGATGATCAAGATCGGCACGCCGGTCCGCGACTACGACGGCAAGGTCTACTGTTTCATCGAAACAGGCCACGACAGCGCGACCTACGCGATGTTCAACTATCAGAACCCACCCGATCTGAAGCCGCCGTCGAAACCCATGCACTGGTTCAAGATGTCTTACAACCAGATGTACTGGACAAGCGTACGCGGACTGCTCTGAGAAAGCCAAACCATGACAACACAAACTGAAACGTCTATCCCCGCAATGGCTACTGAAGATCTGCAGCGGCTCGTCGAAGTCGCGCAGCTCGTCACCGCAGCCCGGGACGCCATGTCGGACGAAATCGTCACGCGGCTGTCATGGGCGATGAGCGAGGGCCTGACCTTGCTCGACCGTCTGACGCGCAACGAAGGCCTGATGCATCTGCTCAAGGTCCTCGATCGCCAGGACACGCAATATCTGTTGATCGCCTTGTCCGACGCGATACATGAGGCGAGCCAGGAAATTCCGGCCAATCCGCCGGCAACGGGCGGCCTGGGATGCTTGATGCGGGTGGTCCGTGACCCCGGAACGCAGGAAGGCTTGCGCCTCCTGTCGGTGATCGGCAAGCACCTGAGTCACAGCATGCGCGAGCAGCACCGGCACGGCTAGGGACCGGGCGTCCAGAGAGTCAGGCGCAAGGCCTGGCACGCGGGACCCAAGATCCCGTTCCCTGGACGTAGCGTTTGATACGGCGTAAGGCTTGCCGCGCCTGCGCGGCAAGAACATCGATCAGGATAATTCGCCTTCCGGCATGAGTCTGGGTCTTGGACTTCCAAAGCGTTGCGTCTTCAACCTGGGCGTCAAGGCTTCGCTGCCATTTCAGCCGAGGCCAACCCTTAAAAAACTCCAACCAGCGGTCAACTCCCATGGCGCTTCCATTTGGCAATGGAAGGTTTCGTGGGATTGGGCTGGCTGCACTGGGTTTCTTCATCCATCCGGCACGTCGACCGTCCTGTTCTCAGCCATTGCGACCGGCTGGGTTCCGAACCAACTTGGCCCGCATCTGCTTACCCGCCACTCACTCCGGATGGCAGTTGTCCGAACGGCGAACTCGCACTCTCGACCGGGAAAGACGTGTGGCATGCAGGTGTAGCGCCTTCAGCAGCAAGAGCGGCCAAATTACTTCGCGCCGCCTCACTGCACATGAAGTGAGCCCCTGTGGTTGAAGCGGAGGAACAGGAACATAATTTGGCTTCAACCGTTGGTTGAATACGCGGAGCGACCCGCCACGAAAGGAAGCGTATGGGGAATTCGCGCCCGCAGCGCAGCAACGCGCGTTCATTCCGCGCACCCAACCTTCCCGAAGTGCTGAAGGAGGAGCTGCCGGACCTGGAGAAATGGGCGATACATTATCCGACCGGCAGACGGCGCTTAAATTGTGAGCAGCATTAGACGGTCTTGGGAGGGGGAGTGGGTTCCGCATTCGGAACAGCGATATGGCCCATCTTGCCGCCTGAAAAAATGCGTATTGGAAACACTTATGCCGAAACAGCCCCACGCGAAGCTTTCCATTTACGTCGCGCTCGCGAGCAATCTCGCTATCGCGGTGACCAAATTCGTAGCGGCGGCGCTCACGGGCAGCTCAGCAATGCTCAGCGAAGGGATACATTCGCTCGTCGACACCGCCAACGAGCTGTTGCTGTTGTATGGGATGAAGCGCGCGGCTCGGCCTCCCGACAACACTCATCCCTTTGGGTACGGTCGCGAGTTGTATTTCTGGAGCTTCATCGTCGCATTAATGGTTCTCGCGTTGGGCGCCGCGGCGTCCTTCTACGAAGGAATCAATCACGTTCTGCATCCTGAGCCGATGCGGAATCCGCTACTCAATTATGTGGTGCTCGCCGCATCGTTTGGATTCGAGGGCGTATCGTGGTGGGTGGCACTCAAAGCATTCCGCGCGACTATGGGCAGGCAGGGCTACCTTGACGCGTTCCGCACCAGCAAGGATCCGACCACATTTACCGTTCTCTTTGAAGACACTGCCGCTCTGCTTGGCGTGCTGATTGCGACAGCGGGAATCGCGGCCGCGCACGCACTTGACGCGCCACGGCTCGATGGCGTTGCTTCGATCGGCATCGGAATCGTGCTCCTGGTGTCATCACTGCTGTTGGCACGCGAGACCAAGGGACTGCTGATCGGCGAATCGGCCCATCCGCGCGTGCGCGATTCAATCTTGCGCATCGCCCGCGAAGATCCGGGCGTGCGCACCGCCAATGGCGTGCTGACCATACATATGGGCGTGAGTCAGGTTGTCGCAGCGCTGAGTGTCGAGTTCCAGGATGCGCTGAACACCACGCAGATCGAAACCTGCGTCAACCGCATCGAGGCGGCGATCAAGCACGCGCAACCGGACATAACCTTGCTGTTCGTCAAGCCACAGAGCGCCGAAACGTGGCGACGCCGAATCGAGCAGTCGGCGGCGGCTTCCGATCAAGCCCGCGATACTGCGTAATGTCGGATCGTCGCTGAGCGGCGTCGCGGCGACGCTCCTGGGGACGCATGGGCCAATCCGGAGAGAACGTCTAAGCGCCAGCTCTTGCATAGTCATAGCAAGCTGGAGCACACCGTTCGATACCTCTTGGGATTGAGGTGGATGACGCACTGGAAATTCCGGAGCTGACCGAGATCTAGCACTGGGTGCATCGGCCGTACGCTTGGCTCCTGGATGGGGTTGGTGCAGCCGCTTTCCGGGAAGGCCCGCTCCCGCCGTGACCGGCCACACGTGCCTCGCCGAGCGGCGCATTTTCAGCTGTATGCGCCGGACTGGCCTGCACCCCCCGTGTCAGGGTGACGGAACGGCAGGTGCTGGGCTCGCGGGCGGTGTGACCGGAACCGGCAGCACCACGTTGGGTTCGAGATCCTCGGGGAAACCGCCCCGGTTGATCGGCTGTTTGACTGTCGGGTCGGCCTGGCTGGTGGAACCATCCGGCTTTTCCTTCATAGGCGTGCGCGGGGCGGCGGGGGCAGGAACGGGAACGGGAGCCGGCGCCATCGTCGGCTCGGGCGTGGGTTTCACGGACGCAGACGGCGGGGCGGGTGGCTCCGGATACAGGTGGGGCTGCAGTTGCGGCAGCAGGGTTTTCAGCATCTGCGCGGTGAGCGAACTGGTGAAACCGAATCGTCCGGCCTGCTCGCCTTCCACCACGGCGGTCAACGTGCCGAAGTAGCGGTCGCCCATGTAGAACACGAATGTGGCAGAGCGGCTGACGACGCGCGAATCGATGAGCTGGCCGCCTTTGCCATAGGTCTCGAAACGGTGGTCGCCGGTGCCGGTCTTGCCGCCCATGGTGATGGGCTGCCCGGCCGGGTCCTTGAGGGCGCCGGCCAGTCGCCCGGCGGTACCGCCTTCGACGACCCTGGCCAGCGCGCGCCGCACGGTTTGCGCCACTTCGGCCGGCAGCAGGCGTTCGCCCGGGGCCGGCTTGCGGGACAGGCGGGTGTCGTAGGGCGTGTGGGCCGCAAAGTGCATGTCGGTGAGACTCGTCGTCGGTGCACGCACACCGTCGTTGACCAGGATGCCCATCAGTTCGGCGAGCGCGGCCGGCCGGTCGCCCGAGGCACCGATGGCGGTGGCATACGAGGGCGTGATGTTGTCGAACGGATAGCCCAGCCGTTTCCAGTCGCGCAGCAGGCCGTCGAAGGCCTCGACCTCGAGCAGCGACTGGATGCGGATGTCCTGTGCATTCTTGCGGCTGGTCTTGAACAGCCAGTTGTAGACCTCGCGGCGGGCGTCGGCGCCCTGGTCGTCTAGGGTTTTGAGACTGGTCCCGGGTGCGGTGCGCAGGGCTTTCACCACCCACAGTTCCAGCGGGTGGATCTGCGTGACGTAGCCGCGGTCGGCCAGGTTGTAGGCGTCGGGCGCGTGGGTCTGGTAGAGCGATTTGAGTGTCTTCGGGCTCAGGCTGGCACTGGCCGGCACGTTGGCGTGCAAAGCGGCGACATAGGCTTCGAATCCGGCCTGCGGTTCGAGATAACGGTAGGCCGAGGTGAAGCGTCGTGGGGTTGCGCGGACGCGCGCATAGACATCCTCCGCCATTTGTACAGGTGTCTGGCTCTTGTGGTTTTGGTAAAAGCGGCGGATGAATAGACGGCCTTCCTGGTCGACGAAGCGCATCAGGTAGGTCTGGCGCATCGGGTTGCTGGCGTCGTCGAGTATGCGGGCGGCGGCGCCCGGCGAAGCGCTGGCGTAATGCCGCACGATGTCGCGCATGATGCGGATGTAGACGAGGTTGACCGAGTTCTTCGTGGCCTCCCACACGTCCATCACGCGGCTATTGTCCTTGGCGTCGAAGTTGACGAAATCGTGCAGGCCGCCGCCGGTGAAGAACATTTCCCGCGCCGCCGAATACTGGCGGCCCATCGCCGCCTCGAGCAGGGCGTCCCGCTTGATGTCCGGCTGGCTCAGCAGCGTGGCGGCCACCCATTGCGCCAGAACGTCGCGCTGCGGCTGCGCTTTTTGCTTGAGTGTCTTGGCGTCGAGCGTGCGGTAGGTGTCGTACGTCTGCGAAATGATCTGCAGGTAGGTGACCAGGGTACGCAGCTTGGCGGTGGAGCCGAGATCCAGCCGCGCCTGGCTGTTGATGTCGAACGGCTGGTTGAGGTTGTCGGCCTGAACGCGCAGCACATTGCCCAATGGCGTTTTTTCATACAGCGTGAAGCTGTAGATCACCTGGTCGAAAGCGTTGTCGGGCTTCAGCAATCGGAATCCGATCAATCCCGAGGCGGCGGCGGCTTCCGGATGGGCCAGGTTTTGCAGGTAGCGGCTGACGATTTTTTGCGCCGGCTGGTTGATGGTGGTGTTGACCTGCAGATCCAGCCGGTCGAGGTCGTACAGGCGGGGCTCGCCCAGCATCTGCGCGACGCGGATGCGTTGGGCGTTGGTGGCTTTCTGGTCGACGAAGCGGGGTGCCGGCGGATCGACGCGCTCCTGCGTGCTGCGCAGCTTGACCCGTTTGGCGCGATCGGCGAGTTCACGCGAAATCACGTTGGCGTTGGCGAGCAGGTCGAGATGGTCGTCTGTCAGGGCGTCGAGCGCCTTGCGGTTGGCGGCCAGATAATAGGACGGGCGGCGCTCGGCGATGATCAGCGACAGCACGTGCTTCAGCGCGCTTGCATAGGCGGTTTCGCCGACGCGTGTCTTTTTCTCCAGGATCGCGTTGATCTCGCCGAAATCCAGCCCGTACCAGGCCCACAGTCCGTCGGCGATGCCGTTGACCTCGCCGAAGCGCGGCGCGGCCGCGAGCGGTACGGTATTCAGGTAAGCCATCACCGTCTTCTTGCGCATCGGCAGTGTATTGGGTCCGTCGAGATAGGCCCGCAGGCTGGCCGTGGCCATCTGGCGCAGCTTCTCGCTCATGTCGCTGGTCAGCCCCTCGGGGGAATGCCGGTACTTCTCGATCTGCGTCGGCAGGGTGCTGCCGCCGGGCACGTTGCGGTGGGTGTCGATGAGGCTGATGCCTTTTTCCATCAGTGCCTGAGCGAGACGATCCCATTCCACGGCCGGATTGCGGGTGGGAAACTGCTCGGTCAGCAGTTCGCGGTTTTCGATGTAGAGCAGCGAATCGACCAGGACCTTGGGGATGTCTTCGAAGCGGTGGTACACCCGGGTCGGATGCAATGCCTGATACAACTGCTTTCCGTCGCTGTCGAGCAGGCTGAGGCCGGCCTGGTCTTTTTCGTGATAGGGCAGGAACAGGCCGAGGTCGCTGGCGCGCGCCATCTGGATGCTGATCCGGGCCTGCTGGTCGATCTTCCAGCCGGCCTTGTCCAGCTGCGCCAGGTAATGCGGCAGTTTGCTGTAGCCGAGTCGTACGTCGTACGGGCCCTGGCCCGGGTAACGGATGCGGTCGGATGGTCCGGGACGGATTTGCCAGGTCATCTTTTGCGCCGCCCGCGCGAGGTATTTTGCTTCCAGCGCCGACGACAGCAATTCGTAGGCGATGAGTCCGGCCAGGCCGACGAGCAGCAACAGGCCACCGAGGCCGATCAGGATGCGGCGCGGGATTTTATGCATGCCAGTCGCGCGCAGTCAGGAAATCGGCATACAGTGAGGCCTCCGGGGTGCCCGGCTCGGGGTGCCAGTCGTAGCGCCATTTCACGATGGGCGGCAGCGACATCAGGATGGATTCGGTGCGGCCGCCCGACTGCAGGCCGAACAGGGTGCCGCGGTCGTACACCAGGTTGAACTCGACATAGCGGCCGCGCCGGTAGGCCTGGAAGTCGCGCTCGCGCTCGCCGTAGGCGAGGTCCTTGCGGCGTTCGAGGATGGGCAGATAGGCGGTGAGAAAGGCGTCGCCCACGCTTTGGGTCATCGCGAAGGCGTGGTCGAAGCCGCCTTCGGAAAAGTCGTCGAAGAACACGCCGCCGATGCCGCGCGGCTCGTTGCGGTGCTTGAGGAAGAAGTAGCGGTCGCACCAGTCCTTGAAGCGCGGATGCAGGTCGGCACCGAACGGGTCGAGCGCCTGCTTGCAGGTGATATGGAAATGGCGCGCGTCCTCCGCGAAGCCATAGTAGGGCGTGAGGTCCATGCCGCCGCCGAACCACCACACCGGCTCCTCGCCGTCCTTCAGCGCGACGAAGCAGCGCACGTTCATATGCACCGTCGGCGCATAGGGATTGCGCGGGTGCAGCACCAGCGACACGCCCATCGCCTCCCAGCGGCGGCCGACGAGTTCCGGGCGATGCGCGCTGGCCGAGGGCGGCAGCTGGCTGCCGAGCACATGCGAGAAATTCACCCCCCCGCGTTCGAATACCTGGCCTTCCTCGATCAGCCGCGAGATGCCGCCGCCGCCTTCGGGACGTTCCCAGGCATCGGTACGGAAGGGCAGGCCGTCGGCGGTTTCCAGTGCGGCGACGATGCGTGCCTGCAGGTCGAGCAGCCAGATTTTGACGGCAGCGGTATCGGGGGGGGTGGCGGACATCAGGGGCGAAGTATCGTTCCGGTGGCAAGGTCGATCAGGGTGGAAGGATGGCGGCGGCGGGCGCTGCGGGCGGGGGCCCCCCCGAACCCCCGGGCGCAAAATTTTTGGGCGTTAGCCCGCGGGTTTGGGTGGTTTGGGGGGCCTTTTTTTGGGGGGGGGGGTAAACACCCCCCGAGTTGGCCCGCCCGCCACCAGCGGCCCCGGCCAGGCCCCCCCGGCCGCTAGCCCCCCGCCGGGGGGTGCCAAATTGGCCCGCGG
>JAIBEL010000039.1 GCA_019459285.1 Rhizobium sp. | reverse complement strand
AAGATTGCCGACATCATCGGCGTCATCGACGGCATTGCCTTCCAGACCAACATCCTGGCCTTGAACGCCGCTGTCGAAGCAGCGCGAGCGGGCGAACAGGGGCGCGGCTTTGCCGTCGTCGCCTCCGAAGTGAGGAACCTCGCCCAGCGGTCGGCGGGTGCTGCCAAGGAGATCAAATCACTGATCGAGGACTCGGTTGAGAAAGTCGAGACCGGTAGGAAACTGGTGGACGAAGCGGGCGAGGCGATGGAAGATATCGTGACCTCGGTGCAGCTGGTGGCG
This sequence comes from Rhizobium sp., assembly GCA_019459285.1. GTDB lineage: Bacteria > Pseudomonadota > Gammaproteobacteria > Burkholderiales > Thiobacillaceae > Thiobacillus. The sequence continues at coordinate 19,157 of JAIBEL010000039.1, read as the reverse complement.
GATATCATCGGCGGAACCGCCACGGCGAGCCAGGAACAGAGCGCAGGCATCGAACAGATCAACCAGGCCGTCGGCCAGATGGACGAAATGACCCAGCAGAACGCAGCCCTGGTCGAAGAGGCGGCGGCTGCGGCCGAGAGTTTGCAGGATCAGGCAGGCAAGCTGGCCGAACTGGTCAAGACTTTCAAGCTGGTCCGGGTGGGGCACAAGTCGAGTGGCGGCAGTCGCCAAGCCACGGCAACCATGGGGTCCCGTCCGCAGCCCGCCGTAGCGGAAAGCCTGGCAGCGTAGACGGATAGATGGTTGGATGTTTCCGCCGGATGAATCCGGCGGGCGTGGCGTGTGACGGAATGGTCCAGAACAGAGAAATCGGGCTTGGTTTGATTCGTGCGTTCAGCCTGGAACGCAACATAGATTGGACGCACATTTCGACATGAAGCCCGCATTGAAGAACACGCCAGACAGCGCCAAGGTATTTGCGTTCACCCCGCGCGATTTCGCCCGGATACGGTCGTTGATCTACCGGCAGGCCGGGATTGCGCTGACCGACAGCAAGCAGGAGATGGTCTATAGCCGCCTGGCGCGCCGCCTCCGGGCAAAGGGCCTGAATTCCTTCGAGGCATACCTCGACGAACTCGAAAACGGACGCGACAGCGACGAATGGGAGGCGTTCACCAACGCGCTGACGACCAACCTGACCTCGTTCTTCCGCGAGGCGCATCACTTTCCGATACTCGCCGAGCACATGCTCGGCATGAAGGCGCCGCTTTCGATCTGGTGCTCGGCCAGTTCGACCGGCGAGGAGCCGTATTCGATCGCCATGACGGTATGCGAGGCATTCGGGACGCTCACGCCCCCGGTCAGCATCGTGGCCACCGACATCGACACCAATGTGCTCGAGACGGCGGCGAACGGGGTATATCCGATCGATCGCATCGACAAGATGGCGCAGGATCGGGTCAGACGTTTCTTCCAGCGCGGCAAGGGCGAGCGTTCCGGCCTGGTGCGGGTACGCCCCGAAATTCGCCAGCTGATCACGTTCAAACCCCTCAATCTGCTGGCCAGCAGCTGGCCGCTCAGCGGGCCGTTCGACGTGATTTTCTGCCGCAATGTGATGATTTATTTCGACAAGCCGACGCAGAGCCGGATTCTGGAACGCTTCGTTCCGCTGATGAAGCCGGAAGGGCTGCTGTTCGCGGGGCATTCCGAAAACTTCATGTACGCGTCGGACGCCTTCAAGCTGCGCGGCAAGACGGTGTATGAGTTGAATCCCCGTCATGGCGGTGCAAGGAAACACGCATGAATCCTGCCATCGAAGAGCAGCTTGCGACCAACCTGTATTACGACCGGACCTTCGACTGCGAGGCCGCCAAGATATTGCCCGGCGAGTATTACTTCACCAATCGTCCCATGCTGATCGTTACCGTGCTCGGTTCCTGCGTGGCGGCGTGCATCCGGGACAAGGTGTCGGGGATCGGCGGCATGAACCATTTCATGCTGCCCGACGGGGGCGGGGAAGCCGGCAATCCGATGTCGGCATCGATGCGCTACGGGGCGTATGCCATGGAGGTGCTGATCAACCAGCTGCTCAAGGCGGGCGCCCGTCGCGACAATCTCGAGGCCAAGGTGTTCGGCGGCGGCAATGTCCTGCGCGGCTTCACCAGCATGAACGTGGGCGAACGCAATGCCCAGTTCGTGCGCGATTTCCTGAAGGCGGAGAACATCCGCGTGGTGGCGGAGGACCTGAACGACGTGCACCCGCGCAAGGTGTATTTCTTTCCGCAGACCGGCAAGGTCCTCGTAAAAAAACTCAAGCAACTCAACAATTACACGCTGGTGAAACGCGAGCAGGATTACGCGAGCCGGCTTAAGACCAATGAAGTGGTTGGCGAGATCGATTTGTTCTGACCGCCGGCAGGGATGAGACCCGGAATTTAGCATGACGAAAATCAAGGTTCTGATCGTGGATGACTCGGCGTTGATCCGGGGCGTGATGAAGGAGATCATCAACAGCCAGCCGGACATGGATGTTGTGGGCGTGGCCCCCGATCCGCTGGCGGCGCGCGATCTGATCAAGCAGACCAACCCGGACGTCCTGACGCTGGATGTCGAAATGCCGAAGATGGACGGCCTGGAGTTCCTCGAGAAACTGATGCGCCTGCGTCCGATGCCCGTGCTCATGGTGTCGACGCTGACCGAGCGCGGTTCCGAGATCACCATGCGGGCGCTGGAACTGGGGGCGGTGGATTTCGTCACCAAGCCCAAGATCTCGATCCAGAGCGGCATGCTGGAATACACCGACCTGATCGCGGAGAAGATCCGCATCGCGTCGCGGGCCCGGATCAAGCAACGCACGCCGGGCTCCACCCTGGCGCATGCAGCGGGACCGCTGGCGCCGTTGCGCAACCCGCTGACCAGCAGCGAGAAACTGATCATCATTGGCGCCTCCACCGGCGGCACCGAAGCCATCAAGGATTTCCTGATCCAGCTGCCCTCCGATTGCCCAGGTATCCTGATCACCCAGCACATGCCGGAGGGTTTTACCCGTTCGTTCGCCAACCGGCTCGACAAGCTCTGCAAGATTTCCGTCAAGGAAGCCGAGGGCGGGGAGCGGGTGCTGCCCGGCCATGCCTACCTCGCGCCGGGGCATTCCCATCTGATGCTGGTGCGCAGCGGAGCCAACTACATGACCAAGCTCGACCAGGGACCGCCGGTCAACCGCCATCGTCCCTCCGTCGACGTCCTGTTCCATTCGGCGGCCGTCAGCGCGGGCAAGAATGCGGTCGGTGTCATCCTCACCGGGATGGGCAAGGACGGCGCGGCGGGGATGCTGGAAATGAAAAAGGCCGGCGCCTACAACCTGGCGCAGGACGAGGCATCGTGCGTGGTGTTCGGCATGCCCAAGGAAGCCATTGCCAGCGGGGCCACGCATGAGGTGGCCCCGCTGCACGAATTGCCGGGCCGGGTGATGGAGTTTTTTGCGGCGCATGGGAACCGCGCGATGCGGGTGTAAACGTCCGTTTATACCCGTTGCGCAGGCGGATTTCACGCTTAAGTTTGACGCCGCAATGCCGATTAATCCAGTAACAATGAACTGCACCAATGGAGTACTGCATGGCCGATCCGAACACGAAATTCCTGGTTGTCGACGACTTTTCCACGATGCGCCGCATCGTGCGCAATCTGCTCAAGGAACTGGGATACTCCAACGTTGAAGAAGCGGAAGACGGTGCCGACGGCCTGGCCAAGCTGCGTGCCGGTAATTTCGATTTCGTCGTGTCCGACTGGAACATGCCGAACATGGATGGCCTGACCATGCTGCAGAACATCCGTGCCGATGCCGCCCTCTCAAAGCTGCCAGTCCTGATGGTGACGGCCGAAGCCAAGAAGGAAAACATCATCGCTGCGGCGCAGGCCGGCGCCAGCGGCTACGTCGTCAAACCTTTCACTGCGGCCACACTCGACGAGAAACTCTCGAAGATATTCGAAAAACTCGACAAAGCGGGAGCCTGACGTGGAAACGCAATTCGTCGGCTCCGCTGTAGCCGTGACCGTATCGCACGCCGCGAGCCCCGAGGGCTGCGAGTCGGAGGAGATGCTGGCGCGGGTTGGGCAGATTACCCGCACACTGCACGACAGTCTGCGCGAGCTCGGCCTGGACAAGGTACTGGAAAAGGCGACGACGGATATTCCCGACGTACGGGAACGCCTCAATTACGTGGCGCGCATGACCGAACAGGCGGCGCAGCGTGTGCTCAACGCCACGGATGCAGCCATTCCCATGCAGGAACGCATCGATGCGGGCGCCGACGAAATCCTGAATGGCTGGCAGGCCGCCTTCAAGGCGCCGTTTTCCGAGGCCAATTACCGCGACATGGCGACCATGACCATGCAATGCCTGGCGGACATGCGCAACGACACCAGCGCCACCAAGCAACAGTTGCTGGACATCATGATGGCGCAGGATTTCCAGGACTTGACCGGGCAGGTGATCCGCAAGGTGACCGACCTTGCGCACAACCTGGAGCAACAGCTGGTGCAACTGCTGATCGACTATGCGCCGGCCGAAGTGAAGCGGGAATCCAGCAGCGGCCTGCTCAACGGCCCACAGATCGATCCCACGAACAAGAGCGATGTGGTGGCCGACCAGAGCCAGGTCGACGATCTGCTCGACAGTCTCGGTTTCTGACAGGTAGAAGAATCAAGGTCCAAGACACACGTTGCAGGGTTTTCCTTGCGACGTGCGTCTTGGACCTTTTGTCTCGCTATGGGTGCAGCGCCCGGATGACCGCCGTCGTGGCTGCGAAACCGTTCCTGAACATGTGCTCGAACTGGGGCGTGAAGTAGGGCAGGGTGATGTCCAGCGCAATCAGCCCCACCCCCAGGGTGATGGGAAAACCGATCGCAAAGATATTGAGCTGGGGGGCCGAGCGCGTGAGGATGCCGAGCGCCAGGTTGGTCATCAGCAGGATGGCGATCAGCGGCAGCGCCAGTTGCAGACCGACGGAAAACACCACGGAGCCATAGTTGGCGACGCTGTAGAAGCCTGCCGCGGAAAGCGGCTGCGGGCTGATGGGCAGGCTCTTGAAACTCTCGACGAGGATGCCCAGCAGCAGCAGATGTGCATTGACTGCGAGGAACAGCAGCGAGGCCAGGAGATTGAAGAACTGGGAAATCACGATCGTCTGTCCGGCGCTTTGCGGATCGAAGAAGGACGCAAACCCCAGGCCCATCTGCAGGCCGACGATCTCACCCGCCGCCTCGACCGCGGCGAACACGACGCGCATGATGAAGCCGATCGCCATGCCGATGAGCAGTTGCTGGATCAGGATGAACAGACCATACCAGGAGCCCAGTCCGACATCGGGCATGGGCGGCAGCGTGGGCGCGATGATCAGGGCGATGAATACGCCCAGTCCGATCTTGACGCGCCGCGGCACGGAACTGTGGCCGAATACCGGCGCCAACATGATCAGGCCCAATATGCGGGTGAGGGGCCAGATGAAACTGATCAGCCAGGCGTTGAGCTGGGCGTCGGTGAGACTGATCATGGGCGTTTAACGGTGCTAGCCGATGATTCCGGGCAGGTCGGTCAATACGCGCCGCATGTAGTCGGTCATGACCGTCAGCATCCACGGGCCGGCAATGGCAAACGTGGCGAGCACGGCGATGACCTTGGGAATGAACGAAAGGCTGGCATCGTTGATCTGCGTGGCGGCCTGGAAGACGCTGACGATCAGACCGACTACCAGGGTGACCAGCAGGACAGGGGAGGCCACCAGGATGGTCATCTCCAGTGCGGTGCGGCCCAGGGTCATTACGCTTTCTGGCGTCATGGCGGATCTCCGTTAGTAGAAGCTTTGCGCGAGTGAACCCAGCAGCAGGTTCCAGCCGTCCACCAGGACGAACAGGATGATCTTGAAGGGCAGCGAAACGATGGAGGGCGACACCATCATCATCCCCATCGCCATCAGGATGCTGGCGACGACCATGTCGATGATGAGGAAGGGGATGAACACGGCAAAGCCGATCTGGAAGGCGGTCTTGAGTTCACTGGTGATGTAGGCCGGGATCAGCACGCGCATCGGCACGTCGGCCGCGGTTTTCGGTGCGGCCGAACCGGACATCTTCACGAACAGGGCGAGGTCGGTTTCGCGCGTCTGCTTCATCATGAACGCGCGCAGCGGCACGGCCCCCTTGTCGAGCGCCTCGCCCATCTGGATGCGATTCTCGGAAAGCGGCTGATAGGCTTCGGTGTAAATCTTGTCGAGGGTCGGTCCCATCACGAACAGGGTCAGAAACAGCGCCAGGCCGATCATCACCTGGTTCGGCGGCGACGACTGGGTGCCCAGTGCATGGCGCAGCAGCGACAGCACGATGATGATGCGGGTGAAGCTGGTCATCATCAGCAGCGCAGCCGGCAGAAAGGATAGCGAGGTGAGCAGCAGCAGGGTTTGCAGGCTCAGCGTGTAGGTCTGACCGCCGCCGCTGGGGGTGCTGGTGAAGGCGGGCAGTCCTGCGCTCTGCGCCAACGAGGGCAACAGCAGGGCGGACAGCATGAGCAACGCATGCATCATGCGGCGATACAGCTTATTTTCCACGGCGTTTCTCGATCAACTGTTGCAGACCTGCCGCAAAACTGGTGTTGAGGGAGGAGGCAGGCGTGGACTGGATTTCGCCGCGGGGCAGGGTCATCAGGGCATTGACGCTGCCGGGAGCTACCCCGACCACCAGCCACGATTCGCCCACCTCGACCACCACGACCCGCTCGCGTGCGCCGACGGATGCGCTGCTAATCACCTGCAGCACGTTGGACGCGCCGCCGCGGGTGACCCCGAAGCGCTTGGCGACCCAGGCCGTGGCGGCAATCAGTAGCAGTACGGCGACGAGGCCGATGAATACCTGGAGCAGGCTGCCGGCGGCCGAGACCGCGGGAGCCGGCGCAACGGCATCGGCGGCTTGTGCCAGGATCGGCAGAGTCGATGCGACGCTTGCGGCGAAACGCTTCATTTGTTGAGTTTCCGGATCCGTTCGGCCGGTGTGATGATATCGGTGAGACGCACGCCGAACTTGTCGTTCACCACCACCACTTCGCCCTGCGCGATCAGACAGCCGTTGACGAGCACGTCCATCGGTTCGCCCGCCAGTCCGTCGAGTTCGACCACCGACCCCTGTGCCAGCTGGAGCAGGTTCTTGATCGCGATCTTGGTCCGCCCCAGTTCCACGGTCAGCAGGACCGGGATGTCCAGGATGAAGTCGATGTCCTTGGCCAGTCCGCCCGCGGCAGTGTTGCCCGACAGTTCCGGAAAGATTTCAGGACTCGACTGGACGGCAGCAGGCGTGGCCTGTTCGGCCATGGCGGCCGCCCAGTCGTCTTCGGCGATGGTTTGGGTGATGTCTTCAGACATGTTGATCTCCTGATTGCGGGTCGCTCGTGCTGGTCGACAGCAGTTTCTCGACCCGCAGGGTGTATTGACCGTTGAACTTTCCGTATGCGCATTCCATGACCGGGACGCCATCCACCTTGGCTTCGATCGTTGCGGGGATGTTGAGCGGGATGACGTCGCCGACTTTCATGTCGACGATGTCGCGCAGACTGACAGCGGCCGTACCCAAATCGGCGACGATTTCGACTTCCGCCATCTGGATCTGCTGCCGCATGAGCCGGATCCAGCGCTTGTCGACTTCCAGGTTTTCGGCCTGCAGGCTGCTGGTGAGCAGATCCTTGATCGGTTCGATCATCGAATACGGCATGCAGATATGCATTTCACCGCTGATCTGCCCGAGCTCGATGGCGAAAGTGACCGCCACCACCACTTCGTTCGGGGTGGCGATGTTGGCGAACTGGGTGTTCATTTCCGAGCGGATGAATTCGAACTCGATCGGATAGACCGGCTCCCAGGATTTCGAATAGGCCTCGAAGACGATGTTCAGGATGCGCTGGATGATGCGGTGTTCGGTCTGGGTAAAGTCGCGTCCTTCGACCCGGGTATGGAAACGCCCGTCGCCGCCGAACAGGTTGTCGACCATGAGGAAGACCAGGTCCGGATTGAAGATCATCAGGGCCGTGCCGCGCAACGGCTTGAACTGCACCAGGTTGAGGTTGGTGGGCACCACCAGGTTGCGGATGAACTCGCTATATTTCGATACGCGCACCGGGCCGACCGAGATCTCCACCCCGCGCCGCAGGAAATTGTAGAGGCCGATGCGGAGCAGGCGCGCAAAGCGCTCGTTGATGATCTCGAGCGTCGGCATCCGGCCGCGCACGATGCGTTCCTGCGTGGCGAGGTTATAGGGGCGTGCGCCCGAATGATCCTCTTCGACCGGCGCCTCGTCGACTTCGCCTGTCACGCCTTTCAGCAGCGCATCGACTTCGTCCTGCGAAAGAAAGTTGTCGGCCATGGATGGGGTCTACTTACTGGATCACGAACGTGGTGAACAGGACGTCGTCCACCTGTTGCGGTTTGCCGTTGGGATCGAACGGCAGCTTGATCTGCGCCAGGATTTCCTGCGCCAGCTTTTTCTTGTCGTCCGGCGTGATCAGCTCGTCAGCCTGCTTGCTGGAGAGCAGGGTCAGCAGACGGCTGCGCACGCGTGGCATATGCAGCTTGATGGACTCGACCTCGGCCGGATCGGCCACCTGTAGCGTGATATCGGTCTGCAGATACTGCTCGCCTCCCTGCAGATTGACGGTGAAGGTTTCGAGCGGCAGATACACCGGGGGTTTGGCCGGTTCGACAGTCTTTTCCTTGGAGTCATGCGAACCATGCATGAAGAACCACGCGCCTGCGCCGCCGCCGCCCAGCAGGATCACGAGGGCGCCTGCGATGATGAACAGCTTCTTTTTCGATTTCCTGGCCGGGACGATTTCCTCGGCTTCGGACGATTCGACAGGTACGGCAGGTGCGGCCATTGTTGCTTTCCTCTACATGTGCAATGGGTGGCAGATGTTTGTCATTATGAAAAGGAACATGCGTCTTCGATTCGGTAAAAAGAGGGGGAAAAGGGACGCATATCGTGTGATGTCACGCCTGCCCGGTCAGGCGAAGGTGTCGACCAGGCCGCGCCCGGATTGGCGGGTCGGCGTCTGAACAGCCTGCAGGCCGGCCGATGCGGCGTGGTCCGCGCCGGAGAACGGAAGCGCGATGCGTTGCGGCTGGCGGTCGGGCGTGCTGTTTTGCTGCGGCGTATCCGCGCTGACCGTCGCCTGCCCAAGCTGGATGCCGGCGTCGCTCATCATTTCGCGCAGCCGCGGGAAGGCCGCTTCCAGGGCCTGGCGCACTTCGGGCTGGGCGGAAAAGAAGCTGGCCGTGGCCTGGTCGTTGGTGACATGCACCACAATCTGCAGCGGTCCGAGGTTGGGCGGGTTGAGCGTGAGCGAGGCGGTTTGCTGGGATCCCGATGCCATCCACACCAGTTTATCGCCCAGCGCCTGGCCCCAGGCCGCCGTACCGACGGAGGGGGCCAGGCGGGAGGACGACGCGTCGGCTGGGGCGAGCTGGGTGTCGACCGATGCGTGCGGGGTTGTCCGCAGTGCAGGATTGCCGACGAGATCCGATGGAATGTCGCCCGTCTTCACGGCGTCGGCGTGCCGGGCGGCCGCCAGCTGTCCCTGGAACGCGGCGGCGGCATCGGCCGGCGCGGCCGTCCGTGCAGCTCCGGCTGCAGCATGCATGTCTTCCTGGCCGGCAAGGCGCGGGTCGAGTTTTTGCGTGCCGCGTTCGTTGCCAGCCTGGCGGGCATCGTGTTGCGCGGCTTGTTGCACGGTCTGCGTGAGCGGAATGGCGCGGCCCTTGCGGGCATCCTGGGCGGATACGCCCGGTGTACCCAAGGCAGGGCCGGCAGCCGCACTGCGGTCGGATGCCGTTTCCGGAACGGCGCTTTCGGTGGCGGCTTTCGTCCCGACGGGGACCACGGTCGGCTTGAATGCATCCGGGCCGATCGGCAGACCGAGCAGGGTTTCCGGTGCGACCGTGGCCGCCTCTGCAGCGTCCGTCTCACCTTTCTTGTCATGGTCACGCTCGGTTTTCTCGCCCGCCTTGGCCGCCTGCGTGGAATCGGTCTTGCCTTCGGCCGACCTGGCAGGGCGGGAAGCGGATGGATCCGGCTTTGCGTCGGCATGGCCGCTTTCCTGGGCCGCATCGCTTTTACGGGTCTGGGCGATCTCGCTGGACAGCACCTGGCTGAACGGAACGTCCGGCGTACCGGCGTCTGCCGATTTTCCGGCCTGCGGCGCGGGCTGAACGGCATTGCTGGACGTGGGATTCATGGGGGTCGCATTCATGGCGTCGGTCCTGTCTCAGGAAGGAGTTCTTTTGTGTTGCGAGCGCCGGGCGGCATGCTCGTCGTTCTGCTTCTGGTCGCGCCACAGGTCGCGGCGGGACTGTTCCTTGTTCGCGCGTTCGGCCAGCGTGACGAAGGACATTTTCTTCTGCTCGCAGGCCTGCCAGGCGGCACGTGCCTGGGCAATCCGCAGCTGGGTGTCGTTGACGACCTTCTGCTGGCCCGAGATGGCGTGGTCGAGCTTGTGCATGAACATCTGGAAGTTGTTGAAATGCGTCGTGCTGATCCCGCTGGTCAGGCTGCTCTGGCAGCGTTCCGCATAGTCGTTGCGGTACTGCAGCAGCAGATCGAGTTTCTGCACCGCTTCGTCGCCGACGCGCAGGGCGAGGCCCAGCTGCTTGGCGGCCTCGTCGGTTTCCTTGTGCGCCAGGTCGATCAGGGTGTTGAGAGCGGAGGGAGAAGCCATTCAATGTGCTCGATTCGTCGGGGGGTTATTGGAACAGGGCTGCGAGATCGGCCAGGCTTTCCTGGACGTCGGCGCGTTCGTGAATGGCTTGCTGCAGAAAGGCCTCCATGCCGGTTTGCAGCCGGATGGCCTCGTCCAGCAGCGGGTCGGTGCCGGCCGCGTAGGCGCCGACGTTGATCAGGTCGCGGCTTCGCTCGTAGCGCGAATACAATTTCTTCAGGCGGCGCGCGAGCTGCTGCTGCTCCAGCGTCGTGATGCTGTGCATGGCGCGGCTGATCGATTGCTCGATGTTGATGGCCGGGTAGTGTCCGCTTTCGGCCAGCGAACGATCCAGCACGATGTGGCCGTCGAGAATGGCGCGCGCGGCGTCGGCGATCGGGTCCTGCTGGTCGTCGCCTTCGGTGAGCACGGTATAGAAGGCGGTGATCGAGCCGCCGCCCGGCTTGCCGTTGCCGGCGCGTTCGACCAGCGCCGGCAGCTTGGCGAACACCGAAGGCGGGTAGCCCTTGGTGGCGGGCGGCTCGCCGATCGCCAGCGCGATCTCGCGCTGCGCCATGGCATAGCGGGTGAGCGAATCCATGATCAGCAGCACGTTCTTGCCCTGGTCGCGGAAATGCTCGGCGATCGAGGTGGCGTAGGCCGCGCCCTGCAGCCGCATCAGCGGCGGCGTGTCGGCCCGCGCGGCGGCTACCACGGCGCGCGCCCGGCCATCCGCGCCGAGAATCTGCTCGATGAATTCCTTGACCTCGCGGCCGCGTTCGCCGATCAGGCCGACCACGATCACGTCCGCGCTGGTGTAGCGCGCCATCATGCCCAGCAGCACGCTCTTGCCGACGCCGGAGCCGGCGAACAGGCCCATGCGCTGGCCGCGGCCGACGGTCAGCATGCTGTTGATCGCGCGTACGCCGACATCGAGGATGTCGGTGATGGGCGCGCGCGCCAGCGGGTTGGCGGCGCGGTTGTTGAGGGGCGCGGTGGCCGAGGCGTGGACCGGGCCGAGACCGTCGAGCGGACGGCCGCCGCTGTCGAGCACGCGCCCCAGCAATCCCTCGCCGACCGGCAGATGGCGGGTGCGGTCGCTGGGCCGCCGACGCGGATGATTGACCTGGCCGGCGCGAGGCAGGGTGGGAATGACCTCCACCGGGAACACGCGTGCGCCGGGGACGATGCCCTCGACGTCGCTTTGCGGCATGAGGAACACATGATCTCCCGCGAACCCCACCACCTCGGCCTCAAGACTTGAGCCGTTGGGCAGCGGCACGGTGCAGGCGCTGCCAACCGGCAGTTTCAGCCCGACAGCTTCCATCACCAGCCCGGCCACCCGGGTGACGCGGCCGGATATCTGCATGGGTTCGGCGATCGCCAGCAGTTCCCCGCAGTCCTGCAGGTAGGCCTTCCAGCGGGTGCTGTGGGCATGCGTGTCCATCTCCATCAGGCGGCCAGCCAGTCCGAGTTCTTGCTGAGCGCCGCGGTCAGGCGCTGCCAGCGGGTGGGCAGCGAGGCATCGATCTGGTTGCTGGCCGTTTCCACGCGGCAGCCGCCGGGTTCGAGCTGCCCGTCGTCGGCAAGCTGCCAGCCCATTTTTTCGAGCTCGTCGCCGATCCTTGCCTTGACCAGCAAGGCGTCGGCCGGATTCAGGAACAGAAGGGCCGGCTGGTGCAGAACCGGCAGGTAACGCACCGCTTCCTTGACGATGGGAATGACCAGCTCGGGGCGGATCGCCAGCGCCGATTTCAACAATGCCCGGGCCAGATCGATCGACAGGTCGAGGATTTGCTGGGAAATGATTTCATCGGCCTGGGCGACCTCGGTCGAGAAGGTGTTGGCCAGATCGTGCAACCGGGCCGCTTCGCGGGCGGCCTCTTCGCGCCCGGCGGCGAGCCCTTCGGCATGGCCGGCTTGGTAGCCTTCCTGCCTTGCCTGTTCCTGGATGGCGGTGATTTGTTCGATCGTCGGCAGGACGACGGCGGTGTGGCCGGCATGCTTTGCCGGATGCAGGTGGGCATCGAAGCTGGTCATCTCCCAGGGCTGGCAGGCGGCCTGGTCCACGCTGGACATGACACTAGACATACTGTTCCTCTCCCTTGGCGCCCAGCGAGATCTGACCTTCGTCGGCCAGGCGGCGGACGATCATCAGGATTTCCTTCTGCTGCGCCTCGACTTCGGACAGGCGCACCGGACCCTTGGATTCCAGGTCTTCCCGCATCATTTCAGCGGCACGTTGCGACATGTTCTTGAAGATTTTCTCGCGCATCTCCTCCGACGCGCCCTTGAGCGCGATGATGAGCGAGTCGGACTGCACTTCGCGCAGCAACAGCTGGACGCCGCGATCCTCGATGTCCATGATGTTCTCGAACACGAACATCTCGTCCATGATCTTCTGCGCCATGTCGGGGTCGTAGCTCTTCAGGTACTCCATGGCGGACTGCTCGTTGTCGCCGCTCATGAAGTTGAGGATGTCGGCGGCCGCGCGCGTGCCGCCCATCGGCTGTTTCTTCAGGACGTCGCTGCCGGACAGCAGCTTGGTCAGGACGTCGTTCAATTCGCGCAACGCGGCGGGCTGCACGCCGGAAAGCGTGGCTATACGCAGCAGCACGTCGTTGCGCAGGCGCTCGGTGAAGCAGCCCAGCACTTCGCACGCCTGGTCGCGCTCCAGGTGGACCAGGATGGTCGCGATGGTCTGCGGGTGTTCGCTGTGGATGAGGTCGGCCACCGATTCGGCGTCCATCCACTTCAGGCTTTCGATCCCGCTGGCATCGCCGCCGCCGCCGAGGATGCGGTTGAGCAGCGAGTTCGCCTTGTCGTCGCCCAGCGCTTTCTTCAATACGCTGCGGATATAGTCGTCGGAATCCACTCCCAGCGAGTAATTCTGCTCGGCCACCAAGTTGAAATCATGCAGCACGTTCTCCACTTCCTCCTGGGCAATGGATTTCATGCTGGTCATCGCCTCGCCCAGTTTCTGGACTTCGCGCGGCCCCAGGAATTTCATGACTTCCGACGCGCCTTCCTCGCCCAGCGCGAGCATCAGGATCGCGCCCTTGGTGATGCCGATTTCACTCATGGCTGCCTACCCAGGTTTTGACGATATTGGCGACGACGCGCGGATCCTCGCTGGCCAGTTTCTGGGCCCGCGAGAGGTTTTCCTGATAGTTGCGCTGGCCGGGGAGCGCCATCATTTCGCCGGTGGCGCCGTGCTGGAGGAGGGCATCGTGGCCGGGCGCGGGCAGTGCAGGCGATTCGGCGATCTTTTTCAGCATCGGCTTGAGTATGCGCAGATACAGCAGCAGCAGCGCCACGGCCATCAACAGGTATTTGCCCGTCTGCAGGGCCAGGTCGATGGTTTGGGGCTGTTTCCACAGCGGCACGTCAGGGATGATTTCCGCCGGCTCGCTTGCGAAAGAGCTGTTCACCACGTTGAGAGTGTCACCGCGCTCCTGGCTGTAGCCCATGGCTTCCTTGACCAGATTGGTGATCTGGGTGATTTCGGACGGGCTCAGGGGCTTCATGACGACCTTGCCGTCCTTGCCGACGGTTTTCCGGTAGTTGACGACCACGGCAACCGACAGGCGCTTCAGGCCGCCGCCCGCCTTCTGCACGTATTGGATGGTCTTGTCGACTTCATAGTTGACGGTGGAATCCTTGCGCGTGTTGGTGGCCGGGGCGGCCGGCACGGCTGCGGCAGGCGTCTTCTGGCCGGGTACCGTGATCGGGGCAGTGGCCGGGGCCGGCGGCTGGTTGGTCAGCGCGCCCGGCACGCCGGAAGGACTGGCGCTGCCGTTCTGCGATTCGCTGGTCTGCTGGCTGCGGATGGCCATGGCATCGGGCGTCTGGTTAGGCTTGTAGGACTCGACCGCCTGCTCGCTGCGTGAGAAGTCCATGTCGGCCGTCGCTTCGGCCCGCACGTTTTCCGCGCCGACGATGGGGGAGATGATGGATTCGATCCGCTTGGCGACGCTCTGCTGGTAGTCCTGCACGTACTTGACCTGGCTCGGGTCCATGCCGTTGGCGCTGGCCGTCCGGGTCGTATCGGACAGCAGGTTGCCGTTCTGGTCGACGATGGTCACGTTCTTCGGCGAGAGTTCAGGAACGCTGCTGGCAACCAGGTGCACGATGGCGCTGACCTGCTGCGCATCCAGCACGCGGCCGGGATGCAGGTTGAGCAGCACCGAGGCGGTGGGCTGTTTCTGTTCGGAGACGAAGATCGAGTCCTTGGGCATGGCCAGGTGCACGCGTGCGGCCTGCACGGCCGAGAGGGATTCGATCGAACGGGCCAGTTCGCCTTCCATGGCGCGCTGGAAATTGACCTGCTCGAGGAACTGCGAGGCCCCCAGCTTCTGGTTTTCCATCAGTTCGAAGCCGACATTGCCGCCCTTGGGCAGGCCTTGCGCAGCCAGTTTCAGGCGTGCGTCGTGGACGCGGTCGGCCGGCACAAGCAGGGCGCCGCCGCCTTCGGCGTATTTGTAGGGGATGTTCATTTTCTCGAGCTCGGCGACGATCGCACCGCCGTCACGGTCGCTGAAGTTCGCGAACAGAACGCGGTAAGTGGGCTGCTGCCCCCATAGCCAGACGGCCGCCATGATCGCGATGACTGCGGCCGCGCCCAGCATCAGCATGATTTTTCGTCCGCCGGCCGTCCGTGTGAAATCCATGACGTTGGCCGGAACCACCATTTCGCCTGCACCCGCCATTATCTTGCCCCTATCGTTCTGGCGTCATGGTGCGCCCTGTTTTCGATTGCCGTATTCATGCCATGTGATCCCATGAGGATGTCGCTATGTGAACGAATTATCGGCAGTGCAACGGTTTTCAATCGGGGGAATAGAAGCCGGTTTCAGGCGCTTATCGCGCTTATGGCTTGCCACCTGGCTGGTAAGGTGGGCACGTGGGAAACCGCCTGGACAGACAAGGAGGGCACAATGAGCGTAGGCATGATCGATACCAGCAGGATCGAGGCGATGGTGGCGCAGCTGAAGGCTGCCGCGGCCCGCGCCACTCCCGCGGGCGCCAATCCGGTAGGCGAGGGCGCCCTTCAGGCCAAGCCGGCTACCGGCGCGGTCGATTTCCAGTCGGCGCTGAAATCCTCGCTCGACCAGGTCAACGAGGTCCAGTTGCAATCGAAGAAGCTGGCCGACCGCTTCGAGATGGGGGATCCCAGCGTCAGCCTCTCCGACGCCATGATTTCATTGCAGAAATCCAGTATTGCCTTACAGCAGACCGTGCAGGTGCGCAACAAGCTCGTGTCCGCCTATCAGGAAATCATGAACATGGGCATCTAAAACAGAGCGCCCCCGCTCCGCGCGGGGGCTTCAAGTTGCAAGATTCAAGATACAGGGTTCACGCGGCGCCCAGGTTTCAGTCCTGGACATGGACTTCCTGCAACTTGCATCTCAGTGCACGGTGCTCAGCGCCTGGCGTAACGCATTCGCCAGGTCCTCGGCGACGAATTTCGCGACATAGGCATCTGCGCCGACCCTTTTGACGTGCGCCTCGTTGGTCGACCCGGTCAGCGAGGAGTGGATCACCACGGGAATGGCGCTGAAGCGCGGATCCTGCTTGATGTTGCGGGTCAGCGTGAAGCCATCCATCTCGGGCATTTCCAGGTCGGTCAGCACCAGGGCGACCCTGTCGTGGACGGTTTTGCCTTCTTCCTGCGCCTTGGCGGAGAAGGCCTGCAACTGGTCCCAGGCTTCCTTTCCGGTCTTGCACATGATGTAGGGCAGGCCCATGGCCTCCAGCCCCTGCTCGATCATCGTGCGCGCGATCAGCGAGTCGTCGGCCGCCAGGATGACGGTGCCGGGTTTGAGATCGACATGCGGGCCGATATTGTCGGGATCGATTTCCAGCTCGGTCGACGGCATGACCTGGCGCAGAATCGTTTCCACGTCGAGCACCTGGGCTAGCCGATCGCTGTTCTCGCCGTCTAGGCGGGCGATGCTGGTGACCATGCCGCTCGCACCATTGCCTTCGGCAGACAGCACCTGGCGCCAGTCGAGCCGCACGATGTCCTCGACCGATTCGACGGCAAAGGCCTGCGTGCTGCGGTCATACTCGGTGATCAGCAGGATGTTCAGGCCCGTTTTCGGGGTGCAGCCCGCCACGGCCGGCAGGTCGATGACCGGCAGGATCTGGCCGCGCAGATCGACCACGCCCATCATGTGGGGCGGCGAGCCGGCGACGGCCGTGATGGTCGGCATGGGGATGATTTCGCGAATCTTGAAGACGTTGATGCCGAACAGCTCGTTGCGGTCGAGACCGGGGTCCTCGCCCAGGCGAAACAGCAGCAGTTCCAGTTTGTTGGAACTGGTCAGATTGGTCCGTTCGTCAATTTCCTGCTGGATCGTTTGCATGGCGGTGTCTCCTTGAAGCATTCATGTAGGGTGGGCGTGCGTTTTAGAGGCTGTTTCGCCGCGCACGCTCGATATCCATGACAAAGCGCTGCAGCTTGGCCGCCATGTCGTTGGGTAGATTAATGAACTTGCAGCCCAGGCGCGTCTGGAACGCCCCGTTCTGCAAGCGTATCTGGGCCGAATTGCGAACCTCGAGGGTGGTCACGATCGCTTCCGTCTCGGGCAGCAGCAACTTGCAATCGGGCATGATGCGACCGGCCGCATTGCCGAGGCGCCCGCTGGTGTCGGCCAGCGCCACGCCGCCACAGCCGATATCCACGATGTGCGCGGAGATCGGTTCGTTGTCTTCCGTCGAGAGGGCGGGCACGATGCACCTGACCGGGTTGGCGATGGGCATCGGCACCCTGAAATGCTCGCGCCGCTGCAGGCGGATGATCGCGCGCGGCAGGGCGATGCGCAGCGCCGGCAGCTTCTCGTATTCGCACAAGGTCACCGGGCCGGTGGCAAAGGTGATGGATACCCCGTCGAGCTGGGTGACGAACTCCGCGCCCTTGCCGGACAGCAACTCGTGGTTGAGCGCGTCGCCCCGGCCGCTGTCGAGGATCAGGGTGTTGCTGGATTCGTTCACCTTGAGCACCGAGGTGACGATTATCTGCCGACTGCCCGGCAGATCGAGATTGACCAGCAGCTTGCGTTTCTGGATCGCACGCAGCAGGAAGAGTATCTCTGTGCGCGAATGCAGGGTAAAGCGTGCCAACTGGCCGTCGTGTTCGGAGGAATGGGGATCGTGTTGCTCGGATGGAGAAGCCATTCTGATCAAGTGTTGTTATGTGGCAGTGCCTGTTTATCGGATTCTTCCATGTGGTAGAGCCAGGCCAGCAACTCCGCCACCGCAATATAGAGTTGTGGCGGAATGTGGCTGTCGAGGTCGATCTGCATCAGCAGTGCCAGCAACTCGCGCGATTCGTGGACGTATACGCCCGACGCACGCGCCTTCTCGATAATAGTATCGGCAAGAATTCCCCGACCCTTAGCGACCACGCGCGGTGCCGCGTCGCCAGTCCGGTAGGCGAGCGCCGCCGCGGCCCGTTGTTTGTCAGGCGCCGTCATCGTGTTGCACCGTCAGACTGTGGAGCGCGCAGCCGGCGTCGGCCAGCCGTTTCGCCAGTTGTCCCCGGTTTCGCTGCAGCAGGGTCTCGGATTCGGGCTGTTCCGGCACCATCCGGATGCTGAATGCCTGGTGGGCATCGAGCTTGATGTGCACGGTCAGGTTGCCGAGTTGCGGCAGGCTCAGTTTGAGCTGCGATTCCCAGCCGGTCCCGGCGTCGTCGGCCACTTCGGCGCGCGCATGGCCCGGCTCGGGGTCGGTTTCCTGGCGCAGCTGCCACTCCAGCGGCTGGCCCGGCCAGACTTCCCCGCGCCAGACGAATTGCGGGGACTCCAGTACCTGCAATTGCTGCGACAGCAGGGCGTGCATGGGGTTGAGCGGCTTGTCGCCGGCTGCTTCGGCGGGATTGGGCAGGGCGAGCGTGCCGGCGGGGCTGGCAGCGGCGCGCGCGGTTTCCGTCGCGGCGAGTCGATTCTGCGGCTCCTGCATCAGGCCGTCCAGACTGTCCTGGCCGACTGCCCAGTCGGCCAGGTGGGATTCATAAAACAGGCCGCTGCGGACCAGCGCAGTCCGCAGAGCAAGTGCCATGACGGCCGGGTTCGTGGTCGGCTGGTCGAGCAGGGGGCCGTTCGGGGTCACCGTGGGCAGGACATTGTGCCCCGGCAGATGCTGCATCAGGTCGCTCAGCATGCGGGCCGTCTGGCTCAACTGCGGGGCGTCGCTGGCGGCAGCTTGCGGGGTGGCGAGCAGAAATACGGGCTGCGGCATATGCCCGGCGAAGCGCAGGCGCAGCGTATCGCCCGGCGCCGTTTCGGAGGGTAGCCGCATCGCAACGGTTTGTCCGTCGATCTCGACCAGCGCCAGGCCCTTGCTCAGGCTCTTGACCAGGCCGGTCAGCGTCTGGCCCAGGGCCAGGTGTTCGAAGGTCGGACGCGGAGTGGTCTGGTCGCGTTCGGTGGCGTTCAGAACCGCCTGTACCGGCACCAGTCCGGACACGGGCCGCGGCGGGGTGTCCCGCGAGAGCGGGGCATCCATCATGCGAGCCATGAACTGAACCGGGAACATGGGGAGGCGTCAGGTTCGCTGCGCGTTGTAGGCCTTGACGCTACGCTGGCTTGCACGCGACAGGCTCAGGCGCTGCTGCAATTCGTGCAGGCGTGGCTCGGCCAGCGCACGGATCTGGGCATCGTTCTGCAGGATGGTGCGGATGATCGCGACCTTGGTGCGTTGTTCGTTTTCGTTCAGGCGAACCCGATCGGTTTGCATCAGGCTGCCGACATAGGCCTGGCAACGTTGCTCCAGCACGGCCAGATCATCCCATTCGCCCTGGCGGGCGGCATTCAGCATGCTGCCGGTCAGTTCGGAGAGCGATTCATAGGTGGTGAGGATTTCGTGGCTGGTCATGAAAGTCTCCGGTTCAAGCGGCGATGGAATGTTGGAGGGGGACGGCAGG
>JAIBEL010000063.1 GCA_019459285.1 Rhizobium sp. | reverse complement strand
CCCGAGAGCATAGTGGGAGCAGGCACAAAGGAGGGCCTGAGTGATGGATCGCAATCAACCGCGTGAATGCGCTGTTTTTGGAATAGATATTGGGAAGAATGTGTTCCATGTCGTCGGCCTTGATGGCTCAGGCGCGATCGTTCAGCGAGTGAAGTTCCGACGAGATACTTTGCTTCAATTCTTCGAGCGTGCGACGCGCACTCTCGTGGGAATGGAAGCCTGTCCAGGATCGCAGTGGCTTGCGCGCAAGCTGCAGACGATGGGGCATTCGGTGCGCATCATTCCCGCACAGTTTGTGAAGCCGTATGTGAAGTCGAACAAGAACGACATCATCGATGCCGCCGCAATCGCAGAAGCAGCAACGAGGCCGACCATGCGTTTTGTCGGCATCAAGCAGCCGGACCAGGTTGACCTGCAGATGCTGCACCGGGTTCGGAGTCGGCTGGTGTCGGCCCGGACAAACCTCATCTGTCAAATGCGTGCCTACTGCCTCGAGCATGGTGTGGCGATGCGACAGGGGGCTGGCGTATTTAAACTCGACATCTGCCGTGTCATTGAAGACTTGGAAAATGATCTGACGCCAATGGCCCGTTGCGTTCTGCGCGACCTTCATGATGATCTCCACAGGCTGGAGGCACGCATTCGGCAAGTATCGGAGGAGATCGAGAAGGTCGCAGACAGCGACGAGCGTGCAAGGCGCCTGATGACAATTCCAGGCATCGGCCCACTTGGGGCTACCGCTATTCTGTCCGCAGTCGGCAATCCCGCACGATTTGCCAAGGCCCGGGACGTTGCAGCCTGGTTAGGCTTGGTCCCTCGTCAGTACTCGACCGGAGGAAAGCAAACGCTCCTCGGCATCAGCAAACGTGGCAACAATTATATTCGACGATTGCTCATCCATGGTGCCCGGTCGTGCTTGTTGCACCTCAACCGGGACAAGGATCGACTTGGCCATTGGATTGATGAGTTGCGGCTTAGAATGCACGTGAACAAGGTGACTGTTGCTTTGGCTGCGAAGCTGGCTCGTATCGTGTGGGTGATACTCACGAAGCCGGGCGCCACTTACATGCGCCAGCCAGCGGCATAGCCTATCGCCATTCCGGCTCCTGAGGGCCAGACAGATTGCGAGGTTCGAGGGTGATGACGAGACAGTTGATCGGCATTCTGTAAATCCTGGCTGAAAGAGGGCTTCGTGCCCGAGGAAGCTATTTGGAAACAGAGTGTGCGGATCTCATCAGGGCCTGACTGCAACCGCAGTCCACTCGCGAGAGGCCGGATACATTTACGCAAACTGCATTCGTCAGAAGCTAAAGATCCTTGCAATGACAGGGCGGACCATACATTTC
>JAIBEL010000060.1 GCA_019459285.1 Rhizobium sp. | reverse complement strand
CTCACCACACACCACTTACCACTCACCAGCATGAAGTGTCCCTTCTGCGGTTCCCTCGACACCCAGGTCATCGACTCCCGCGTCAATGAGGCGGGCGATGCGATTCGCCGCCGCCGCCGCTGCGCCGCGTGCGACAAGCGCTTCACCACCTGGGAGACCGCCGAGCTGCGGCCGCCGCAGATCGTCAAGTCCAACGGCACGCGCGAGGACTTTTCCGAGACCAAGCTGCGCGAAGGTTTCCGCCGCGCGTTGCACAAGCGCCCGGTGTCCACCGAGCTGGCCGACGCCGCGGTCGACCGCATTCGTCAGCGCCTGCTGACGCTGGGCGAGCGCGAAGTGCCCGCGCGCGAAGTCGGCGAACTGGTGATGAGCGAACTGAAGAAGCTCGACAAGATCGCCTACATCCGCTTCGCCTCGGTGTACAAGAGCTTCCAGGACCCGGACGATTTCCGCGAGATGCTGCAGGACCTGGAACGCACGCCGCCGCAGGGCGTGGACGACCTCTTCGAATAGTCTGCCGTGCGTGCCGACCGTCATTCCGCCGCTGATCATCTGCACATGGCCCGCGCGCTTCAGCTTGCCGCGCACGGGCTTTACACCACCAGTCCCAACCCGCGGGTCGGCTGCGTCATCGTCAGGGACGAGCGCGTCATCGGCGAAGGCTGGCATGAACGCGCCGGTACCCCGCACGCCGAAATCCATGCCCTTCAAGCCGCGGGCGAGGCGGCACGCGGTGCCACCGTGTACGTCACGCTCGAACCCTGCTCGCACCACGGCCGCACCCCGCCCTGCGCCGAAGCGCTGATCCAGGCCGGCGTCGCGCGTGTGGTGGCAGCGATGAGCGATCCCAATCCGTTGGTCGCCGGTGGCGGCATATCGATGCTGACGCTGGCAGGCATCCAGGCCGAGATCGGGCTGATGGAGGCCGAGGCGCGCGCGCTCAATCCCGGCTTCATCTCGCGCATGACGCGGCAGCGTCCCTGGGTGCGCCTCAAGACCGCCTCGACGCTCGACGGCAAGACCGCGCTCGCCAACGGCGCGTCGCAGTGGATCACCGGCGAGGCCGCGCGCGCCGACGTGCAGCGGCTGCGTGCACGCGCCTGTGCCATCCTCACCGGCAGTGGCACTGTGCTGGCCGACAATCCGCGCATGAATGTGCGCGATCTGGATATCGGTCGCCAGCCGCTGCGGGTGGTTGTCGATTCGACCCTGCATACGCCCGCGGATGCAGCGATCCTCCCCGCGCTGATCGCCTGTCACCATGCCGACCCTGCTGCGCGCGCCGCGCTCGAACAGGCGGGTGCGGAAGTGATCGCGTTGCCGGGAACGGACGGCCGCGTCGACCTCGCCGCGCTGCTCACGCTGCTGGCGCAGCGCGGCGTCAACGAACTACACGTCGAAGCCGGCGCCGCACTCAATGGCGCGCTGCTTGCCGCCGGGCTGGTCGACGAATGGGTGGCCTACATGGCGCCGATGGCAGTGGGCGACGCCGCGCGCGGACTGTTCGCGCACCCGGCGCTCACCTCGCTGGCCGACGCCGCACGATTCAGCTTGAGCGACGTGCGCCAGGTAGGCGGCGACCTGCGCCTGACGCTGCTGCCGGCGTGAGCGGATTCAAGGATCATTTCTCCTCAGCGTCCGACCGCTACGCAGCCTATCGTCCGGACTATCCTGCTGCGCTGTTCGCCTGGCTCGCCGCCTTATGCGCCGAGCGCGAGACCGCCTGGGATTGCGCCACTGGCAGCGGCCAGGCCGCGCTGGGTCTGGCACCGCATTTCCGGCAGGTCGTTGCCACCGACGCCTCGGCCGAGCAGATCCGTCACGCTGCCGCCCATCCCGCGATCGACTTTCGGGTCGCCCCCGCCGAAGCCAGCGGCCTGGCAGACCGCAGCATCGATCTCGTCACCGTCGCACAGGCCGCACACTGGTTCGACCTGCCGCGTTTTTACGCCGAGGTGGCGCGCGTCCTGAAACCCGGCGGCGTACTCGCCCTGTGGGGCTACGGTCGCATGGTGCTGCCGGGGGAAATGGACGCGCCGTTCCAGCGCTTCTATGCCGAGACCGTCGGCCCCTACTGGCCGCCCGAACGCGCGCTGATAGACGACGCCTATCGCAGCCTGAAATTCCCGTTCACGGAAATCGAGGCGCCCGCATTTCAAATCGACGTTGCGTGGAGCCTGCCCCGGCTGATCGCGTATCTCTCCACCTGGTCGGCAGTGAAACGGTTTCAGGATGCGCAGGGACACGACCCTCTGCCGGCGCTGATGGCCGAACTCACGCCCCTGTGGGGCGATGTAGACTCTGCGAAGACATTGCAGTGGCCACTTTTCCTGCGCATCGGTCGACGTCAAGTCCGCACCAGGAAGTCCTCGAACAATCCGGCCAGATCGTCGCCTACCGCCTGCAAGGGACGGTCGCGTTCCGTGTTCCCGCACAAGCCTTTATCCTGGCACCCCTGGCTACGAAAAGCCTGGAGGACATAATGCTTCACGCCGCGCGCGGCAAGATCGCGCGCCATGTCTGCCAGGTCTGGATCACTCAGCAATACAGGATGCACGGTCGTGCGGATTTCGTGATCGACCCCTGACGCCAGCACCTGCTGCAAACCGGACAATGCGCGCGCCCCGCTGCCGGCTGCGCCGGTGATGCGCGGATACGCCGCAAACGGCGCCTTCACGTCCATCCCCACCCAGTCGACCAGCTGCAGCACGGCTTCCAGTTTTTCCGGGTACATGCCGCCGGTGTGCAGGCCGATCCTGAATCCGAGCGCACGCACTTCATGCATCGCATCTGTCAGGCTCGTCTGCAGCGTCGGTTCGCCGCCGGAAAACACCACGCCATCGAGCAGTCCCTGACGGCGATGCAGGAAGGCCAGCACCGCCTCCCAGGGGATTTCGTGTTCGCCGCGCGCAGGAATCAGGTCGGGATTATGGCAATAGCGACAACGCCAGGGGCAACCCTGGCAGAACACCACCGCAGCCAGCATGCCGGGCCAGTCGGTGGTGGACAGCGGCGTGAAGCCGCCGACACGAAGCATGGTCATCCCATTCTGCAACGGCTCTCGACGAAGAAGCGCCGCTCGCGGTGCTCGCTCTTCTTGCCCTTGTTGAAGCTGCTGGTCGGACGGTGGTAGCCCATCACCCGGGTCCATACTTCGCAGCGGGTGCGTTCAGCGTCCGTCAGGGCGGCGGCGTTCAGGGCTTGGGTCGGAACAGTCATGTCGTTCATCTCGGTCTCCTTGGGTTAAACAGCGACGGCACGTTTGCGGGACAGGGCTTCCTCGTCGCATGCCGGACAGAACTCGTGTTCGCCGGCGAGGTAGCCATGCTTGGGACAAATCGAAAAGGTCGGCGTGATGGTGATGTAGGGCAGGCGGAAGCGTTCCAGCGAACGACGCACCAGTTTCTTGCAGGCCTCGGCTGACGAGATGTGTTCCGACATGTACAGATGCAGCACGGTGCCGCCCGTGTATTTGCGCTGCAGGTCGTCCTGCCGCTCCAGCGCCTCGAAGGCATCGTCGGTGAACCCCACCGGCAGCTGCGACGAGTTGGTGTAATACGGCGCATCGACCGTGCCCGCCTGCAGGATGTCCGGGTAGCGCTTGGCGTCCTCCTTGGCGAAGCGGTAGGTGGTGCCCTCGGCCGGGGTGGCTTCCAGGTTGTACATGTGGCCGGTCTCTTCCTGGAACGCGGCGATGCGGCCACGGATGTGGTCGAGCAGGCGCACCGCAAAATCGTGGCCCCATTCAGTCGTGATGTCGTGTTCGTCGGCGGTGAAGTTGCGGATCATCTCGTTGACGCCGTTCACGCCGATGGTCGAGAAGTGGTTGCGCAGCGTGCCGAGATAGCGCTTGGTATAGGGAAAGAGGCCGTTATCCATCAGGCGCTGGATTTCCTTGCGCTTGATCTCGAGGCCATTGCGCGCCATGTCGAGTAGCGCGTCGAGACGGCGCAGCAGTGCGGCTTCGTCACCTGGGTATTCGTAGCCCAGCCGCGCGCAGTTGATTGTCACCACGCCGACCGAACCGGTCTGCTCGGCCGAGCCGAACAGGCCGTTGCCGCGCTTCAGCAGTTCGCGCAGGTCGAGCTGCAGCCGGCAGCACATGGAGCGGATGTGGTTCGGTTTCATCTCGGAATTGATGAAGTTCTGGAAGTACGGCAGGCCGTAACGCGCGGTCATGGCGAACAGGCGCTCGGCGTTTTCCGATTCCCAGGGGAAATCGGGCGTCATGTTGTAGGTGGGAATGGGGAAGGTGAACACGCGGCCCTTGGCGTCGCCGGTGGTCATCACCTCGATGTAGGCACGGTTGATCATGTCCATCTCGGCCTGCAGTTCGCCGTAGCTGAAGGGCATTTCCTTGCCGCCGATCACCGGCACCTGCTCGCGCAGGTCCTCCGGGCAGGTCCAGTCGAAGGTAAGGTTGGTGAACGGCGTCTGCGTGCCCCAACGCGACGGCACGTTGAGGTTGTAGATCAGTTCCTGGATGCACTGGCGCACCTGGTCGTAGGTCATGGCATCGTTGCGAATGAACGGCGCCATGTAGGTGTCGAACGAGGAGAAGGCCTGCGCGCCGGCCCATTCGTTCTGCAGCGTGCCGAGGAAATTGACGATCTGGCCGACCGCCGAGGACATGTGCTTGGGCGGTCCCGCCTCGACCTTGCCGGGCACACCGTTGAGGCCTTCATGCAGCAGGGTGCGCAACGACCAGCCGGCGCAATAACCCGCCAGCATGTCGAGATCGTGGATGTGAAGCGAGCCGTCGCGATGCGCCGCGCCCAATTCGGGCGGGTAGACGTGGTTGAGCCAGTAGTTCGCTACCACCTTGCCGGAGACGTTGAGGATGAGGCCGCCCAGCGAGTAACCCTGGTTGGCGTTGGCGTTGACGCGCCAGTCCTGGCGCGACAGGTATTCGTTGATCGAGGCTTCCACATCCACCACGGTCTTGCGATCCTCGCGCAGTTTCTTGTGGCTGTCGCGATAGGCGATGTAGGCGCGTGCCGTGTGAAGGTGATTGGCGGCGATCAGGCTTTGCTCGACCACATCCTGGATGCGCTCGATGTCTGGCGGCGCGTTGCGGAAGCTATGCATCAGCACCTTCATCACCTGGGCAGTCAGCAAATCGGCTTCGGCCTCGCCGAATTCCCCGCTGGCTTGCCCGGCCCGCAGAAGGGCCGAACGGATCTTCGCCACATCGAATTGCGCCCGCTGGCCGTCGCGCTTGATGACTTCGCCTGGCATTGCTGCTATCACTGAATTCATCCCATCCTCCTTTTAAACAACATCTTGTGTGTTGTGTGCATGAACCATACGACATCTTGTATGGTAGTCAAGAAGAATTTCAGGTTAGGAAGTCCTGATATACTTAAACATGTATTTTTTCATCATCTTATGGAGGGTTTAACATGGACACGATTCTGAAATTCCTGGGTAGCGACCACCGCGCCTGCGACGATTTGTTCGCCTCCGCCGAAGCCGCCGCCGCGCAAAAAAACTGGGACAGCGCGCGTACGCTGTTCGACCAGTTTCAGGCGGCCATGGCCCACCACCTGTCGATGGAGGAAACGGTGCTGTTCCCCGCCTTCGAGGCCCGTACCGGCATGAGCGAGGGGCCGACTCAGGTCATGCGCATGGAGCACGAGCAGATGCGCGGCCTGATGCGGGACCTGGCGGGCGCCGTCACGGCAGGCGACCGGAATGCCTGCCTCGGCCTCTCCGAAACCCTCAACATGCTGATGCAGCAGCACAACCTGAAGGAGGAGAACATGCTCTATCCCATGTCGGACCAGGTGTTGAGCAACAGCCGCGACGACCTGATCCGTTCCATGCAGGCCGTCGCATGACCATGCTGGCAGACGAGATCCTAGTCGACGCACGCGAACTGGAACCGCCCGAGCCGATGGAAAAAGTCATGCAGGCGCTGGCCCTGCTGCGTCCCGGCCAGTCGATCCGCCTGCTGCTGCACCGGGAGCCGTTCCCTCTGTATCCCCTGCTCGCCGAGCGCGGCTACCGTCACGCCACGCGGATGGAAGCCGATGGCAGCTACGTCATCCTGATCCATCCGGCCGGCACAGCCGGCGAACGCTGACAAGCACGCCGCCCCATGAGCACGCAAGCCGGCCTGTCCTTCGAGCAGGCACCGCCGTTTTCGCTGCCGTTGCAGTTTTTTCTGTCGGCTCCGTTGTTTCTTCTGGCAGCGGCACTACTGATCGTCCTAGACCCGGCGCCCCTCGCATCGCGCTGGACGCCGCAGGCGCTCGCCCTCACCCACGCGCTCACACTGGGTTTCCTAGCCATGGCCATGCTGGGTGCTCTGATGCAGATGCTGCCCGTGGTGGCCGGGTCGCCCTTGCCCAGGCCGCGCGCAGTGGCCTGGCTTACCCAGGTGCCGCTGGCTCTGGGAACGTTCTCGCTGATGGCAGGCTTCCTGGCCGCCGAACCGATCGCATTCGGTATCGCTATCGTCCTGCTGGGCATCGGTTTCGCTGTCTTTCTCGCCGCCGCCGTTATCAGCCTCGTGCGCGCGACCGGCAACGTCACGGTCTGGGGCATGCGGCTGGCGGTGCTCAGCCTGGGCCTGACGTTCATGCTCGGCCTGGTGCTCGCGCTGATGCGCGCAGGCATATGGACCCCGCCAGCCAGTGCGGCCATGCTCGCCACCCACCTCGCGCTCGGCCTGCTCGGCTGGGTCCTGCTGCTGGTCGTCGGCGTCGCTTTTCAGGTCGTCCCGATGTTCCAGATCACACCGCCTTATCCGCCCCTGCTTGCCCGCTGGCTGACGTCCGGCCTGTTCGCCCTGCTGCTGATTCACGCCGCCGCGCCAGTACTGCCGCCGCGCGTCGGGGCGCTCGTCAAGGCCAGCCTGGCCGCTGGCATACTGCTGTTTGCCGTCATCACCCTGAGGCTGCAAGCACGCCGGCGCCGGAAACTGCCCGACGTCACGCTCGATTTCTGGCGCCTGGGCATGGCCAGCCTGATCGCCAGCGTGGCCGTCTGGATCGTGGCCCAGTTCAGCCCGGCCTGGGCGGGCAGCGACGCCTATCCGCTATTGCTGGCCATGCTGTTCATTGGCGGGTTCGCGGTGAGCGTGGTGAACGGCATGCTCTACAAGATCGTGCCTTTCCTGGCCTGGTTTCATCTGCAAGCGCAGCTGCAGGCGCGCGCAGGCAGCATCCCCACGATGAAGGACATGATTGCGGAAGGCCGCACGCGCTGGCAATTCCGCTTTCACCTGGCAGCCTGCGGATTGCTCGCGGGGGGCCTCTTCTGGCCATCGCTGGCGCACGCGGGCGGCCTGATGCTGGCGTTGTCGGCGCTGTTGCTGGAGATCAACCTGCTGTCGGCAGTCCGCCGGTTCGTCCGGCATGGCGGGCGTTTCACCTGACGGACGTGTACCCGTCCCGAAAGGATCAGCCTGTGCTCCAGGCGCGCGGCCGCTTCATCCCGGCGATCTTGCATGCCTGCTTGACATAGCCATAGGCAAACAGCTTGAAGAGTGCGTTGCGCGCATCGGCGCCTAGCCGATTCGACAAATGCTTGATCACATAGCGCGCATCCGGCGCAATCTGATGCTCTTCGTAGTATTCGCGCATGAAGCGTATGACATACCAGTGTTCGTCGGTCAGCCTGACGTCTTCCGCGCGTGCGAGCTGTTCGGCCACGGCTTCGTTCCACTCCCCGGGTTCGACCAGATAGCCCTCTTCATCGAGGGTGGGCAAGCTTACTGTTGCATCCATCGTTCAACCTCCTCAGAAATGCCCGGCGCGGGATGCCGGGTGGCCAGAAAATGTAGGCGTTCGCGTCAGGCCAGAGCCGGAATGAGTCCGAGCATGACCAATACCACCCATGCGATGAGACCGAGCGCTGTGACGGTGTAGGCAATGTCGATGGCGACAAGGCCTTCGTCGACGTTCAGGATGCTCTGCACGCCGCGAAAAATCAGGACGACGGACCCGACCAGTCCCAGAGTGACGCCGGCCATGATCAACAGGATCTGGTCGTAGAAAAGCACCAGCGAGGACAGCCAGAGCGGAACCGGCGCGATCGCCGCCAGCATGAAGGCCGCACGATCGCTGCTCTCGATTCCCTTGCTGCGCGCGACCGACTTGATCGTCCACGCCATGAGCGGAACCGTCAGCAATTCGGCCATCAGGAAGAACAGGGCTGCCAGGCTCCACGCCATGCCGGGCGTATCCGGAAACAGGATGGCGCCTACATGATGGCCGGCGTACTCGAGCATCAGGGGCGGAACCAGCGAAAACGGCAGGACGAGCAGGATGAACAGCTTGAGTGCGGATGGCTGGGTCTGCGACAACGCATTCCAGCCATGGGGGGACGTGAAAAGCTTGTGGATATGCAGGATACTCATGCGAATCTCCTCTCTGGACGGCCACCACGACAGCCATTTCCGACCACGGCATCAAGACCCACCCCGGCGAATACAGCCACGATCTATTTATATCACAGCATGATATAAAATCCAGCCCATCTTTATGAGCACTGAACATGACGTCATCCCGCCTCAGCAAACAGGAGTTCGAAGCGCTTTCCCATTTCCGCTACCAGCTCCGGCGTTTCCTGCGTTTCAGCGAAGAGGCGTCTCGACTGCGCGGCATCACCCATCTCCAGTACCAGCTGCTGTTGCACATCCGCGGCTTTCCGGGCCGCGAATGGGCCACGGTCAGCGAACTGGCCGAACGCCTGCAGGCACATCATCACGGCGTGGTTTCGCTGATCTCGCGGTGCGAGAAGCTGGGGCTGGTGAAACGCCAGACGGGACGCACCGACCGACGCTCGGTCGAGGTGCATCTGACGCGGGCAGGCCACACGATACTGAACGACCTGGTGACGCAGCATCGTGAGGAATTGCTTCGGCTACAGGGCATTTTCCGCGTGCCCGGGGCGGATGAGCTGGACGCCGGTCCGTAGCTCGCACAAGGCGCGCGAGCTGTCCGCCTTCAGCCGCACGGCCTGGAATTGGCATCCACCCACAGTAAAAAGTTGCACCCGGAAATCGGCTCCTGCGTCTATAATATGTATTCCATTTACATCTTTAAGGACGACAGCCATGAATGCCCATCTCCATCTTCGCCAGGATCAGGTCTATCCCTTCGACGCCCGCGGAATCGCCAAGCGTTTTCGGCATGCCGCCATTTTTGGCGCGCTGGACGCATTGAACGAGGGCGAACGCATGCGCTTCGTCAACGATCACGACCCCCTGCCCCTGCTCGACCAGCTCCGCAACCGCTACGGTGAAACGGTCGACATCCAGTATCTGCAGCGCAACCCCGGCGAGATCGTGATCGACTTCATCCGCAACTGAGAACGAAGGGTGTTGCCGGCGCTGGTGTCCCTTGCCCTGGCTGCTTTCGTCGCAGCCCTGCTGGGTTCGTTCCACGCCGGACGCATCGTCACCCTGCACCTGATCCTGGCGGTCGGCGCGATGCCGCTGATTTTCGGCGCCATGAGCCATTTCATTCCGGTGCTTACCCGGACGCGCACGGCTAGCGCAGGACTCGCCGGCCTGCCGGTCCTGGCCCTGGCGGGCGGGATCCTGGCGGTGGCTGCATTTGGCTTCCCCGGCATGGCATGGGGGCGCTACGCGGGCGCATTCCTCGCGCTGATGGCCACCGGCCTGCTGCTCGCCTGGAGCCGGTACCGGCGAGCCGGAATGCTCGGCCGCCCCCATCCGGGCCTGGCCTGGTATGAAGCCGCCCTGGCCTGTCTCGCCTGCGCCCTGCTCGCCATACTCGCGGGCGCATTCTGGCCGCAACAATGGGCCGGGCTGCGGCGCCTCCATCTTCATCTCAACACGCTCGGATTCGTCGGATTGACGGCCATGGGCACGCTTGCGGTGCTGTTGCCGACCGTGGCCGGCAGGCCCGACCCACAGGTCGGCCCGTGGTTGCGACGCAACCTGCCGTGGGCCCTGACCGGCACGGTGCTGGTTGCGGTCGGTGCGGCATGGTTCGGTCCTCCGCTTGCCGGGATCGGCGCGGTGTTATGGGCGGTTCCGCTAGGGCAGCTGGGAGCCCGCTGGCTGCGGCTCTATCATGCTGAAATTTTTGCTTGGCACGGCGCCGCACCGCTGCTCGCCGCCGCATTGGCCGGATTCGCCGTCAGCATGCTGTTCGGCGCCGCCGCAGTCGCTTTTCCGGCGTCGACCCCCACGTCGGCCTTCGTCGCCGGCTTCCTGCCGCCCCTGGTATCCGGCGCGGCCAGCCAGTTGTTGCCGGTATGGCTGCATCCAGGCATGCAAGGCGATTGGCATGCCGCACTGCGCAGCCGCCTGGGACGCTACGGCGGCGCCCGCGCCGTGCTGTTCTGCCTCGGCGGCATTGCAGGCGGTATGGGCCGGGAATGGGGTCTGTTCCTGAGTGCGGCCACCCTGCTGTGGTTCATGCTGCAGACCGTCGCGGCGCTGGTGAACGTGCGGGCCATTCGTCGGGGCAAGCCCGCATGATCCAGACGGCTTGCCACGATGCCGCTGCACGTGTTGTCCGCCCCGGTCCGCTCGGCGGATTTCTTGCCGCCCGAACCCATCCTGAACGCGCAGCCTGGGCACGCCTGGACTGACCGTCATCCAGAATCGTTTCGTTGGGGCTGGCCCGGACATCATTGCGCTGGCCACGGCGACAATGACGCGTGCCGAAATGGACAATGCAACGAACTTACCGGTGCCTTAAGCAGGGCGTATGGATACAATCCGATTTGCGGGGAATGTCCGACCCTGTGAACGCGACCCTCGACACACTTGTTCCAGGGGGCTGCGCCAACCCGGGAAAGACAAGGGATAGTTGCGCCACCTCAGTCAGATAGACGTTTCAGCGTCTGCTCACCGAGGGAACGGTCCGACTGCCAACAGCACTCAATAAGGAACAGAATGAAACGTGTGGATGATTTCCGCCTGCACTTCGGCAGGCAGGAACTGGTGCCGATCATCATCGGCGGCATGGGCGTGGATATCTCCACCGCTGAACTGGCGCTCGAAGTCGCACGTCTCGGCGGCATCGGCCACATCTCCGATGCCATGGTGCAGACCGTGTCCGACACCCGCTTCGACACGAAATTTGTCAGCCAGAAGCTGAAGCAATACAAGGCGAACGTCGCCAGCAGCGACAAAACCGGCGTGCACTTCAACCTCGCGGTGCTCGAAGAGGCGACGCGCAATCACGTCGGCCAGGCCATGGAAGCCAAGCGCGGCGACGGCATGATCTTCATCAACTGCATGGAGAAGCTGACCATGAATGCGCCGCGCGAGACGCTGCGCATGCGCCTCACCGCCGCGCTCGACGCCGGCATCGACGGCATCACGCTTTCCGCCGGTCTGCATCTCGGCTCGTTCGCGCTGATCGAGGACCATCCGCGCTTTCGCGACGCCAAGCTCGGCATCATCGTTTCCTCGCCGCGTGCTCTGGCAATGTTCCTGCGCAAGAACGCCCGTCTGCAGCGCCTGCCGGACTACATCGTGGTGGAAGGCCCGCTCGCCGGCGGCCATCTCGGCTTCGGCATCGAGGACTGGGCGAAGCACGATCTCGCCACCCTCGTCGACGACGTGCTAGCCTACCTCAAGGCCGAGCACCTCGACATCCCGGTGATCGCCGCCGGCGGCATCTTCACCGGCAGCGACGCCGCGGCCTTCCTCGAGCAGGGCGCCGCCGCCGTGCAGGTGGCGACCCGCTTCACCGTCACCGAGGAATGCGGCTTGCCGGACAAGATCAAGCAGGAATACTTCAAGGCCAGCGAGGACGACATCGAGGTCAACACCATTTCACCCACCGGCTACCCGATGCGCATGTTAAAGGGCAGTCCGGGAATCGGCGACGGCATCCGTCCCAATTGCGAAGCCTACGGTTATCTGCTCGATGCCAACGGCCGCTGCGCCTATATCGACGCCTACAACCGCGAAGTGGAATTGCACCCGACAGCCAAAAAGGTGAAGGTCATGGACAAGACCTGCCTGTGCACCCACATGCGCAACTTCGATATCTGGACCTGCGGCCAGACCGCCTGGCGGTTGAAAGACACCACTCGGCGCGCACCGGACGGCAGTTACCAGGTGCTCAGCGCGGAACATGTCTTCCGCGACTACCAGTTCAGCGTCGAGCAAAAGATCGCGCTGCCGCCTCTCGCCTGATCCCGCCTGTCATCCGTGCCCGCGCCTACCCTGCCATCAGGCGCCGCGCCGCGCGCGCCAGCGGCGCGGGCAGGCGGGACAGCACCGTATCGGGATCCAGGGCGTCGAGCAGATTCTTGACGATCAAGCCAAGCTCGGTATCGCCCTCGCTCACCAGGCGGCGGCTGAAGAACAGGGTGTCCGGGTCTTCGCGGCGGGCGAGCAGCAGCAGGAAATCGCGTGCAGTCGCGCTAATGGTGAGATCAGGCATGCCGTTGTCCGGGGCAAAACCCTGCGGGCCGACCGTGAAACGCAGACTGAGTCCAAGGTCCTTGATGCGAATGGCATAACGCCGACTCACCAGCGGTTCCCAGTCGAGCGTTTGCAGCGCGGGCCACAACAGGCGATTAGCTGCCAGCGAAAACGCCAGACTGGGCGGGGCGGACGGCAGCCTGGCAAGCAGGCGACTCGGGAATGTCGGGACGGCAAGCGTCAGCATGATTGCTCCTTTCGTCAAAGCGGTCGCACCGCGTCGGCCCAGTTGTTGGGGGTTTCGTACAGCCGCACCCTTTGCAGCCTGAGCTGGTTGCCATAGGTATCGACATAGGCAGCGTCGAGGATGCGGAAGGCCTCGGCCGCCAGGTTTTCAGCGGTCGGCACCACCGGCAGCACCACGGTCTTGTGATCGGGAAACGACGCGAGAAACCGGGTCACGGCTTGATCGCCCCGGTACACCAGGAAAGCATGATCCCAATGATCGATGAGCACCGCGTGGGCAATCGTCTTCACGTCGGAGAAATCCATCACCATGCCCTGCTCCGTCGCGCCTTCGGTGCGAATGATCTGGCCCGCAAGCGTGATCTCGATGGCGTAGCGATGGCCATGCAGATGGCGGCACTGGCTGGTGTGATTAGGAATGCGATGGCCGGCATCGAACTCCAGTCTGCGCGTGATCAACATATCAGGCCAGTCGCGCCGCGCTGTGGTCCAGGCCGGCCCGGCCATGCCAATATCCGTCGACTGCCGGCCCGGGCATGACGCGCGCCAGCTTTTCCGCTGCACGAGCCTCGCCCGCCAGTGCAGCCCGGAAGGCATCGATCACACGTTCCATGTGGCGCGACTGCGGCGACAGGCGCAGGCTGACGACGCCAAGGTCGCGCAGGGCTGGCAGTTCGCCGATCAGGGTGTAGACCCCGGCCGACTGCGTCTGGATGCCATTGAGCGTGAGGAAGGGCTCGCCTTCGCGGGTGGCCAGCGCCAGCCCGTCCGGGTGGTCGAGACAGCGGAACTGGCAGTCGTCCTTGGGCAGGTTGTAGTGACGCGCAGTGAAGCAGCGAGCGGAATACGCCAGCGGCAGTCGACCATAGGCGAATACCTCGGTTTCCATCCCGTCGGGCACCTGTTCGAGCAGGGATGCCAGCGTGGCGCGCGACATCTCGACTGGCGGCAACCAGCGCCGCGCGCCCAGTTCGGCGAGTACGCCAAGCGTTTCGGGGTTGTAGACATTGAGCGTGGATCCGGCGATGAACGGCGCGCCTGCTCCAGACAGCAGCCGCACCGCACCCCATTCGTTGGCCTCGACCAGAAAGCGGCCATCGGAAACCAGTCGGCGCAGCGTTTTCAGGTCGGATTCCGACTCGACCAGCGTCTGGGTGGAAAGCACGACTTCCTTGCCGGCGGCGGCGAGCTGCTCCGCCAGCGCCAGCCAGTCAGGCAGGCGCAGCAGGTGGCGACGCGAGCACACGCTC
Source organism: Rhizobium sp. (assembly GCA_019459285.1). GTDB lineage: Bacteria > Pseudomonadota > Gammaproteobacteria > Burkholderiales > Thiobacillaceae > Thiobacillus. The sequence goes on along the minus strand of JAIBEL010000060.1, from coordinate 1,916 downwards.
TCACCCAGATAGACGCGCGCCACCGGCCAGCGTTTCGCTTCGTCGTAGAAGGCGAGCACGTCGTCGCGCGACCAGTAATACAGCAAGGGGCCCAAGCTCAGATTCATGTCTGTCTCACTTCCAGGGCCGGTGGTAGGCGCCGAGCGTATGGCTCTGCCCTTCCGACAGTTTGTTGAGTTCGGCCTGCCAGGCGGGCGCTGGTTTGAAGCCGTCGGCATTTTTCTTCACTGCGTCGATGGCGGCACGCCACACTTTCGTCACCTGCGCGACGTAGGCCGGGCTGCGCTGGCGTCCTTCGATCTTGATCGCTGCGATGCCGATCTTCAGCATCTCGGGCAACAGGTCGAGGGTGTTGAGGCTGGTGGGCTCCTCGATGGCGTAATAGGTCTCGCCTCCGACCTCGAAGCGGCCCTTGCACAGGGTCGGATAGCCGGCCTTTTCGCCCTTGCCGTAGCGGTCGAGCAGCACGCCGTTGAGGCGCGACTCCAGCCCGGCCGGCGTGTCCGTCCACTGCACCGCTTTGGCCGGCGAACACACGCCGGCCGAGTTGGGCGATTCACCGGTGCAGTAGGAGGAGAGCAGGCAGCGCCCTTCCACCATTACGCACAGGCCGCCGAAGCCGAACAGTTCGATCTCGGCATCGGTGTGCTTCACCACGTTTTCCACCTGCGGCAGCGACAGCACGCGCGGCAGCACGGCGCGCTGGATGCCGAAATGCTCGCGGTAGAAATTCACCGCCTCGTAGCTGGTGGCCGAACCTTGCACCGACAGATGCAGTCGCAGATGAGGATGCTGCTTGACCGCGTAACGCATCAACCCGGCATCGGCCAGGATCACCGCATCCATGCCCAGCTTCGCCGCACGGTCGACCGCATCGGTCCAGCGGGTCCAGGTATCGGGCTGCGGATAAGTATTGAGCGCGAGCAGGACCTTGCGGCCGCGGTCATGCGCATAGCGTAGCCCCTCCGCCGCTTGGGTCTCGTCGAAGTTGAGTCCAGGGAAGGCGCGCGCGTTGGTGTTGTCGCGGAACCCCATGTAGACCGCGTCGGCGCCATGGTCGATGGCGGCCTTGAGTGAAACCAGGCTGCCCGCCGGACAGATCAGATCAAGCGGCATGTGTGTGCTCCCTCCATATCCGGCCCGCACGCGCGCCTTGCCGGCTGCCGCGCCGTGCCAGTTCGTCGGCGATGCCATTGAGTACATCCCATTTCTTCGCGCACCACGCAGGCGCCAGCAGGATGTCGGGCGCAGCGGTGCCGGTGACGCGGTGGTACACCACCTCCCACGGCGTGCGCTCGATCAGATCGGCGGCGATGCGCGTGTAGGCCGTCTCGTCCAGCGGTTCGTACTCGCCGCGTCTCCACTCGATGGCCAGCCGGGTGTGCTTCACCACGTGCAGCGGATGCAGCTTGAGGCCGTCCACGCCGACGTCGAGCACGCGATCGAGGCTGACATGGCTGTGCGAGGCATCCTCGCCGGGGAGGCCAACAATGAGATGGCAGCACACCGGGATACCGCGCGCCCGGGCCGCCCGCGTCGCCGTCTCGTACTCGGCAAAACCGTGGCCGCGGTTGACGCGGGCCAGCGTGGCATCGAAGGACGACTGCAGGCCGAGTTCCAGCCACACTTCATGACCCAGCGCGCGATATTCCGCCAGCAGGTCGAGCACCGGCGGCGGCACGCAGTCGGGCCGCGTGCCGATCGCCAGCCCCATCACGTCTGGCGCCGCCAGCGCGGCGTCGTACAGCGCGCGCAGCTCGTCCACGTGCGCATAGGTGTTGGTGTAGGCCTGAAAATAGGCGATGAAGCGGCGGCCTCGGTGCCGAGCTGGCTGGCGCGGACACTGGCTTCCTTCAGCTTGCCGGTGCCGAAGGAGGCGACCGTCTGCGTGAGCGCGGCAATGTCGCGGCGCAGGT
>JAIBEL010000058.1 GCA_019459285.1 Rhizobium sp. | reverse complement strand
GGGGCGTCGCCGCGCTATACTATTTCGGTAAAGCCCCGGGTGGGTGGGCGTATCGGGTTTTTTGGGGTGGGCCCCAGCCGGTTGCGGAAGTCATGCCGGTCCCGGCTGTGCGAACCTGATACGGGGCCGATTGACCGGCCGCACGCCGCCCCCTATAGTCGCGCCATGCACGCCGAACTCGATACCCTTGAAGCCAAGATCCGCCAGGTGGCCGAGCTGTGCCACACGCTGCGGCAGGAAAACATCGCGCTACGCCAGCAGCTGCTGGCTGCGCAGCAGGACAGCAGGCAGCTGACCACCCGCCTGGATGCCGCCAGAACACGCCTGCATGCGCTGCTCGATACGTTGCCGGAGGACGTGTGATGGCCGGCCCCCGCTCGATCGAAATCAATATCCTGGGCCGCGCCTACAAGGTGGCGTGTTCGCGCGAGGAGGAATCGGCGCTGATCGCGGCGGCCGATTATCTCGACGAAAAAATGCGCGAGATCCGCGACAGCAGCAAGGTGATCGGCGCCGAGCGCATCGCCATCATGGCGGGCCTCAACCTGGCGCACGACCTGCTGACCCAGGGCGGCGGCGGTCTGGTCGAGGAAGCCCGCACCCGGCTGACCCACTGCAACGCGCTGCTCGATTCCGTTCTGGAAGACCAGGACACCCTCTTCTGATCCATTCCCGGACCGGTCTCGGCCCTTCCGCGCGGTTGGGCAACCGCACCCTTTTCGATCCCAAAATGGAATACACTAAGAAGGCTCCCTGCGGTGTTCGAGGCTGGTTGCAATTTCTCTGAACCAATGCATACGTGCAAGGCTGCGGTCTATTCCGGTGCGGGTGTGCGCGTGACACGTCTCATGAGCCCAAAGCGCCTTTGATTGCGGCCGTCTTGGACCCAGGTTCAAGAGTCCGCAGCCAGTCACGGCACAGGCGGGGAGCCCTTTTTCTCGATGGACAAAACCGCCCTCAGACGCCAATTCAAAGCCGCACGCAGCGCGTTCAAACCGGCTGAGCGCCGGCACGCAGCGCGCGCTTCCCTGCGCCTGGCGCTACGCCACGGTTTGTTGCTGCGGTCACAACGGATCGGCTTCTATCTGCCGCAAGGCGGCGAATTCGACGCCCACCTCCTGCTCAATCAGGCCCTCTGCATGCAGCGCGAATGCTATCTGCCTATCCTGCCGCGGCGCGGCCGGATGATGCGCTTCGGCCGGGTGGGCCGCAACACGCGCATGCAGCCAAACCGCTACGGCATCCCCGAGCCACTGGATGCCAAGCCGCTGCGCGCGCGTCAGCTCGACCTGCTGCTGATGCCGCTGGTGGGGTTCGACAAACAGGGCTATCGGCTGGGCATGGGCGGCGGCTACTACGATGCGACGCTGGCGTTCATGCGTCACCGGCGGCTGTGGCGGAAACCGCGGCTTATCGGGATTGCCTACGAGTGCCAGCAGGCGGAGACGCTGCCGCACGATCCGTGGGACATGCCGCTCGACGCGGTGCTGACCGAGCGCCAGCTGCACCGCTTCATTTCAAACCTTCCCTGACGCGGGACCTAGTCGCCCAGATAAGCCTGGCGCACTGCCGAATTGGCGGACAGCTCGGTCGCCGGGCCGCTCAGCATGACGGTGCCGTTTTCCAGCACATAGCCGCGCGCGCAGGTCTTCAGCGCCAGATGCGCGTTCTGTTCGATCAGCAGCACGGCCACACCGTCGGCCGCAATCCGGCGGATGATGTCGAACACCGCCTGCACCATCAAGGGAGCCAGTCCCATGCTCGGCTCGTCCAGCAGCAGCAGACGCGGACGCGCCATCATCGCGCGCCCCAACGCCAGCATCTGCTGTTCGCCCCCGGACAGCAGCCCGGCGAGCTGCGCGCGGCGTTCGGTCAGGCGCGGAAGCAAGGCATAGACCTGCTCGAGATCGCGAGCAATCTCGGCGCGATCGCGCCGGGCGTAGGCCCCCATCATCAGGTTCTCGGCGACCGACATGCGCGGAAACACGCCGCGTCCCTCGGGCACCAGCGTCAGACCGCGCCGCGCCACTTCGTGCGCCGGCAGCCGGGTGATCGACTGGCCGTCGAAATGCACGCTGCCGCCGTGCGGCGGAAGGAGGCCGCTGACGGCCTTGAGCGTGGTGGTTTTGCCTGCGCCGTTGGCGCCGATAAGGCAGACCATTTCACCCGGCGCCACCTCAAGGCTGAGTTCGCGCACTGCGTGGATGCCGCCATAGGCAACCGACAAGCGGTTGATCGCCAGCAATGCGCTCATAGTGTTTCGTCCCCAAGGTAGGCGGCGATGACCTTGGGGTCGCGGCTGACCATGTCGGGCGTGCCTTCGGCGATTTTCACGCCGTAGTCGAGCACCGCCAGCCGGGTGCACAGCCCCATCACCAGCTTCACGTCGTGCTCGATCAGCAACAGCGTCAGTCCGTCGGCCTGCAGCTGCAGCAACAGTTCACGCAAGGCCGCACGCTCGGCCGGATTCATCCCGGCGGCAGGTTCGTCGAGCGCCAGCAGCCTCGGTTCGGTCGCCAGCGCACGGGCTATCTCGAGCCGGCGCTGGTCGCCGTAGGGCAGGTTTTTGGCCAGGCGATGGGCGTGCTGCGCAATCCCCACGCGCTTGAGCAAGGCATGGGCACGTTCGCGCGAATCGGCTTCCTCGCGACGCGTGCCGGGCAGGCGCAGCACCGCGCCGACGACGCCGCTGACGGTGCGCGCATGACGGCCGACCAGCACGTTCTCGAGTGCGGTCATTTCCGCGAACAAGCGGATGTTCTGGAACGTGCGGGCCAGCCCCGCGTGCAACACCTGGTGCGGCTTGCGGCCCTCAATCCGCTGGCCATTCAGGCGGATCTCGCCGCGGTCGATCGAATACAGCCCGGTGAGCGCGTTGAACAAAGTGGTCTTGCCCGCACCATTGGGGCCGATGAGGCCGAATATCTCGCCCGTGTGAACCTGCAGCGAAATATCGGAGAGCGCCTGCAAGCCGCCAAATGCCTTGTTTACGCCGGAAACCGTCAACAGCGGAGTCGATCCTGCATCGGGTTTGCCCGAAGGGGAGGGAAAAGCCTTGGGTGCACTCATCCCTGCGCGTCGGCGAATTCGCGTCGGCGGCGCGTCGATGGCAGGAGTCCGGCAGGCCGGTACAGCATGACCGCAACCAGCGCCACGCCAAACAGCAGCATGCGCAGGTCCGCCGGATCGATGTAGACGTGACCGAACAGGTTGCGCTGCCAGTCACCGGTATAACGCAGCGCCTCTGGCAGCAACGTCAGCACCACCGCGCCGAAGATCACGCCGGGAATATGTCCCATGCCGCCGAGGACGATCATGCACAGGATCATGATCGACTCCATGAGGTTGAACGACTCGGGGCTGATGAAGCCCTGAAAGCTGGCGAACAGGCCGCCCGCCAGACCGCCGAAGGTGGCGCCCATGGCAAAGGCCAGCAGCTTCAGGTTGCGCGTGTTGATGCCGGTCGCAGCAGCAGCGATCTCGTCCTCGCGGATGGCGACCCAGGCGCGTCCGATGCGCGAATCCTCTAGCCGCATCGAAATGAAAATCACCATCAGCGTGAACAGCAGGAACAGATAGTACGTGAGATGGATGCCGGTGAAGATATAGCCGAAGAGTGCATGCGACTGGCTCAGGTCGAAGCTGCCGAGGCGTACCGGATCGATCAGGTTGATGCCTTGCGGGCCGTTGGTGATGTTGACCGGCGCATTCAGGTTGTTCAGGAAAATGCGGATGATCTCGCCGAAGCCGAGCGTGACGATGGCGAGGTAATCGCCCCGCAGCCGCAGGGTGGGCGCACCCAGCAACACGCCGAACAGCGCGGCCAGCGCGGCGCCCAGCGGCAGGACCGCCCAGAACGGCAGGTGCAGGCCGAAATGCGGGCTGGAGAGCCAGGCGTAGACGTACGCCCCCAGGGCATAGAACGCGACGTAGCCGAGATCGAGCAGCCCGGCGTAGCCGACGACAATGTTGAGACCCAGCGCGAGCATGACGTAAAGCAGCGCAAGATCGAGCAGCCGCACCCACGAGCGCCCCAATCCGGCATCGACCAGGAAAGGCAACAGCGCCAGTCCCAGCGCCAGCAAGCCGAACGTCAGCCAGCGTGACCGTGTTTTATTCAAACTAAGCGCGCTCGACAACACGCGCTCCCAACAGGCCCGAAGGGCGGAACACCAGCACGGCGATCAGCACGAAGAACGCGAACACGTCCTGGTAATTGCTGCCGAGGAAGCCACCGGTCAGGTCGCCGATGTAGCCCGCGCCGAACGATTCGATCAGGCCCAGCAGCAGGCCGCCCAGCATCGCGCCGCCCAGGTTGCCGATGCCGCCCAGCACGGCCGCCGAGAAGGCCTTGAGGCCGAGGAGAAAGCCCATGTAATAGTGTGCCAGGCCGTAATACGCGCTGACCATGACCCCGGCCACCGCCGCCAGCGCCGAGCCGATCGCGAAGGTAGCGGCGATCACCCGGTTGACGTCCACACCCATCAGGCTTGCCACCTGGCGCGACTGTGCGGTGGCGCGCATGGCTCGACCAAGCCGGGTTTTCTGCACCATCAGGATCAGCAGCAGCATGATGCCCGTGGCCAGCAGCAGGATGGCGATCTGCACGTCGGTGATCGACGCGCCGTAGAGCGTGTGCCGGCCCTGCGGCAGGATGGCGGGAAAGGGGATGTACTGCTTGCCCCAGATCAGCATGGCGACGTTCTGCAGGATGATCGACACGCCGATCGCCGTGATGAGCGGGGCCAGGCGCGGCGCATGCCGCAGCGGCCGGTAGGCGACGCGCTCGATCAGGAGGCCCAGCGCCACGCACACCGGAATCGCCACCACCAGGCCCGCCGCCAGCACCAGCACGCCCGGCTGCCCGGGTGCCGCCAGCGCCAGCGCGCCGATCACGGACAGCGCCACCATCGCCCCCATCATGGTGATCTCGCCGTGGGCGAAATTGATGAGTTCGAGTATGCCGTACACCATGGTGTAGCCCAGCGCCACCAGCGCGTAGACGCTGCCGAGCACCAGACCGTTGATGAGTTGTTGCAGGAAGATGTCCATCTTTGCGCCTGCTGAGACCCGGTTGAATTCAGCTCAGCTTACTTGCCGCTTTGCACGGTTTCGAGCGTTTGCCACTTGCCATTCTTCACCTGATACAGCGTCACCGCGCCGCCGGCGAGGTCGCCCTTGGCATCGAAGCGGATGTGGCCGGTCACCCCTTGATAATCGGTCTTCGGCAGTTCGGCCAGATACTTGGCGGGGTCGCTGGAGTCGGCGCGTTTCATTGCGGCGATCAGCACATGCATGGCGTCGTAGGCATAGGGGGAATAATTCTGGATCTTGCCGTATTTGGCTTCGAACTTGGCCTTGAACGCGCTGCCGCCGGGCATCGCGTCGAGCGGCAGGCCGGGGTTGGACGCCATCGCGCCCTCGGCAGCGGCGCCGGCCAGGTCGATGAAATTGGGTGTCTGCGCGCCATCGCCGCCAAGGAATTTCGCCTTCATGCCGAGCTGTTTCATCTGCTTGATCATGGGTGCGGCTTGCGGATCCATCCCGCCGAAGAACACCAGGTCGGGCGATTTGCCTTTGATCGAGGTGAGGATCGCCATGAAGTCGGTCGAGCGGTCGGACGTATATTCGCGTGCCACCACGTCGCCGCCGGCCGCCTTGGCCGCTTTCTCCACTTCGTCGGCCAGGCCCTGGCCGTAGGCGGTACGGTCGTCGATGATGGCAATGCGTTTCGCGCCCAGTTTGGTCACCGCGTAGTCGCCCAGCACGGTTCCCTGCTGCGCATCGTTGGTCATCACGCGGAAAGCCGTCTTGAACCCCGACGCCGTGTAGGCGACGGCGGTAGCCGACGGTGAAATCTGCGGAATACCGTTATCGAAATAAATCTTGGAGGCCGGGATCGTGGCGCCCGAATTGAGGTGGCCGATCACGCCGACCACGCCTTCGTCGACCAGCTTCTGCGCCACGGTAGCGGCGGTTTTGGGATCGGCTGCGTCATCCTCGCTGCGCATTTCGAGCACGACCTTCTTGCCGCCCAGCGTGAGCCCGGCGGCATTGATTTCGTCCAGCGCCATGCTCGCGCCGTTTTCGTTGTCCTTGCCCAGATGCGCCTGCGGGCCGGTGAGGGGGGAAGCCTGGCCGATCAACACCACCTGGCTATCGCCATTCTGCTGCGGCCTGTCGCCACATCCTGCGACCAGCATTGCCGCTGCCATCACCCAAGCCAGCCTTTGACCCGTCATCTCGGTCTTCCCCGCAATCAAACTGAAACGTGGAATTTATACCACAAAGCCAGCGGCGACCGGCTTTCCAGCTGCCCGGAAAGCAAAGGCCGGCGTAAATGCCGGCCTTTGCTTTCGATCTGGATCGTGTCGTCGAAAATTATTTCAGGGTCAGAATCCAGGAAACGATCTTCTCGGCGTCTTCGTTGCTGACCTGCGGGTTCGGCGGCATGGGAATCTGGCCCCATACGCCCTTGCCGCCGGCCTTCACCTTGGCGACCAGATGGGCTTTCGCACCCTTGTCGCCCGCATATTTCTTGGCGACATCCTTGTAGGCCGGGCCGACGATCTTCTTGTCCACGCCATGGCAGGACAAACAGGCGTTCTTCTGAGCCAGGGCCATGGCCGCAGCCGGGTCATCCGCAGAGGCTGCTACGCCGGACATCAACAGCAGCGCAGCAGACGCTGCGGTGATCATCAACTTGTTCATCATTATTACAGTCTCCGTGGAAGTCGGGTTGGGCGCGTTTGAGACATCATCGCGTCTGCAATATTAAGGGAAATCCCTTTCCACGCAAGGCAGGGGCTTGAGTATTTGCTACCAAGCCCCGGGGGTAGAGTTATTCGCGTTCGATCAGTTCGCGGTAAGCATGCCAGCTGGCATGCCCCAGCCACGGGAATATCACCGCCATCGCAATGAAGTCGGTTGCCATGCCGATCACGACCAGACCCGCGATCAACACACCCCACAACAGCATCACCGGGAAATTCAGCCGGGTCGCCATGAAACTGGTGACCAGTGCCGTGGCGAAATCGACCTTGCGGTGCAGCAGCATGGGCAGCGAGACCACGGAGAAACTGAACACCATCAAGGCCAGTATGCCGCCGAACGCCAGGTAGGCCAGTACGAAATCGGTGTGCTGCTGCACCGCGGACAGGCTCAGCAACTCGGACAGGCCGCCGATGCCCGATCCGTTCAGGAACAGTCCGACCAGAATGGCCGAGATGCGCTCCCAGACGGAGAGCACGAATACCAGCGTCAGTGCAAACAACCCCAGCGAAGCGGGATTGGCGCGCCACGACAGCAAGGGAACGAAGAGACTCGGCAGCTTGTGGTGGTGCTCCAGGCGGTGGCTGACACAATAAAACACAGTGGCCAGCACCGGCGCGATGAACAGGAAACCCGAGGTCAGCGCCATCGCAAGGTGCGGCTTGTCTTCCGCCGCATGCACCAGGCCATATCCCAGCAGTGCAAACACCACCCCATAAAAGAGGCTCAGCGGCCATGCCTTGGCCATGTCCTGCGCGCCCGCGCGCAGCCAGTGGAAAGGCTGCTCGAAAGTCACGCTGCGGATTGCCGGCAGATTCATGCGCGCGGCCTGCGGATGGAAAACCGGGTGTTCAGTATGTATGCTCATGCTTGCTCCTGACGACAGACAGACTGTTTCTTTGATAGCAGGCAGCGGCACGGGTTCCTAATAGCAAATGCTGATAAACCCCTTATTCCAGAACGCCGGCCAGGTCGCTTACCGGGGCCTGGCATGCCGTGCCGCTGCAGACCCAGGCTGTCGGGCGGTCCGCTTCCGGCCTGGCCAGTATGTCGGGCAAGCGCAAGCCATTGGGCAGTGCCAGCAGCAGGTCGCGCGCGCCGAGCTTTGGCACCAACGTGGCGACCCACTCGCGCACCGCCGCAGCCGGCCCGCGAAGCAGGATCACGCGCGGCGGCAGCAGCGTCTCGTCGAGCACGGCCAGCAGCGTCGGATAGGCGATCGGCTGCTGGATCAGATGTGCATGGAACACGTTCAGGCAGCGTGCGCTGGCGTCGAGGTAGCGCGCTTCGCCGAGCAGATGGCCCAGCCGCTGCAGGGCGAAGGCCGCCACGCCATTGCCCGAAGGGGTCGCGTTGTCGTAGCCGGGCTTGGGACGCGTGATGAGTGCCTCGTGGTCGTGACTGGTGAAGAAAAAACCGCCCGCCTCGGCATCCTCGAAATGCATCAGCAGCGCATCGGCAAGCTCGCGCGCCCAGGCCATGTCGGTTTCGCGGTAGTCGGCCTGCAGGCTTTCCAGCAGCGCATCGAGCAGAAACGCGTAGTCGTCGAGATAGGCGTTCAGCCGCGCCGTGCCGTGCTTAGTGCTGGCAAGCAGGCGCCCGTCGCGCCACACATTCCGATGCAGGAAATCGATCGCATCCTGGGCCGCATCGACCCAGTCGGGACGCGCCATCACCTGCCCGGCGTGCGCCAGCCCGGCGATCATCAGCGCGTTCCAACTGGTGAGCTGCTTGTCGTCGCGCCCGGGGCGAACGCGCGTCTCGCGCGCGGCGAACAGCTTGGCGCGCGCACTCGCCAGCCGTGCCGCTGCCGCCTCGTCGGACAGGCCCAGTTCGGCCGCGACCTCGCCCAATGGACGCGCGAGAATGGGATTCCAGCTGGCATTCTCGAAATTGGGCGGCAGGTCGAAACCGTAGACCGGCGCGGCCACTGCGTATTCCTCGGCGGACAGCAGCGCGCGTACTTCATCGGGTGTCCACACGTAGAACCTGCCTTCATGGCCTTCGCTGTCGGCGTCGAGCGCGGAATAGAAGCCGCCCTCCGGCGCGCGCATCTCGCGCAGCAGCCAGTCGACGATGCCCTCGGCGGTGTCCTTGAACAGCGTTTCGCCGCTCAGCGCCCAGGCGTCGGCGTACAGATGCAGCAGCGGGCCGTTGTCGTAGAGCATTTTCTCGAAATGCGGAATCGCCCATTGCTCGTCGACCGAATAGCGGCAGAAGCCGCCACCGAGCTGGTCGACCACGCCGCCAGAGGCCATTTTTCTCAGCGAGAACAGCGCCATGTCGCGCGCCTGCGCATTGCCGTGTTGCGCTTCGCGCAGCAGAAAGAACAACTCGCCCGGACGCGGAAACTTGGGTGCGCGCGAGAAGCCACCCCATACCGGGTCGAAAGCCTGAGAAAGATCACGCACCGCTTCGGCGAACGGCGCATCGGTCAGCGCCTGCTGCATGCCCGCATCCGGTTGCTGCTGCGCGAGCGCGGCGCGCACCGCTTCGTTCTGCGCCAGCACTTCGCCGCGCCGCTCGTGCCAGGCGCGCGCGACGTTTTCCATCAGGTCGATGAAGCCGGGCAACTGATAGCGCGGCGTCTTGGGGAAATAGGTGCCGGCGAAAAACGGCGTCTGGTCGGGCGTCAGAAACACCGTCAGCGGCCAGCCGCCGCCGCGCTGGGTCAAGAGCTGGTGCGCGGTCTGGTAAATCTGATCGAGATCGGGCCGCTCCTCGCGGTCGACCTTGATGTTGACGAACAGGCGGTTCATCACCGCCGCCACCTCGGCATCCTCGAAACAGTCGTGCGCCATCACATGACACCAGTGACAGGCCGAATAGCCGATCGACAGCAGGATGGGTTTGTCCTCGCGGCGCGATTTCTCCAGGGCTTCCTTGCCCCACGGGTACCAGTCGACGGGGTTGTCGGCATGCTGCAGCAGGTAGGGACTGGGTTCGGTAGCAAGACGGTTGGGCATGGCGGCAAAGCCTCGCAGGCTAATAGTTGATTAAATCAGTCAACAATTGTACGCTTGCTGCAATCCCGAACAAAAGCAGGAGCCCCCATGTCCCAGGAATTATTCGCAGCCGCCCAGTCAGGCGATGCCACGCAGATCAAAACCCTGCTCGAGGCCGGCGCCGATCATGCCGCTGTCGACGAGGCCGGCGAAACCGCATTGATGCACGCCGCCCGCGGCGGCCATGTCGCCGCGGTGCAGCTGCTGATCGCCGCCGGTGCCGACGTCAACGCCAAGTCGCCGCAAGGCTGGACGGCGCTTGCCAAGGCCGCCTACAACGGCGAAACCGAGCGCGGCTACGTCGAGGTCCTCGAAGCGCTGCACGAAGCGGGCGCCGCGCTCGACGAACGCATCTTCTTCGGCATCACCCCGCTGATGCTGGCGGCCGGCGGCGGCGACGCCCCCGTGGTGGAATGGCTGATCAACGCCGGCGCCGACGTGCTCGCCGCCAACGAGGGCGGCCGCACCGCGCGCCTGATGGCGAGCGACAAGTTCTACGTGGACGTGATCAACCTCTTGACCGAAGCCGAGCGACAGCTGGGCGTGCAGGAAGACGGCTCGTGTTCGTCGACCAAGAGTGTGGTCAAGCCGCAGGTGGTCAATCTGATGAAACCGACCACACACTGATGTGCGGGCTGGCATAGGAAACGAACGAGTCCTTCCACAAGGCTCTCCTGAGCAACGTCGAAGGGCTCAGGACAAACGGCAGTTGCGGATTTCGTTCGTGGTGAGCTTGTCGAACCATGGACGGAATCCGCGTTTCCTTTAGCGGTCCAGCCAGGCAATCAAATCCTGCCACTGCTCCACGTCGCGCTCGGCGATGTGATGCGGCAGATCGAACAGGCTCTTGCCCTCGAACGCGGCGTTGACGTAATGCTGGGTGTTGCGCAGATGCGCAAGCACCGGCAGGTCCTGCTGAGCCATGAACTGTTCCAGCGTGACGCCGGCACGGGTACGCGGGTCGACACGCATCCCCACCACGCCGACGAAAGCATGCCCTTTGCGTACCGCCTTTTCGGCATGCAGTGCGGCCAGGAAATCCTGGCTGGCGCGAATGTCGAACAGCGACGGTGCGATCGGCACCGCCACCTTGTGCGCCAGCTTCAGCGCGCGTTCGAGGCTCTTTCCATGCAGCCCTGCGGGCGAATCGATCACCAGCCAGTCGCTGTCCGCCTTCTGGCCTTCGCGCATCAGTGCAATCGCGGGCAATGCCCCATCGCGCATCGCCAGCCACTGGGTGGCGGACTTCTGCCGGTCGAGATCGAGCAAGGCGACGCGTTGACCCTGCGCCGCCAGATAGCCGGCGAGGTTGGTCGACAGCGTCGTCTTGCCGCTGCCGCCCTTGGGGTTGGCCACCAGAATCACGCGCATGCCGTTCTCTCCCTTTGATTACATCGCTTCCACGCTGTACGTCACGGACATCGTATGCGTTTCGCCCGGCGCCACGGTAACGACGTTGTCCATCGCGTTGGCCGATTCGACGCACACCATTTCGCGCCAGCCGGCGCCGGATTTGCCTTTACCCATGTCGCCCATCTTCTCGGCTTTCTCGGTCCACGGCGTCCACACGATGGTCGACTGCGAGCCGGTCTTCGCCACGCGGATGCGGCGATTGAGGCCCGCATCCTCGATCACGCAGTCGGCCGGCGTGTTGACGTAGACGCGGTCGACCTCGCTCTTCAGCGCGATCGCGCCGGACTGCTTCTTCTTGGCGAAATTGTCGACCTTGTCGTGATAGGTGCTGCCCTCGAGACCGGCGATTGTCACGCTGCCGACATCGCTGATCTGCAGATAGGTGTGCAGCGCTTCGCCGACCTGGATCGGCGCCGTCCCCGTATTGGTGGTGGCCAGATGCATCTCCAGCTTGTCGCTGACGATGACCGTCAGCGATAGCCGCGTGGCATGCGGCCACTGCGCGCGGGTCTGTTCGTTGTCCGCCAGCTGCAGGGTGATCTCGGTCTTGGCGTCGTTGCGCTTGCGACTGCCGGTCACGGTCCACGGAACCGTGCGCGCGAAGCCATGCGCGGGGAACGAGGCCTCACTGGCGTGCGCGCCGAACCACGGCCAGCACACCGGCGCGCCGCCACGGATGGATTTGCCCGGCGCGAACTTGGCGGCGTCGGACACCCACACCACCGGCGCGTGCTGCGATTTGGGACGGAAGCTCACCACGTGCGCGCCCTGCAGGCAGATCGTCGCACGGCCGCCGTGGTTGTCGATGTCGGCGTACGTGAGCCCCCCGGCGCCGATGCGGAAGCTCAACTGGCCGGGAATGGCGAAACGCGCCAGCGGATCGGCGTGCATCTGCGCCTCGGTCGGGTGTTCGACCAGGCTGACGTCGCGCACTGCGCCGAAAGCGGCCGAGGTCGCCATTGCCGCATAGGCGCGCAGCGCAGGCGAGACCTCGCGCGCACGGCTGACCGGTTTCCAGGCCTGTGCACCCTTGGCGTCCATCGCGGCGCGGCGGCGTTCGAGTTCGGCGTCGCTCACGGCGACCTTGATCGTGCGCTTGGGAATGTCGATCTCAATGCGGTCGCCCTCTTCCACCAGGCCGATGGTGCCGCCCTCGGCCGCTTCCGGCGAGGCATGGCCGATGGAGAGACCCGAGGTGCCGCCGGAGAAACGGCCGTCGGTGATGAGCGCACAGACCTTGCCGAGGCCCTTGGATTTCAGGTACGAGGTCGGGTACAGCATTTCCTGCATGCCGGGACCGCCACGCGGACCTTCATAGCGGATCACGACGACGTCGCCGGGCTTGATGTGGTCGCCGAGGATCGCATCGACCGCGGCATCCTGCGACTCGAACACGCGTGCCGGGCCGGAGAATTTGAGGATGTGTTCGTCGACGCCAGCGGTCTTGACGATGCAGCCGTCCAATGCGAGGTTGCCGTACAGCACGGCCAGCCCGCCGTCCTTCGAGTAGGCATGCTCGATGTCGTGGATGCAGCCGTTCACGCGGTCGTCATCCAGCTTGGCGAAGCGGCGGTCCTGCGAGAACGCGGTCTGCGTCGGCACGCCGCCGGGGGCGGCGCGGAAGTAATCCTTGACGTCCTTGTTGCTGGTGCGACGGATGTCGTAGACATCGATCTGCTCGCCGAGCGATTTCATCAGCACGGTCGGCACCTCGCGGTGGACGAGGCCGCCCCGCTCGAGTTCGCCGAGGATCGCCATCACGCCGCCGGCGCGGTGCACGTCTTCCATGTGATAGGTCTGGATCGAGGGCGCTACCTTCGACAGGTGCGGCACGCGGCGGCTCATGCGGTCGATGTCCTTCATCGTGAAATCGACGCCGGCCTCGTGCGCGGCTGCGAGCAGGTGCAGCACGGTGTTGGTCGAACCGCCCATGGCGATATCCAGCGCGATGGCGTTCTCGAAGGCGTCGAAACTGGCGATCGCGCGCGGCAGCACGCTGGTGTCGCCGTCGTCGTAATAGCGCCGCGCGTTCTTCACGATCAGGCGCCCGGCGGCGAGGAACAAATTCCTGCGGTCGGCGTGGGTCGCCAGCAGCGAGCCGTTGCCGGGCAGACTCAAGCCCAGCGCCTCGGTCAGGCAGTTCATCGAGTTGGCGGTGAACATGCCCGAGCATGAGCCGCAGGTCGGGCAGGCCGAGCGTTCGAGCTGCTCGACCTTCTCGTCGGAGAATTTCGCATCGGCGGCCGACACCATGGCGTCGACCAGATCGAGCTTGATGGTCTGCTTGTCCCACACCACCTTGCCCGCCTCCATCGGCCCGCCGGAGACGAACACGGTCGGGATGTTGAGGCGCAGCGCGGCGTTCAGCATCCCCGGGGTGATCTTGTCGCAGTTGGAGATGCACACCAGCGCGTCGGCGCAGTGCGCGTTGACCATGTACTCGACCGAATCGGCGATGAGGTCGCGGCTCGGCAGCGAGTACAGCATGCCGCCGTGGCCCATGGCGATGCCGTCGTCGACCGCGATGGTGTTGAATTCCTTGGCCACGCCGCCCGCCGCCTCGATCTCGCGCGCCACCAGCTGACCCATGTCCTTCAGGTGCACGTGGCCCGGCACGAACTGGGTGAACGAGTTGGCGATCGCGATGATCGGCTTGTTGAAGTCGCCGTCCTTCATGCCGGTGGCGCGCCACAGTGCGCGTGCCCCCGCCATGTTGCGGCCACGGGTGGTTGTCCAGGAACGATAGTCAGGCATGTTGGTCACTCAGGCAATCTATAATCAGCCAGCCATTTTACCCGCGCTTTGACCTCCCCGAATCCCACTTTCTGAATCCCGACCCCGACCCATGCTCGTCCATCCCCAATTCGACCCCGTCGCCCTGCAGCTTGGGCCGCTCGCCATCCACTGGTACGGCCTCATGTACCTCGTCGCCTTCGTACAGGTGATCCTGCTCGGGCGCTGGTGCATCGCGCATCGGCCGTGGACGAAATGGACGCAACAGATGCTCGACGACGTGCTGTTCTACGGCGTGCTCGGCGTCATCCTCGGCGGGCGGCTCGGCTATGTGCTGTTCTACAAGCCGGCCGAATACCTCGCCCACCCGCTCGACATCTTCAAGGTATGGGAAGGCGGCATGAGCTTTCATGGCGGCTTTCTCGGCGTCATCGTCGCGATGGCGCTGTTCTCGCACCGCCACAAGCTGCGCTGGCTCGCCGTCACCGACTTCATCGCCCCGCTGGTCCCGCTGGGCCTGGCCGCCGGCCGGCTCGGCAACTTCATCAATGGCGAACTGTGGGGACGTGCCACTGACTTGCCCTGGGCCATGATCTTCCCGCAGGCAGGCGACGGCATCCCGCGCCACCCGTCCCAGCTCTACGAATTTGCCGGCGAAGGCCTGCTGCTGTTCGCCATCCTGTGGCTCTATTCGCGCAAGCCGCGTACCGTCGGCGCCGTCTCCGGCGTGTTCCTGATCGGCTACGGCAGCCTGCGCTTCCTCGCCGAATTCGCCCGCGAACCCGACAGCTTCCTCGGCCTGCTGGGGCTGGGGCTTTCCATGGGGCAATGGCTCTCCATGCCGATGATCGTCGCCGGCCTCATCATGCTGCGCTGGTCGCTGCGGCGCGCATGATCGCCCGACTCTGGAAGGGGTTCGGCTGGCTCGGCGTCGCCGCCGCCCTGGTGCTGTCGCTGACGCCGCCGGTCGTGAACGAAAGCGGCCACACCGACAAGATCGTGCACCTGTCCGGTTACGCCGTGCTGATGTTCTGGTGGGCGCAAATCGTCGTCCGCCGCCGCTGGCGCCTTGCCCTGGCCGTCGTGCTGTTCGGCGGCGCCATCGAACTGCTGCAAGGCCTCACTCCCGATCGCGACCCCGACGTGTTCGACGCCCTGGCCAACACCGGCGGCGTCCTGCTCGGCTGGCTTCTCGCACGAATGCTCCCCAACCTCCCCGCCACCCTCGGAAAGCTCTTTCGGCCCCGCTAGAAACGAGGCTATAATCCGCCGCACAGGGGCGGTAGCTCAGCTGGGAGAGCGTCGCGTTCGCAATGCGAAGGTCGGGAGTTCGATCCTCCTCCGCTCCACCATTTTCAAGTACAACAAGATGTGAAGAAGTGTGGCGTAAAGCATAAAGTGGCCTGGTGGCCACGTTATGCTTTATTTCCCGTTAGGACACATTTTGTTTTAACAGGGTCTGCACAGTAACCTTGGGGATTTTGCTTTGAAATCCGTCGCAACATTTGCCGACAAGCAATGTTTGAGGCGTAAAAAAACGGGACCTGCTTAGGTCCCGTTTTTACTTCCAGAAAGTTCTGGTTATAGGCGCTTGCTGGCCAGCACCTGATTGATATGCCCAAAGATGCCGGATACGGATTGGGCTTCGCTGTCGAGTCGCGCCCAGATTTCGCGAGCGCTCATCCCCTCGTAGCCCGCCGCCAGGCGTTCCTCCAGAATTTCGCCAATCCGCACTTTCAGGTCGGCTTCGCGCTCAAGACGCACGGAGGTCCGGTACCGGGAATGCCGGTCAGCAATGGCGCGCGCTTCCGCATTGGCCCGCAAGTACGCATGCTTGCGTCCGATGCCGACCCTTTCGCAGGCCTCGTTAATCGAGATGGGCATGGGGAGCGCCAACATTGCCTGCAATTTGGCGCGAATGGCCTCCCAATCCAATTCACGGGACGTTATGCCGGCACGCGGGGAGGTCGCCAGCGGGATGGTCATTTGCGGTGCCTCCTCCGGCGCTCTCCAGTCATCGACCGCGCCGGCAAACAACTGGTCCAGGCCGATGCCGCCATTCAGCGCGATAGTCAGCCAGGCTTTCAGATTGGGCAGGCCACCCTTGCGCAACCAGTGCCAGACCCCGCTTTTTGAGAAGCCATAACGACGGGAAAACGCCGCAATCTGCCCGTGAGCCATGCGCTCGATAACGGTTTCCAGCAGGGGCACCACGCCGTCAACAGCGATTCGCGGTCGTTGCTCCAGCATCTTTCCGACCTGACGCGCGACCCACAATGATTCCGGTGTCGCCACCGTACCTTCCTCGTCGCCCAGGAACCCGCCACAAGCCGTGCAATACCCGGGCACCACAATAGCCGCCCGATTGCGTACATTACTGTGCCGGCAATGCGGACAGGTCGAGGTCAGTTGAACCTTGTGACACAGGCAGGCATCGGAAGGCGCGAGTTCCCAAGCCAGCCGCAAATACGGTTCACGAGAGTCACGCTTATCCTCGGCCAGGCAGCATGGGCACCAGCGGTCCGATTTCGGTGCAATCCCGGGCATGCCCAGCAGATGGCGCCACGGCACCAAAGTGAGACGGTCCAGAGCGTCCACACCCGTCAGTTCTGACAGCCAGGCAGCCCACTGCTCACTCTCCACCGACATGCTGCTCAGTTTGCGCTGGTGCCAGTCGTACTTCTCGCTGACCGGGTGCTCAAAGTGGGCCAACACCCAAATGGCCAGTTTCTGTGCACTCATCCCGTGCGAGTGCGCCAGCCGGCAAAAATAACTGGTCAGGCTCTCGACATCGGCGGAACCCTGACCCATCGGCGTCAAGGCATGAAGGGTCGAGCGGGGATTGTTCATGGCATTCATCAGGCGACCTTCTTGGTCTGGCTGGTTTCATCGGGCAAGGAATCGCGCTGCAGACCGGGGGCAATGTGTTCCTCGCCTTCGAGCACTTCGCTGGTAATCTGAGCTACCTGGGCTTCGGTGAGCATGACGGTACAGAGTGCCTCCACCGACCAACCTTTACTGCCCACCAGGCATTCAAGCCGTTTCAGGACATCTCGTAGCGTTCCGATGCAACCCAGAGTGTTCTGGTGAAGCAGCGTGGCATAACTCGCTAAATCGACCTGCCGCAGGGCCGGCATGGCTTTGGCCAATTGCTTCAGCGTGGAATTGAAATAGCGAACATCGTCATCCTTGTCCTGTCGATAGCGGCTGAAATGAATGACGTGGGCACGGCGGGCCAGCTGACCACTCAGACTCATCATCTCGAACAAGTCATAGGAGCCAAGTAGCACCCATTGCACACCATATTCGTTGGAGAGCGACTTCAGCGTATCCAGTTGCTGCTTCAGTCGGGCCGAGGGGCACTGACTAATAATGTGGGCGGCTTCGTCGACCACGATGAAACGGGTTCCCCGGCTCCGCAGGGAGCGCTCCACGGCGGTGCGCAGACCGGAGAGGCGGCTTGTATTATTACCTTTGGGACGTACCACCTTGCCGGTTTCCGGGTCGACGCCGTAGGCGGTGCGCGGCGCATCCAGTTCGCCTTCCAGCGCGTTCAGGATGCGTTGGTAGAACAGGCGCCAAGAGAATTCCTTCTCGCCAGAAGACGGGGCTTCGACACGGATAGCCGGAATGAAGCCCGGATTCTCTGCCATCGCGCTGGCCTGCTGCTTGTGCGCTTCCTCTACGAGGAAGTGGCCGAGGGTACTTTTGCCCACGCCGGTCGGGCCGCAAACGGGAATCAGGTCGGCACTGGAGCCGGCCATGAGCATCAGCTGACACTCCTCCATGGTGCTGGCAATCCGCGGATGGCGGATTCGCAATCCAGGCGTCGCGGTCCTGGAAATCGTTATTGGGGTTGAGGTATGGGTTTTTGTATTCATGGCTCGTTTCAAAATCAAAAAGTGTCAAATTCCAGGTCGTCTGGCTGTTCAGGCTGGCGGTGCGACAAAGTCACTGGTTGGTAAGCCGCCGAGGGTTCGAGAGCAACGTCGATGACCGCCGTAGATGTCATGCGGTCCAATTGCGGAAGTTGCGCTGGCGGGATGATGGCGCCCAGAGCGAGGTGCTCGTATAGCTCTCGGTTCTCTTGCTGCCGCTCGAAATCCAGCTTGGCGGCGCCTTCGGGTGTAAAGACGCGCAAAAATTCCTTGAGCTTCTGCTGCGAAGGCTCCTCGTCATTTCGCGGGCGGAAGCGGCTGAATAATTCATTTGAAATGAGCTCCCGTTCCCGCTCCGTCATTTGGCCCAAGCCAACGAGGGCCTTGCAGTGGGCCGGAAACCAGCGTTTGTTAATCTGGATATAGACAGTTGCGCCATCCCAGGGGTCGTAGCGAACCGGCAGCGATTTGCCGCGCAGCTTGGGGTCGCGCAATTCCGGGCACCAGTAATAGAAATTGCTATGGACCTTGACGCCGCGCTGCCGGTCGACCTTGCGCACCCCGCGGCGACTTACGGTCGGGCAGGTGAGGATGAGGAAGTCCCGGGTCAGCGTGACGATACGGTGGGCACGCAGGCCTGAATTGGCCAAGCTGCGTTCACAGGCTTCGCGAGGCGTCATGCCCAAGGACGGATGGGGTTCCGTGTCGTAATACTCGAAGGCCCAATATTCGAGGCCGTAGTACAGATACTCTAGGCACCATTCGGCAAGGCGTGACGGGATGAATTTGCCCGTAATCTCGCGCACTTTTTTCGTGGCTTTGGTATTGCCGGCGAGGTTGTGCACATACTCTGTGTGGACACGGCCAAAGATACGCTCCATAACCGAGCCATGGCGCGGCCGGCCCGCCGGCCGGAAACGCACGTGGATACGCATCAATTCGGTAAATCGGTCGAAGTCATGGCTACGAAAATCCGCGCCGTTATCGACAACGATAAACTGCGGCAGGCGGCGATAGCGACGCACCATATCCCGCAGCAACATCATGTTCGAGCGGTACGATGGCGGGTCGTAGCTCAGATAGATACCGACGATGCGACGGGTAAAGGCATCAATCGCCAGGGATAGCCAGGGACGGCCCAGACATTTTCCGGTCTTGAGCGCAATGAGCTCGATGTCCAGCTCCGTATGGTCCATGTGCACGTACTGCAGGAAGCGCGAGCCATGTACCGGGGTGTCTGCATACAAGACTTGGACGAACTCGGAGTTCTTATAGGCAACCCGATTACCGTGGCGGGCGCGGTCGGCAGTTTGCTGCGCAACTGCTTTGATGCGGGCAATCAGGGTCGGATACGATGGCGTCGCAATATCCCGCTCAGCACACAAGACCTTGAGTTGCTCATGCGTATGTTGGGCATTCGGCGCTGCGCTGGTCAGGTAGTGCTCCCGAATGACATGCTGCATGGCGGCTTCTTGCGCCTCGCTAAGACGCGGCAGCCGATTGCCCCGATGGCGCAGGCGGGGAACCAGGGCGACCAGTTCATCGGTCCCGGTCAGCTTAGCTATGGCCAAAGCCTTCAGATGACGTCGTTGGGTCCGGTTGGGTTTAGTAACGCTCTCCAAAGTGCCCTGCCGGCTCAGCGCAGTTCTCAGTTCCTCCTCGGTGAAATCCGAGAGGCGAATGGGTTCGAGCTGATTTGAACCGGTATCGGCCGTTGTCAGGTCCTGTTTGAAGGCAAGTTTTTCGAGGGTATCGATGGCGACTTCAACGCTATTGCCATCATCCGACTGCAAGACGGCCTTGCTGCCGCCGACCATGACGACCGTGTACGGCTGCTGGTCGTAAACCACGCGAGCACCGACACGGATGTCGACGATGCCGGGAATCGCCCGGGGGACAGGCCGCAGGCGCGCGTGCTCGAACTCGCGCACGGCGGTATCGCGGAACACGCGGCAACGGTGCGGCTCTTCCAGTGGCGCAACGTCGATGTCGGAGACCAGCAAGCCATCGGCAATCAGTTTGAAGACATCGTCAGGCCGGCAGTCGAGTTTCTCGTAAAGCTCGGCCAAGTAGAGAACGGCATCCTCAGCCAGCGCCTCATGGATGTCCTGCGCGACATTGACCGGGCAAGGTGGCGCTGCAGGATGCAGGTAGTCCTCCAGCAGCAGGACGTTCTCAATCCTGCGCTGCGGAATGTCGCGCTCTGTATAGATGCGGTAGCCAATACCACGGTCGGCCAGCCAGGCTTCGATGAGCGGAGCGTACCAGGTGCCATCTGGCCCCAGCTGGTAGCGCCAAGGATAGCGGCGGGCCAGGCCCTCCAGTTTGCTCCACGGCTTGCGTTCCTCCAGAACGACCACACGCTCGCGTATGACCAGGAAATCCGGTGTGTGGTCAATTTGATGGATTTCACCATCCGTGTCGATAACCTCGAATTTCAATCGGCAGGGCTGCGGGTAGTACTCCAATACATCCGGGTCATACTCGTGGCTGACAGCAGCCGGGAACTCGAAATGTCGACTTTCTGTTTCTACCGTCCCCTGCATTTTGCAGCTCCGGTAGGGCGTGATGACGTTGCCACCGCCCTTCGAACGGACTTGGCGTACCGGCGCGTATTTGGCCGCATCCAGGACCAGCCGACGACCGGTGATAGGGAGCCCTAGACGGTCGAGCAATTGCTCCCGCTGGGAATTCTCAAGCATTTGATGATGCCTCCTGATAGTAGAGGCAAACGTATAGATAGCTTGGGTGCCCATGTGTCAAAATTGACTCTAATCGCCTTTGAGAGTCCCTCGAGAAATTATTCGTCCTGATATGAACCGAGTCGGTCGCCCAATTTCCTTTGACCCCAAATCCGGTGCAGCGAAGACGGAATCGCAAGCAATGGAGGACTGGGGTTTTGAAGCGAGCCTGCTGATAAAGCGTGGAATGCAGGCGCGCAACTGGGGCTACCGTGAATTGGCCGATGCCTTGCGGACGCAGGGGGTGAAGCGCAGTGCCGCGGTCATCAATCGCCGCATCAACCGGGGAAATTTCAGTGGGGGTTTCCTGCTGGCCTGCCTGTTTGTGCTGGAGAACGACACGGACGCTACGGCAGATACAAAAACGACAACCGACGGTCCCGTTGCTTCGAATAGGGCCAGGAAATGAGCTGCGCCCATGGGAAACGTTATGCCCGGAAAGGCTTGTGCGGCAAAGGGTTCGAAGGATATTACTCTGCTTCGTTGCCGCTCTATTGATGCTGCACATCCCTTGGCCCCCTCATTTTGTGGTCTCTCACAAAACGGAGCCCGCTGCCGGGGCGGCAGGATGCTTACATCAACAACTGAAATCGTAGGTCCATGAAAATTTTCATGGGAACGTTAAAATTAGATTATTTGAAAAAGTATTCAAGAGGGGGCGTCCGAAACCTGGGCACCTCCCCCGTTTTGTTTTCTGCTTGAACACATGCTACGGTGCCACCGGGAACAACAGGCTCGAATCGCGGTGCCAGTTGTCTAAAAAAATGCTCCAATTTTGGACGTGCCTCTCGCGCTTCCGACTCGCCGAGTCCCTTGAGTCTGTTAATGCTGGAGACGTCATCAAGCTCGAATGCTCCTGCAGCAACATTTGGTGCAATCCTTGAAATGCGCTCATGGCCAAGCAGAACGGCTGCAGTGCCCTGTGCCCCAGAGGACTGCCCGGCACTTACCACCTCAAGAAGCTTCGAGGCCCAGTACAGCTTACCCAGGGACCACTTGTGAGCGAGGCTCATCTTTATTGGCGATGCTGTACAACTGAGACTTAACATCTGCACATCTTGAGCATCCCACTTGAGAATACCGACCGCTTCTACAGCAGCCACCCCCGCAGGGTCGTTCGCCCATATTCCGCCATCAATTAGGGCTGTTCCGCCCGGTAGTTTATGGGTGGGAAAATACGTGGGGGCAGCCGACGTTGCCAGCGCAACATCAACCATGTTCCGCTTTTTGTCTTCTTGAAATCTCGGGTGGTGAGCTGTTTTAAAGATATAAACCTTACCCGTTTCGAGGTTCTGTGACGGAATCACCAGACGGGTAAGGCTGTCGCCTAATTTTCGGTTCCCGAACTGCGCCTCTAGCGCTGCGGCTAATGAATGTGCGGCGTGCTTTCCCCCTAACCAATGTTTGGCTTTCGTCAGCAGACCTTTTCTCGGGAAGATTTCAGGCCCATACGTTTCATAGAATTCCAATATTTCCCTGGCTGTATAACCAGCACCAAGTGCTAACGCGATGATTCCGCCTGTGGATGTACCGGCTATTAGGTCGAAATAGTGTCCGATAGGCTCTGGTAGCTCCTCTTCCAGTTTTGCCAAGAAAGCAGCAGGGAACACACCCTTGATGCCCCCACCGTCGATTGAAAGAATTTTTCTCAAATCCTTGCCCCTAAATTCAGACTATGTTCACGATGAAGGCACCGCTCCGCGCCACAAGATAGCCGTTCTTCACAATGAAGCATTCGATAGTGTGCGTGCCGACATACAGCGTACTTTCCTTGCGGATAGCTGTTCCCTTATCTACCGAACCAGCGTCAAAACCACCTCGTAAACCGCCAGCCACCGCTTCAGCCTCTGGGCCTGTGTTCACCACTTGCCAATAGACCTCGTAGGGAGCGGGAACGTCCGTCTTTGCCTTAAAAGTGAGGGATGTACGCTTCGGCAGCGGCTGTGAATCAGATTGAAAACGCTGTGGTCGATAGCCATTCCGAGAAATGATTGCCTCATCAATTCTGACGTTTCCTTGCTTGACGGTAGGCCACGGGGCAACCTTCTTGTGCGGGGCCCGGATAACATTGGCCGCTTTGCTGAACAGTGACTCGGCAATCATGCGTGGCGTGCCAAGTGCTGCCGCAGTCCCTTGAGCTAATCGCCCCCCCCAGCAGCGTGGTCGCGAGGGCAGTCAGGCTAGCGCGGTTTGTTTGTACGGCAAGCTCAGCAAAATCCGCCCTGGCAGCATCAAGCCAACGGAGGAATTTCTCACGACGTTGAAGATGCGTTTGCCAGCGGTCTGCGAAATTCTCCAAGGGGTCAGTCGGGTTCTGAACCCAGTACACGCCATTCCGCACGGTGATGTGTTTATCCATACTAGCCAGGATGGTTAACAAGGCGTGCCCAACATTTGACTCATTGCCATATGACAAGCCGGCAAGTGTGCTGATGATGATTGATATCGGCTTGTCATCAGCATCATCTGCAAACATGACATCACGATGGCGTTTTAATATCTGGACAGCCTGCTGCAATGGTGTTTTCACCCTGTAGGCCGGAACGTCCTCCACATTGGCTTTCGCTTCCAACGCCATTGCTGCCCGCAATGACTCGAAGCTGACTTTCATCCGACTGCGGAACCAGTTGGTGTACCCCTTAGGATTACTGTGCGGCCAATCACGGCACACCACCCCATAATTGGAGTGTTCGTTGTCAGTAATTGCAATTGCGGTGTCTGCCCAGTCCGAGCTGACGTGACGTTCAGCTAATTGCAGCCGCATGCCCTCACCATCCGGAACTGCTGGCAAGGCATCCAGATGGAACTGAGCCTCGTCTGCGTATTCAAGGGTCCAGCATCGTCTTCCTTCGGACACCCCATTTTTCATGCCATGCGCTTTTGCATACAGTTGCATTTCATGGCCGAGTTTGCACTTGAGCTCTTGCTGGGTTAACGCGCCCTTCTTAAGGCCCAGTTCGCACACCAGGTCAATGTCGTAATGCTCCTCGTCGTTCAGCGGCCGGATTGGAGTGCCAAGGCGGAAGGAACCTTGAACATACACTTCAGGTGAATGGTCTTTTAGTGAGGATTCGTCTCGACCGAGCCAATCACCAACAGATATGTAGCGATTTTTTGCCTCCTCATACCGGCGCGGGGAAACGTCAAGTTCGCTAGCTAGACGCTCAAGAAATGCTGCGGCTTCCGCAGCCAATTGGACTTGTGTTGTCTCTCTTATATTCATGCCGTTCTTTCCGGGGCGCTATACGCAAGTTTTATTACGGTAAGCAGAAAAATAGTTATTCATAAACGGCAGGCCGAAGCCTGCCGCGGACTGCTTTACTACTTAGGCTTGGGATTCACAGGGACTCTGACCTTTTCCGTTTCGGTCGTCTTGGGGTGGGTCTCGGCGTAACGCTTGGTAACGAATTGACCGGTCCCGGAATCCCGGCGCACCGTCTTCTTGCTGGGTTGTTGAGCCATGATTGCTTCTCCATTAAATGCAAAGGGTTGCGCTCATTTGCGCATAGTTATTATACGGCTATTTAATATACGCGCATAGTTTTTATCTTTATGCGAGAATGCCACCATGAATTCCGCTAACGACCTGATTTCAGACCCGACGCGTGGTGACACCCCCGCTTCTACGAGATGGGGCCCCGAGCGACGCCTTGAGTTTATTGACTTCCGACTGAGGTGGGATGGGAGGCTGAACCGTGGGGACCTGATTGCCTTCTTTGGAATATCTGTGCCCCAGGCCTCTCTCGACATTGCCAAGTACCTAGAGTTGGCACCTGGTAATGTGGCCTATGACCGCAGCTTGCGGGTTTACGTGACCACACCAGATTTCAAGCCGCTCTATTCATCAAATGAGCCCGCGCGGTACCTAACCGAACTCCTGGCCCGTGTTACTGAGGTACTTCAGCCAGAATTGAGCTTCATTGGATGGGCTCCCCCCGTGGCTGCAACCCCCAATCCCACCAGGACGCTATCAGCCGAAGTCCTCATTGCCTTGCTTGGTGCTATTCGGAGCCAAACTAGCGTCAAGATACTTTATCAATCGATGTCGTCTCCAGAGCCAAAGGAACGCGTAATAGCACCGCACGCGCTCGCTTATGATGGTTTCAGATGGCACGTCCGTGCCTACTGCACGACACGCGAACGGTTTCTTGATTTTGTAATAGCGCGCATCCTAGGCATTCAACCCACGCAAGAACAGGGGCCCGGTGGGGACGCAGACGAATCATGGCACCGAATTATTAGATTGGTATTGGCGCCGAATCCCTTACTGGCAAAAGCTAATCAACGAGTGATTGAGTTGGACTACGGCATGAGTGATGGGGAGGTCGAACTGGAGTGCAGGCAAGCTCTTCTCTTCTATGCGCTCAAGCGGCTTGGACTCTCTAATAACGACAACACCACGTCCGTAGTTCAGCAAATAGTCCTGAAGAACACCGCTGAAATTCAACAATTACTACCTGACGCCACCGAACCTCGCTGAAGTACAGAGAACAAGTCATTTGGCCACAAAACAAGAATCGCCTTGGTCATGCGATACTCGCTCGCGCTTTGGTGCTGCAACACCACGCCCCAAAAGACTCAGTTCCCCCAACTCAGCGACTCGACATTTTTTGTAAAAGACTTAGAAAACCAACATGTCAAAAACTATTAAGTCAGAAATGGTAAACGTCGGGATAGCCACTGCCGAACTGAAAGCAATTCCCGACGGGAAAGTCGTTGACTTCATAACAGGAAGGCTTTTAAACGACACCCCGGAAGAGTATGTAAGGCAAAACGTAGAAATGAGCCTTGTGCTCGAGTATGGCTATCCGCGCGAACAAATTGAAGTCGAATTCAAGGTAAAAGTGGGGTCACAGACCAAGCGAGTCGACCTTGCCATCTTTGCGCCCGATGTTTCTCACACGCAGGACAATGTCCAAATAATTATCGAAACCAAGCGTGAAGGCATAAAGCGCGAGAACAAGACGGACGGTGTTGAGCAGCTGAAGAGTTATATGGCTGCTTGTTTGAATGCCGAACATGGAATGTGGACAAACGGCACCGACCGTGACTGCTGTTTCAAGACCAACCAAAAAGGCGAACACGCATTTATTGAGGCGATTGACATCCCACCTCAAGGAGCCAAGAAAGCTGAAGCTCCGACTCGTGAGCACCTTCGTGCTGCCACAGGTGAGAACCTCCTGTTTACGTTCAAGCGTTGCCACAATTACATTGCGGGTAGCTCAGGCCTCCAAAAGCCTGATGCTTTTTGGGAACTACTTAAGCTCATTTTTTGTAAAATTGAAGATGAGCGCTCCGAGAATGACAAGCTAGAGTTTTATGTCACACAGAGTGAACGAACATCGATGGATTTGCAGGGCCGAGTTAAATCGCGGCTAGACCGGATTTTCCGGGACCTTGTACTCAAAAAGTACCCAACCATTTTCAAGGACAACGAACGCCTTGAGATGAGCGGAGCCACTCTCGCCTACGTTGTAAGCGAAATGCAGCAGTACTCGCTACTCGACTCATCGGTAGATGTAAAAGGCGTTGCTTATGAGGAAGTTGTTGGCAGCAATCTTCGTGGCGACCGCGGTGAATTCTTCACTCCCCGCAATGCATGCCGCATGGCTGTAAAGATGATTAACCCTCAGCCAGGGGAGCTAGTTCTTGACCCATCATGCGGTACAGGGGGGTTTCTTGTTACTGCAATGAACCATGTCTTGGCCACCATTGACGACAAGCATCATAAGCGCTGGCCGAAACGCGGCCCTTCTCCTGAGCAGCAAGCCGAATGGTTTCGTGACCGATATGAATATCTTTCAAAGAAAGTCTATGGTCTTGATTTGAACCCAAGCCTGGTACGCGCTGCAAAGATGAACATGGTGATGAACAATGATGGCTCAGGCAATCTTTTTCAATGTAATTCTCTTGAGCACCCTCACCGCTGGCCTGCAGAAGGGCCACCCGCCTGGCTTCTGGGGTCAGTCGATGTGATTTTTGCCAATCCGCCTTTTGGAACGGAAATCACCATCGATGACCCAAGAATTTTGAGTCAATTCGAAGTTGGTGCGGTTTGGGATGGCGACGGCGTTAATGGATTCAGCGGGCGTGTGGGAAAGGACGGAAAACCAGCTCTTCAATCTAGTCAATCGCCCGAAGTGCTATTTGTTGAGCGTTGCCTTCAATTTCTCAAACCTGGAGGGCGCATGGCAATCGTGTTGCCTAACGGATTGTTGAACAATCCTGGGCTTGCCTATTTCCGCAACCGCGTTCTCGCGCAGGCTCAATTACTTGCTGTCGTGGACATGCATCGGGACCTCTTTCAGCCACGTAATGACACGCAGACTAGTATGGTATTGCTTAGAAAATGGGGTGTTGGCGAAACTGAAAAAACGCATGGCGATTATCCCGTTTTCATGGCAATCGCTGATTCTGTGGGCCACAACAAGCGCGGGGCCACCATTCACAAGCGAGCCCCTGATGGAAGCCTACTTTTGCAGGAAACAGTAAAAAAACATCGCGTTCCAAAGCTGGATGGAACATTTGATGAAATCGAGACAATAGTTAAAGAACCAATCGTTGATGACGAGCTTGATGCTGTTGCTGAGGCATATCATCTTTGGTTGGCGGAGCAACTAACCCCCGCTCGTATGCGACAAGAAAACGTAGCATGAGAATTTCGAGCATCACAGCACGAGATGTGCACGGGACCTTGAGATTTGACTCAAAGTTTCATCTGTCTAGACAGAATCCTTTTCTTGAGGTGTTGCGGTCAAATAAGTGGCCGATGCAAAGTATTGGTGATGCTTTTGGAAAGGAAAATATTTGGACAGGAAATATTTTCTCCCGAGTCTATGCACCAAGCCCTGAGCATGGAAAACCCTTACTTGTCCCCTATGACTTGTTTCGATATGTACCTTGGTCTGACAAAACTCTAAGTCGCAGCCAAGTTTCGCAATTTGAGCGGCTGGAGATGAAGCGTGGTTGGCTTTTTATCGTGTGTTCGGGGCGAAATCTCGGGCCAGTTACGATTGCAGATACCTTCTGCGAACAGTTCACCATGTCACATGACATGGTGCGAATCGCCGTTGAACCAAGCGATGAGCTTTTCTATCTTGCAGCTTTTCTTAGCACCGCCCATGGACAAGCGACGATTCGCACAGACATGAACGGTTCTGTGATTGACCATACTGATGCGAACAAAATTGCTGCGCTGCGATATCCAATGGTCGACGAAGACCTTCGAAGCTTCTGCGCGACTAATTTTCGGAAGGGCTTTGAGAAGAGGGAACGCGCACGTCTGCTGCTCGCAGAAACCAAAGAAATGTTTCTGCGACTTTTTGGATTGGAGAATGCGGAGGACGAATTTCGTCCTGAGGAAAAGGCAAGGCGTTTTACCCTAAATCGCTCGCATATAACTGACCGATTCGATGCCGAACCCCAAGCCCCTCGCTACTCTACATGGCGGGAGCGCATTCTCGCTTCAGGCGGATGCCGTTTAAGTGAAATTGCTGATGTACAAAGGCCGGCAAACCGTTACAAGACCAGTTACGTGGAAGATGAACGGTATGGAGTGAAGATGATGGGCGGTCGACATGTATCTCAGTATCGCCCTATAGCACTGCGCCTAATGAGCCTCACTGCATTCAAGAATCCAAGTGCGTTTCGACTTAACACGGGGATGACACTTCTTACCGCGGATGGCAGAGCTGAAGAGAACCTTGCAGATTGCGCACTTGTAACTAATGACCGTCAAGGCTGGGCGGCGAGTGGACACGTTCATCGAGTTGTTCCAAAGCCCGGAGTCCACCCTGGCCTAGTTTACCTGGCCTGTGCCACGGGGCCTGTACAAGCCCAATTGAAATCCCTTGCCACGGGGTCGGTAGTAGACGCTCTCAGCGAGTCGGACGTGTCGTCAGTTATCGTCCCATACGGCTCCTCATCTGCGGCAATCGAGATTGGCAAGGCTGCTCAGACTGCTTGGGAACTGTTCGCAGCTGCTACTAGTGCAGAAGATGAAGCGATTTCCGCACTGGAGGCGGTTCTGTAAGAGTCACTCAGAATATTGGAATAGCCTTTCTGATAGCAGCCCGTCTTGCAGGCACAGCTTTTTGGGAGGGCGAGGCATGCCAGACATGCAAGGGGCTGCACCCACAATAACTAGCCGTATTTGAATATGAAAATAAACCCAGAAAACGCTGAAAAACTGTGGGACGAGTTCCTGAAAAAGTGGCCCCCGGAGACTTTGGATTCACTCCGCATTGAGCAGTACACGAAAGTCGGCGACAGCAACACCTTCACTAACTGGTTGGAAGGCAGAACCGAGGACCTGGGTTCCATCTGGGGTGGCTCCGCTTTCAAGTTCGGCATCTATCACCGCGCGGATGACCAGGCCAAGAAAAGCGAAGGCGGATTGATGTATGGAGACATTTACGCTTGGTATGCGAAGTACGGCAAGACGCCAGAGGAAGCCTTCAAAGCAGTCCTGGCCGAGGTAGTCAAAGTCGCGAAGGCTGCCAGAGTCGGTGATTTCCAGGCCATCGAGAACGCTGATTTGGGGCAAGCGGTAAAGTGGAAGATAGCGTTCCTCTACCAGGACCGCGCCGCCCTTGCCATTCTCCCCATCTACAAACTGGAAGTCCTCAGGGCATTAGCCCACACAACAAACCCGCGCCCCAGCTATACCGAGCTCTACACCCAGCTCATGCAATCGCGTGGCGACACGTCACCCTTCGCATACGCTTCCGAGCTCTGGTCCCAATGGGAAAGTACATTGCCGCAGAAACTTACTCAGGACGACGCCCTGACCTACCTGCAGAACCGTTTTCAGCTTCTAAGGGAACCCGTCAAATATATGGCGGCGTTTAGCACGGACACGGGACGGCAAATCGGTCTGGTACGTACCGGAAGCA
The DNA here is from genome assembly GCA_019459285.1 of Rhizobium sp. GTDB lineage: Bacteria > Pseudomonadota > Gammaproteobacteria > Burkholderiales > Thiobacillaceae > Thiobacillus. Next base: position 55,519 of record JAIBEL010000058.1, on the reverse strand, counting down.
AGGTAACGGTTTTTGTTGAGCCAGGTGATTGGCCATCACTCGCCCCTGGAATCTCGCTGAATAGGCGATATGGCAAGGATGAACCCCGGATTCATAGCCTGGATGCTCATGCGCCTAAGCTGTATGTGGGCTTCCCTGCTGACAACTTGTATGTCCCCACCATGGAGGCACTCACGGCATTGTGTGATGCCTACGAGGGGACGCCCTCAACCGTTGAACACAACGATGAGGCTGTCCGACCAGCGGCCCAACCCACTTTGACTGATGAGCCCCCGCAAAGCATGAACATCATCCTGTACGGCCCTCCCGGCACCGGCAAGACCTATAAAACGGCTGAGCGCGCCGTCGAAATCTGTGATGGTCACTCAGGCCAGCCCCGTCAGGAGCTTATGAAGCGATACGAGGCGCTCAGAAAGGAAGGTCGAATCAGCTTTGTGACCTTCCACCAGAGCTATGGTTACGAGGACTTTGTGGAAGGACTGCGTCCCGAGTCCAAGGATGGCCAGGTCACCTACCGTGTCCGCCCGGGCATTTTCCGGGAGGTATGCGACGCCGCCCGACGCAGCACGCTGGTCAAACCGGGCTTGCAGGGCAAACCACTGCAGGACAGAACCGTCTACAAGATGTCATTTGGCATTGCCGGCACCACCGAAGGCAACCGCGTCTTCCAGGAATGCATTGCGAACGGCTACGCGCTGCTGGGCTGGGGTGACGACGTTGATTTCTCTGAATGCGCGACTGTTGCTGAAATCAGGAAGAAGCTCGAGGACGAGCACAATGACGTTGAAAAGCTCGACTCCCAGGTTCGTTTCGTCAGCACCTTCAAAAATGAGGTCAAGAATGGCGACCTCATCGTTGCCTCGCAAGGTAACAAGGCGTTCCGCGCCATTGGCGAAGTCATCGGTGATTACGAATACCTGGAGGCTGGAGCTGCCGGCACCTATCATCAGATGCGTCCAGTTCGCTGGCTGGCGGTTTTCGAGGGCAATCGTCCGGTCGACGACATCTATGAGAAAAACTTCCAGCAATCGACCCTGTATCGGCTCGACAACGACGCCATCAAATTCGATACGCTCGAAGACCTCATCAGCGACCGGCAAGAGAATGGCGACCAGGCGTTTGTCCTCATCATCGACGAAATCAACCGCGCCAATATCTCCAAGGTTTTTGGTGAGCTCATCACCTTGTTGGAGCCAGATAAGCGCGAAGGTGAGGAAAATGCATTGACGGTGAAGCTCCCATACTCCGGGGACGAGTTCAGCGTTCCTTCGAATCTTTACGTGGTCGGCACCATGAATACCGCTGACCGCTCAATTGCCCTGCTCGATACCGCGCTGCGTCGCCGGTTTGAGTTTGAGGAACTGCAGCCCAGCCCTGAAACCCTTCAAGGGGTCAGCATTGATGGAGTCGGCCTGACTGCGATGCTTCAGGCGCTGAACGAGCGCGTTGAGTATCTGTATGACCGAGACCACACAATTGGCCACGCCTACTTCATCAATGTCAGAACGCTGGAAGACCTTGAAGCCACTTTCCGCCGCAAGGTCATCCCGCTCTTGCAGGAGTATTTCTATGAGGATTGGTCAAAGGTCCGCTTGGCGCTCAATGACCAGTCCGGCCAGTTCATTGAGACAATCGAAGGCATACCCAAGGGCCTCGAAAATACCGCCGATGGCTATGAAGCGCGGCCGCGCTACCGGGTCCGAAAAGGCCCGTTTAGCCTGGATGCCTACCTCAACATCTACCGGTAAGGCCTGTGCCCCTTATATCCGTACGGGAATTCGGCAAGCTCCATATCGGTGAGCTGGACCCCGCACGTCCTTCGATAACCGCCAATCAAGCCGTCCTTCTACGCAGCCTGAAGCGGGTGCACGGCTTTGATATCTTCAAGTTCGTCAATGAGACCACCCTGTCAGCCCAGCAATACGTGGGCGCCACCCAGGCGGGCGGACTCACGGTAGAGGTGCTGCCCAAGATTGAAGGCATCGCCGACACAACCATTCGCCGCAACCTGGTCGCGATGCTATCTGTCGCTTTAGACCTAGAAATCAGCGAGGGGGACGTCGCCAAGGTTGCGACCCAGACCCACGGAATACTGGAAGTCCTTATACGTCTTTTCTGCGACAAGCTATTTGCCCAGGTACATCGCGGCCTGGTCAGGCGCTACGAAGGCCGTGAAGAAAACCTTCCCCTATTACGCGGCAAGCTAGGCGTGAAGGAACAAGTTCGCCTGAATGCCGCCAACCCAGAACGGCTTTATTGTCGCTTCGACGAATTCCAGGAAGACAACCCGCTCAATCAGATTCTCAAAGCGGCAGTCCGTCTATTGCTGAAGGCGTCGCGGGAACTGACCAACCAGCGCCAACTTGCCGAGTTGATGCTGATTTTCGAGGGGGTCTCGGACGTGCCGCGCCACGCCCTTCCCTGGCATCGCATCTCATTCGACCGGCTGAATGACCGCTACCGACCCGCATATAAACTGGCTCAGCTCTTCCTGACCAACACACCGCCGGATGTCAGTGGCGGGGGCGTCCAGGGCTTTTCCCTGTTCTTCGAAATGAACAGCCTATTTGAAGAATACGTCGGCCGCATTGCTCGGCGGGTATTCCGTCCGGAAGGCTACCAAGTGGCACTCCAAGGGCCTATTAGATATTTAGCGTTCGACGAGTCCAGCAAGCGAGACGTTTTCGCAATGAAACCTGATGTGGTCGGCCTAAAGGACCGCATGCCTCAGTGGATTATGGACACCAAATGGAAGGAGCTTTCTCTCGAGGAAGCCAAGGAAGGCGTGTCCCAATCCGACCTCTACCAGATGTATGCCTACGCCAATTGCTACGCCTGCAATGATGTGGTGCTCGTTTACCCGCATCACGCTGGGATGGGTCCCACGGCTGGCATCCGGGCTAGCTATCAACTGAAATCCTGGACGGGAGGCGGTGCGGCTCGCATTCGCGTAGCGACCCTGGACTTGAGCGACCTCAAGTCGGTCCCAGGGCAATTGAGCTCGATTCTGCAATTTGAATCGTCTGCGGCAACCGTCGCCTAGTACATAGAACACTCGGGCAACGCGTCGACGTTGCATCCCAAGCGCTCGCTATATGCCGCTAGCGATAGATAGATGCCGTTCCCCAGATAAGAGCTCACCTTTTCTCAGCCTGTGGATAACCTGACTCGGGTGTGGTTATACTTACTTCAGAGTTTTTAAAACCCGCTCACGCGGCATGGTCGTCCCGTGGGTGAAGTGGCGTAGCTGCCAAGAAAGGAGCTTTGACCGATGAGCACATCCAATTTGGGTGGCGCCAGTATCTCTGCGCGCGCACGCACCCCTTCTGTCAATCTGTCTCGCCTTTGTGAATTACTCACCCAGGCACTCAAACCCGAAGGAACCGAGCCTGGCGGGTTAGTCCGGTATCAGGACGGGCGGTTACACCTCAACCTTATCGACACCCTGCGCCGCTTGTACAAGCTGCCTGAATTCAGGAGTGACTTGGCAGCCGGCTCGGAAGTGGGGTTCTTTCGCGACCTAGAGCTGCCACCTCGCGGCACATCGGCAAAGGTAGGCGGCCGGCTCCTTCCTGGAACCGAGGCTAAAACCACAGCAGCCCTCGTCAAGCTCCAGGAGATAATTGCACGTGAGCTTGATGCCGCCTTGCCTGAATCTGAGCTTCCCAATTTGTTGACTGCTTCTGCGGAGCTGGCACTACAAACCCTCGCCGACCGACTTCAAGTGAAGCTTCCCCAGGCGCCCGCGACGGCGTCGATGGTCCCCATCGGCTTCGCAGCTGCAGACCGTACGGCGGCCGAGCATGAGCATGACGTCGCACGCGTATTGTCGGCGGTTGAAACCGTTGAAGGCCGCGACTGGCTCGACCGGCTGACGGACGGCATCAAAAACCGGCTCAGGAAGGACGACTTCGACGATGATGAGATTGAACCCATCATCAGCAGCCTCCGCGCCCAGCGGGAGCAACCTGGCAGTCAGATTCGCCGCTTTCTCGACTTCCTCGACGACGAAGCATTGTCGCGCGTGCGGCTCCAGGTGACATTCAAGCTGATGGAAGCCGTCGCCCAGCACTCCAATAAGCCCGGACTAGATGCCTACGTCAGCCACGTGCTTGAAGCATTCAAGACCTACGCCAGCTCGTCCGGCAAGGCGATGCCCCTGGAAGTCAGCACTATCTATGGCCAACGCAGCAATATCGACCTCGCAGACCAGATACGCAAAGCAACCTTCTTTACTTGCCTGCCTGTATGGGCCGAGTGGTCGGTTCAACTGTTTGAAGCGCGCGTCGACCCCGAAAACGGATTCGCGACAAAGCGAGAGGTGTCATATCGGTTCCGGGTAAACGGGAATAACCCCGAGACCGGAAAGTCCGCATTCGCCACTCGCCTGGACCGAATTGAGGAGTGGCTTCTGGAAAACCCCGGGCCCGATGTCGCTGCCGGCCCATCGATTGCCAGATTGGTTTTCTTGCGGCTGGTCATTCCCGATTCGATGGAGACGCCGACCGTCGAGCCTATCGACACCTTAGCCAAGCAAATTGCCACCGAGCTAAAGGACGACCCAGTTGCCGCGATACGCAAACTCATTGACGAGCTGAGGGCGCGGGAGTCTGTCATGACCGGCCTCTCACAAGCCCTGATTCGTGTCCTTCAGAGCAAGTCCACAAAACTCGTGGATGCGGCGAACCGGGTAGCCGACAAGTTTTTTGTGGCGGTTCACCAAGGGGCCATTGACTGGGCCGCCCTGCGGGCGATGTCGTCGAAGAGCACGGAGATATTGGTCAAGAACGACTCCGGCAACGACAACATCACCTGGTTCCAGCATCTGACCATTACCGACACACCGAGCGAAGTGCGCGCGCTGGCCTCCTATAAGGTGGAAACGCACCTGATGGAACGTTCCCTCACCCCTACAGGTGAGCGCCATGAAGTACGGATGGTGCGCAACCTGGAGCAGCCCGTGCTGCCCGTGCGCTTCGTGCCCCTGATTCAGCCCAAAGGCGAACCCTGGCAGCCTGCAGACACCCTGGCTGTGAAATTTGACGCGGGCCGTGGCGTCGACATCGAATACGACGTCCGCTCACTTACGCTCAAACGCGCATCGGGTGACGAGAAAGCCACCTTCGAGCAGCTTCGTACTGCCGGCTGCGCCGCATTTGCGCTGCTCACCTATCTGTCCCTTTGGGCCCTCATACGCCGCAGCCGCGCCATTGCCGGAATGGAAAATCTGGCGATGTATTTGATACGGCTACAGCCTGGAGGCAAGGAGTCCGAGCCGACCAACGGCAATGCGGCGGTTTATGCAGCGTGTCAGGCGATTGAGCGTGCGCTAGGCCGGGAGCTGCTCGTCAAAATGCAGGGCTTCCACACCCAAGGCAATAGCAGTACGGTCCAGTTCCGCAAACGTAATTCGCTGCTGGCGATGCAAGGCAGCTTCCCGATGGTCACTACGATTGGGGGCAGTCTCGACAAGGTGGCCGTGCTGTCCTACGTCACACGTCCCTGCGACGTGCATCCGCAACACCCGGATGCTGATGGATTCCTGTTTATCTCGCGGACCTTCTGTGCAGACCGTGTTGGAGATTCGATGACGCTCCGCGCGGAGCACATGCAATCGCGGTTAGTCGACAACAGAAAGTCCTTCCGTGAGCCGGAGCTCATTCTAGAAGAGATAGCCCGCCTCCGGTCTTTGGGTTACCAGCACATCGTCCTACTGTCTCACCACTACGGCAACAGGCACATTGGCCGCGCGGCCGAAAGGCATTCCCCACACGGCACGCATGAATTCCTTGAGGCAGCCTCCACCAAGTTTCCGGATGTTTATTTGTACCCGCTGCGCCGGGATGTATTCCCCGCAACACGCCTGCATACCCGGAGTGCGTCAGAGAGTGCGTTTGAGGTCGTGACGTTTTCCGACCACCAGCGGATGTATGAACAGGCCGAACGCGAGCTGATACGAGGGCTTCAGCCGATATACACCTTTGCCACCTTGGCCGTCATTACCGAAGATGGCCGGCCGCAGTCTGGCTTCTGCACCTATTTCTTCGACATCGAGCAGCGGCTGTCCGACCTTGAATGGAGCGAAATCGTCCGCCAAAACATGCTCGGTACGACCCCACAGGGCAAGGCTGTCCGGGAATCCATCCTGGGCGTACTGCGTGGCATTCACTACCTGGAAAGCGAGCGCGCCGCCTCTAAATCCCAAGTGCTGCCGGTGCTCGACCCGTTTGGGTGGGCCATGCCCGGTACTGCCGCAGCCGCGGGTGAATTGGAAGTGATGCAGCGTCGGGGCAAGGGTTCGGTGCTTCTGTCTTTCCCCGCTCTGCTGGCTCACGTGACCAAGGTCCTGCATAAGAACAAGGAAGCCTGATGGACGAGCTGACATTCCAGCAGCAGGCCGTGATTTGGGGACAGGCCTACGAAATCTTTGTGAAGCGCGGCGTACTTGGGTGTCTTGCCGATTACGAGCTCATCCAGCTGGACGACCCTCATCTCCGGCCATGGCGCGACACCAAGGTCAGCCATGTTCAACGTGCCGTCGTTCGCGAACTCGACATCATCGACGAAACGGTCAAGGAACTGACCCACTCCGCCCTGCAGCATCTGTCGGCGGTCGCCTACGGGCTCGGCTACACGGCAATGCGCGAGTACTTGAAGCGCTTGACCCAGCCTTTGGAAAACAAGGCGCTATCCGTTCGCGCGCTCTGGTGTCCTTTGACCCTTCCGGGCCCCGCTGATTATGAAGCTGAGCGCGACAAGGCCTGCTCCGAACTCCACAATCTGTTGGGCCTCGGCGGAAAGGTCGACCCGGCGCTCGCCGACAAGGGCATGCCGGCGCGAGCGGATTTCCTGTTGTGGTTGTCGGGCAACCACAAGGAAGACCACCTGCTGGTCCAGGAATATTCCTACGACATGCCTTCCAGCGTGGGGGATTTCCGCGAGGAAGACGCCCATCTCGACGAGTTGATGCGACACCGCCGTTTGGTGGATTCGCGCAGCGTATTTGCCCGTGTGTCTGCCGAAATCCAGGAAGAGACGTTTGAGCTTTCGGAAGACATCAAGTCCCATCTCGGCGCACTGACCTCTGACAACAAGCCTTTTTATAAGCTCTGCCAGGCTTCCGGGTATGCGGAATCGACCGTTCGGCTCCTCGAAAGCCATCGCTTGCTGACGAAGCCGTGTGTGGTGAGGGCTCTGGCCATCACACCCAACGGCCTTGAAAGCCTCGCTGCCCGCTACGTGCCCGGTGCCACGAAGGACCCGCGCTTCGCCTTGATGCAGCAAATGGGAACCGCCTATCGGCGGGCCGTAAAGGTGTCCGATGGGGATGAGCCGGAATTGGCCAACAAGGTTGAGGAGGTCTTCCAGCAAATCCTGACGAGGCTTCCCAAGGCCCTGCGCGCCGGCCTGAAGGGATTACGCGAGATGCCCAAGCCCGGCGAGGACTATCACCTGGAGTTTGAGGAAAGCGTACCCGGGTTTGCCAACCCCATGCAGCAATACTCCATGGACCAGGCAGTTGCGCTTGTCGAGGATGCCCCAGAGCTGGACGAATATCTGGGAAGCCCCGCCAAGGAGGCGATTGGTCGGGCACTGGATGAGTTACGCCCCGGGAACGCTGAAGTGGCACTGCGAGACCTCCACGCCGCAGCCATTGTGGCCGGCATGAATGCCGCCACTCCTGGAAAGCTCAACGTCCTTGCCCTAGAAGGCAATCCCGGCATCGGCAAAACCACTGCTGTGACGCGCTATCTGGCGAAGCAGCAGTCCGGTTACTTGTTCCTCTATGTCAGTCCTCGGGTCGTCATCAATCGCGACGTTACGGAGAAACTAGCCCGTAAGAACGGCGAGCCGTCCGGCATCCTGACGGTCACCACCAACGCACAAATCATCTCGGCTGCCGAGCGATACCACCGTGCGCTAGTGGAGGAAGGCAAGGCCGAGAAACGGCATATCGATGGCGCCGTTATCGCCGACGGGGTTCAAGACCTGGTGCGTCCGCAGCGCAGCAGCGTATTGGTCCTGTCGCCTGAGGACGAGCACGAAATTGAGAAACGACATGCCGGCTCCCGCCTAGCCAAGACGACGCTTTCTGAAAATGAGGACATGGTCGAGGAGCGGTCCCTCCTGGGCGTCCTGTCCGCCATGTCTTCGACGACGCGTGAACTCCTGACTTTGAACCCCGGGGTTAATCGGGCTGTATTAACCGCCGCGCTCCAGGGATTCCGTGAAAAAGGTAATGGACGGAATACCATCGAATCGCTGTCCCAGCTGTTTCGGGAAACCCGCGATGGCCGCGCCAAGACGGAAGAGCGCCGGCAGTTTTCTGAACGGATGCCAACGGTTGTCGTCATGGTGGACGAGCTCGCCGGCGATGGCGCCGGCGCACCCTTCGTCCACGCCGTCGCACAGTGGCTGAAAAAAGAGTTCATCGAGCCATTCGGGGACGACGACTCGCCCTTCACCGTAATCCTGGTGGTGTCCGATGCCTCGCTCGGCAACGAGGTGGTGCTGAATCGTTACCTCAATGCGGGAAACAACACACCTGACAAGGTGCTGGTATCGAAGTCGCATGGGTCCAAGCCTTTCTCCCTGGCGGTGACACGCGTTCCGCTGGGCGGCGGCAAGCCAAAAGTGCTTCATGTTATGACCAACAGCTATCCGGCCAGCGCGCTGAACATACGCTATCGGGTGAACCTGTCGTCCGTGCGCGTCACCGAGAAGCAGCCGGGCCTGATGGAAACAGCTCGCCAGGCCGTGCGACGCGTAGCCGACGAAACCCTGCTGAACAACGCAGCAGCGGAAATCCGCAAGGCTGTGGCTGCAGGCGCCAATCAGGTCATTTACTTCGCCCAGGACAAGCTCTTTCTGCGGGACCTTCGGGAAATACTAAAAGGTGAGTCGGGCCTTGGCTTGAACCCCAATAACGTCCAAATACTGGACTCGTCTGTTCCGGGCTCCAGGCGGAAAAAGCTGATTGAGGAAGAGACGCGCGACTCAATCAAGGTGTTCCTGATGACTTCGTCAGGGGCGCGTGGGGTGTCCTTCCCGAAAACGGACTGGATTATCGCGTCCGTCCCTCGATTCAACATTGAATCGGCGCTGATGGAAATCGCCCAGCTCATTTACCGTGGCCGTGGGATGTATCGAAATGAACACGGCGAGGAAGTTTCAGGAGACAACGTCCCACGCCACCTGGTCATGCTGGTCGACGATTTTATGATTCATGAGGAGGCCTTGGACAAGCGGCAGTGGCTGCGCCAATCCCTCGACTTGATGACACTGCTGGTCATGCTGCGGGCAACCATCTTTACCCGAATAACAGGGGACGCGGGGCTTCGGCAGAGCCTGGCCTTGGTTCCGGTGGGGGCTGTCGGTTTGGATGAACTGCTAAGCCTGATGTCCCAGTACGTTACCCAATTCCTTGCCGAAGCCGACACGTTCGTCAGGGGTCATGGCAACACTGACCTGGCCGGCCTCGTTTCCAAGGCCAGAACGAATTGCTATGAGCTGTTCAGCCGATTTCGGCTGCAAGGTTTATCCAAAAAAGGCTCAGACGGCTCAACCTTCGTGAAACCCGAAGAGGCTCGGGAGTTTTTCGACCGCGCCGCCAGTGCCCTGGTGCCCCTTCTGTCCGAAAAGGAAGGCCGGCCGTCAATGCCTTCCAACATCTACTTCGCCGGGCCGATGGTCTTGGAGAGCTGGGCAGACTTCGACAAGCAGGAGGTGTTCTCGTTTGAGGGGCATCGAACCAGCGTGGACGAAATGTCGAGCAAGTTGTTTATGCAGCTCAAGGACATCGACCAAAACACAGCGCTGCCAAGCAGCCTGAGAATTCCTGCCGCAAACCTGCAACGACTGCTGGCCCGCGATAAACCGGGTGCTGCTAATGAGTTCAGCACATTGAAGTTGCTGAAATCGCCCAACACCTGGATAGCCCTGCCGACCGCCTACGCCCAGTTTGTTCGTCCAGTGCGTGTGCATGATGACAAACCCAAGGGATTGAAGGAGCCTGAAATGTGGCGAGAGGCATTAGGGCGGGCTCTGTCGGCATCCAATGCCGTCATGCCGGCCATACCTCGTTACGATGGAATGCCCTGGGTTGCAGGAGTTGGCCAGACGAACCCTTTGAAGTTCGATGTGGTTTTTGATGACAGGTACTTCATGGCGTCAAATGAGCTCAACCTGCTAAACGCCCTGTTGCTTGTTGAAGATAGCCTCTAAGGACCCATCCCGCTTACTTTGGGCCCTGATTGACTCGTGCTCCGTCCACATTTTCCTAACGTTCGGCGAAACCAGCAGCGGACCTGAGCACAGCAGCAAACATTCTCTTTCGCTGCAATGCCTGCAACGGCGTGATATTTCCCAGAGAGTTTTTCGGAGTTGTGAAAAACTGCCATTGTGACCAGCCGCCCAGCCCAGACAGCACTTTGATAACACGTTCAAGCCTCGTCCTATCTATATCTTGAGCGGCGTAAAAAGCCGGGAAATACGCGTTTCCGTCCACGTCTACCCGGAATAGCCTGCCAGCCTGAACAGCTTTGTCTAGGTCGAGAAGGGAAACGTTTCCCAACTCTCCTGCGAGCTCTTCCGCCGTAATTACAGCCTTAGTCGCGACTAGCCTCAGCCTCGACAAGTGTGCATTCTGTCTGAAAAGCGCCAGTAACTCCTGGTCGTTCAGTTCTGCAGCGGGATTGTCATTATCGTCGGTTGTCATCGCTCAGCTCCTCACCCTGGGTACTGAAAGTGCCTGTCGTCATATCAAACATGTATCAGCCCAAGGGAGCTAGTAGACAAAATGCGGCACTCCAAAGCGCGCTCCGAGACCCCAATCATGGAGGGAGGCACAGATGTGCAACAGGTCAATGTCGTTTTCCTCGGCCCGCGGCCCGCTGATTCTGTATAGGGAACTCTTTGTCTGAACCAGCCCTTGCTCGAAATCAATACCGACCACATGCGACGTAATCCAAGATTCGCTCGTATCGACTAATCTCCCGACTAGACGTGGGGATGACACCTGGCCATTTGCTGCCGTCGCGTGCAATACCAGGACATTCCATTTAACCAATCGGTGCCTTGCCGGCGCATCTGCGATGGCTGTTTCCAGGGCTTTCAGCTCAGCTTCGGTCGCGAGCGCTAATCGGAGTTCGTCCCGATGTTCGCGGATGATGTCATCCAGCCCGGAGGGCAGGAGTCGTTTGAGTTGTTGCTCGATTGTTTCGTCAGTCACGTCAGCCTCCATGCGTCCAATGAACGAGCAGCGTGGAGCTGGAGCGTCTAATCAGTCAACACACAACGGTGGCATCACCGGTAGGGCTCGCGATAAATGGCTGGGCTGATTGGTAAAGAGAGTATTGGCCCTACCTCCTACCTGTATGGGGTTGGCTTCTGGCTTTAAGGTCTGGGCCATTTGTCAAAAGTTGTCAGAGCAGAGTGGCGCAATAATTGCCTTGCAATCAAAAGCTCATGACTCAATTTTTTGCATGCGGGAGCCTTCCAAGGCGTGCTGAAAGGGAAATTGCCGCCGACAAGTGTCTGGAGAGCCGCCCATAGCCTCCTTACGGCTACTACCCCCGGGCAGCCCTCCTGACTAATCATCCGAATTGTTAAAGAACACCTCTCACGGCTGGTCGAGTGAGTTCAGCTCGACAATCAGCTTCAGCTGCTCATAAATCTCCGGGCTTTGCTGCGTGATATAGCGCTTCACCGCGTTGTTTTCCAACAGCTTCGCCAGGTATCCCTGCGCCAGGACCAGATTCAACACATCCTCGGCATAGCTCTCCTCGATGACCTTGTACTGCCCTTGAAGATTAGCCATCTCGCGCTCCATGCGCGCCATCTGCTCGGGCGTCACGCCTTTCATGGTGGCAGGCTTGGTCCCATCCACCAGCATCTCAACAGGCGTCGCGGCTAACAGGGCTTCAGCGTAGTTCATCGTCAGGCTGTTCGCTGAGAGCATAAGTTCGATGCACTCGACTTGCCGAGTTGGTTTCATTCTCCGAAGCACGCGCGCAATCTCCACCGAGAACTGACGGTCTTTGAGGAGCGCGACGGCTTCTGGGCATATGCCTTCCAGGAGGCTCAGCTTCTTCAAGACATGGCTGACATCAACGTTCAGCGCACGAGCTAGATGTTCCGTGGAAACTCCCTTGTTTACGGCCTCTTGGAGCATGCGCGTCTCCTGCAGGGTCGAGAGCCGGTTGATTTTGCTGTTGTAGGTGTAAGACTCGTCATCATTGGCCAACAGACAGGGCGCTTCCTCAAATCCCAATTCACGCATCGCCATCAGTCGCACATGCCCGTCCAGCACCAGGTATTGGCCTGCGTTGGCATCCGAGAGCGTCACAGACAGGGGCTCGATGACACCCACGTCCTGGATGGAGCAGCGGATTTGCACGTACTTAACCGAGCCCGGGACCGACGCAGGAAGCATGCGCGACGGCAGGATGTTCGCCAGTGGCACCTGCAGAACCTGCGGCGTAAACGCCAAGTTGACCTGGCTCATCGCGCCACCTTATCCCAGACCCGGTCGGCGAGGTACTTGGGCATGACGTCCAACTGTTCCGCCCTCAGCAGGGTGACAAAGTGCTCGTTCCCCATGAGCTGGCGCAGCGCGCTGGTGACAAACAGCAGGCGTTTCTGCGTCAGGTCGGACTTCTTGAGGGTCATCCGCTTCCGCTCGACCTCTTTCTCGTACACGCGGACCAGGCTGGACTTGGAGATGTCGACGGACTTGCGGCGTGCTCGCCGGGCGATGGACGCACCGAGCGTGCGCCGCCGCTCAATCAGGCGACGCGTCAGCTGCAGCTTCTTGCCGCGCAGGGTTCCGGCCTCGTAAGCGTCCTGCATCGCGGATTGCAGCTCGCGGTCGTCGTCGCCGGCCGCGACAATATCCAGCGCGGTATTCAGCGGAACCATACCCTTCTCGACGGCGACAAGCAGGCGCTCTTCCCCCTGCTTCAGCAGAGTCAGGATTCCCGATACATAAGTCGGCGTGAGTCCAGTCTTGGTGCTGATTGCGGACGGGCTGTAACCCTTCTCGAACAGTTGCCGGATGCTGGAGAGGATTTCCAGGGGACGGTACTGGCGGCGTGCGATGTTCTCCACCAGGCTCATCACGAAGGCCTCTTCGTCGCTGACCTCCACGACCAGCGCCGGTATGGTTTCTTCGCCGAGAGACCGCATCGCGTTCAAGCGGCCTTCCCCGCACACCAGCAGGAAATAGTCCTGACCGGCCTGGTCGGTGCGTGGAGTCACGATGACCGGCTTCTTGAGTCCAACCGACCTGATGTTCTCGACGATGCCGTCGAATATCCGCTGGTTACGCTCACGCGGGTTGAGCACCCGCACGCTGGCCAGCGGCACCATCCCGAACGCCCGACTGCGATGCTCAGGAGTCATGCGGCCCGCCGGATGCGAAAGCGCTCGGCCATCCCGTACAGGTAATCCAGGGTGTCGAAGCGGTAGGTTTCAAACTCGAAGGCGTTGTTGTCGGCCAAGCAGATACGTGGCTGTCCGAAGTCCAGGCGCGGCAACAGGTAGTAGTCCAGGGCGGTTTGGTTATCGTAGTCGAGGCGAATTGCGACGGTGATATCTGGGCACAGGCTGGTATCGAAGCGCACTTTCCAGCGATGACTCCCGGCCGGGGTGGCGTGGCAGCGCGCCAAGACCAGCGAAACGTTGAATTCGCCGTTGACCTCCAAAAGGTCGGTGGCGGGGTCGCGCACCACCTCCCCGCCAATCTCTGCAATCTTGGCCTCGGTCTCAGCGATGACGGTCGGATGGAGGCGACGCAAGACCTGATTCACTTCGAGATAGCGGTAATCTCTGTCGGGGGTAAACCCGACCATCCCGTAGGCCCGAACGAGCCCCCCGAACCGGAGGGCATACACGCTTGCGCACGGCATGCCGTCGGTTTCGTTAATCACGAGGCCAGACAGGTACCCGTGCGTCTTGTAGAGATGGCGCAGACGGTCGAGTAATTCGTCGTCAGAGTACCGCCGCGAACGCGCCCGAAAAATCCCCTGTGCGGTGTAGTAAATCTCCGGCGAGACAATGGCCTCAAACGCCTGTTCCTTCTTAATCCACATATCCGGGGGGTTAGCCACGCGGGCTTTCTTGAGCTTGAACGAAATCCGGTTATATACGTTGTTGCCAATATATTTTTCGTTGGTGAGCACCTCATTTACAGTGGCACGTGTCCACTCACGGCCAAGGTCGGTGCGTATCTGCTGGAGATTGAGGCGTGCCGCAATTTCCGATTCGGTCAAAGCGTCTTCGACGAACCAGCGGTACATCTGCTTTACGGCGGCGACTTCCTCGTTCGGACCGGGCATCAGGATGACCCGGTCGGTTTGCAGGCTCTTATGCTCCCCACGCGCCAATTCGGCTTTCACTGAACCGGCTTGGTCGATGAGCACGCGCCGCAAGCCGTAGCCCGCCGGCCCGCCCTGGCGATATCCCAACTCGATAAGGCGGCACTGGCCGGCAAAAACTTTTGCGGAGAGCTCGCGGCTATACTCGCCGGCCATCGCGCGCTTCACACCTTTGACGATTGTTGAGACCGGTGAGCCGTCGTTCTCGAACTGCTCAGCACAGTAGGTCACCTGAATGCCAGCGCGGTGGCAGAGGTACTCGTAATACGCACTCTCGTCCGCGTTCTGGAATCGCCCCCAGCGGCTGACGTCGTAGACGAGGATGATTTTGAAATCCGTCTGCCCGGATTCAACGTCTCGAATAAGCTTCTGCAGGCCGCTACGACCTCCGATATTCAAGCCGCTCTTGCCTTCGTCGGTGTACGTTCGAACTATTCGGATGCCGCGCCGGGCGGCGTACTCACGGATTTTGTCGGCCTGGTTCTGAGTTGAGTATTGCTGGTGTTCCGTGGACATGCGGACATACTCGGCCGCGCAAAGCTCGGAGGCCTGCGATGACCCTGTGTTTTGCTCTTCCTGTTCCATGGCGGACGTCCTTTCGAAAGTCACACACGCCCGGCAAGAGGTATTCGTCTATCAGGACCGATTCCGGAACCTGGATTGGGTATGACGTGCACCTGGCTAAACCGAGCCCGAGGGCGAAGGACATTAGCAACAATTTGGGCTTAACAACATTACGTCTTCACTTTGCAATCAGCGCCCAAAATGGCTGGGGGGCCAGACAGGACGCTGATTTCGACAATCCACACGTCTTCATTTGCAATCATCCGTCGTGTGACGGGTGACAGTCGGTAAAGCCCGCCGATAAAGGGCGGCGCCGGCTACACAGCGTCCTTTGCAATCTCCACATTTTTTCGGTCTTTATTGCGTTGACGTTGTTGAACCCGATTGCGCTCCGCGTATTCGGGGTGGCTTGCCCGGTAGTTCTTCCAGTAGTCCGGGTGCTTGGTCAACCAGTCCTTGTAGTACAAGGCATCATTGGCGCGACGGTCGGGATTGCTTGCGCGCTTCTCCGCCTGGCGCCGCCTGCGGCGCTCGTGCTGACACCGAGGGTTGGAACAGAACAGCTGATTGTGGATTTGCGGCCTCGGCACAAACAGCATGCCACAAGCCATGCAGGCCTTTTTTGACATTGTTCACTCTGCCGATTGAACGACTAGCCTTCATCTGCGAAGGCTATCAATCAGCTGCCATGATGCTTTCCCTGGAAGCTTGCACTCCCAAAACCGCCATCCATTAACCGCGCTGCCAGTCACGGCGACTGCTGCCGCAGATGGTGACTCGTATTGCTTTCCGTTAAGTACCAATGAACCGCCTTGGACAAGGCCAGTATGGATTCTCCCCTTGTAGGTGGCGCGCAATTCTGAACCAGCCGGGAAGCGAACCCCCTTTACCACCCAGTCTTCCGGTGATGGACCGGCTGTCTTATTGACTACGCCTGGCTTCGATTGCTCGAGACCCAATAGTTCACGAATGACATCGTTGTATGTAACGTCTTCAGTGGGTCGCCTTACGGTCAGTTGTTTATAAACCTCGAAGTCAACTTCAATTGTGTACATGATGTGCTCCCCCGGATAACGAAGAACGAAGCGGCTGCCAGTTCTTGAGTAACTATAGTACTCGCAGCACTATTACGCAATTGGAAAGTTTCTGCTTTTTGCGGATACCGTCATTTCTTCCCTGCCGGCTAGCTGGCACCTTTGACTTTCTGTAGCAGTTGCTACTATATTAGGAGCAACTAACACTAATTAGCCGGGGGTACATCATGAACCAAGCAGCCGTAGCCTTCAATCAGGGCGACCAGAACCGTGGCGCCTTAGCCAAGATGGTGACTCGTGCCTTTGAGCATTGGAAGCTTGGAACCGAGGAGCAGCTTGCCATGCTCGGCCTCGCCACAAATAACAGAACGGCATTGAGCCGCTACCGTCGAGGAGAGCCCTTGGCCGCAAACCGGGACTTGTTGGAGCGTGCTGGTCACGTATTGGCGATTCACAAGAATCTTCGCCTAATCTTTCCACAGGACCGAGACCTGGCCTACGCTTGGATGACCCAGCGTAACAAAGCCTTCGAAGGGCTGACTCCTGTAGATGTAATAAAGGAATGGGGCTTTGCTGGGATGCTTATGGTCCGGTCCTATCTTGACCGGGTTCGTGGTAATTGATGGATGCGTTCTTCGCGGGGCTGCCGCTTGCTGATGTGCATCAGGATTTGGCGCGCAATATCAAGTCCATCCGGGTTTCCCAAAACCTGTTCGACGACCTCTCGGATGACCCGGCAGAATGGGAAATAGCTCAGCAGCACGAGCTTGCCACCAAGCCGCACACCTATGAGTCGCCCACCACCATTATCGGCCGACCCTTCGAGGAGGCCGACTGGCTCAATGCTATTGAATTTCCTTTTCGGAAGTGGGCGGCCAGCCGCTTTTGCGATGGCAGCTTTGGCATATGGTATGGCTCGGATTTGGTGGAAACGACGGTTCACGAAACCGTACACCATTGGCGTTATGGATTTCTGTCCGATGCAGGCTATGACGACCTTGTGAGTAAAGGCGCGCGCGAAAGCATTACGGGTGAACGTAAGGTGTACTGGGTGCGCTGTGATGCCGCGCTATTGGACCTGAGAGCGAGAGCAGAGGACTATCCCGACCTGGTGCACCCAACCAGCTATCACTTTACGCAGCAGATTGGGGCTAGGCTGCACCGTGAAAGCCACCCAGGATTTGTGACCCCGTCAGCTCGGTGCGATGGAGAGAATTATGGGGTCTTGAACAGAAATGTGCTCTCTTCGCCCCATCCCTGCTGTTCACTGACTTATCGGCTGACCAGCGAGGGCGTAGTAGTGGAACGGGAAGCCGGCCAAACGTGGAGGGTGCTATCGTGAATCTTACCCATGGTTGCGATGGACAAGCGGCTTGCCACGGTCAACCTATGTGTGGGCTGTGTTGCATGACCAACATGTCAGGAGCAGGACTGGTATGCGTTTGCGGCATGTCTCCGCGCTCCAAAGCGGAACTGCGAAAATGCGCGCAACCTATTAACTCCATGTTGGACCCAAAACCATGCGCATCTCTGGTCCTGAAAGATACAAACTAAGTTTCGATTCGGGCGCCTTTGCAGTCCAGTGCCAGAAAGGAACCCCTAAGTTCTCTGGCATTGCCACTTCTAAGAAGCCTAAGTTGTATATCGTGAGCGTGGACAACAAACCCATCTACGTAGGCGTAACAAAGCAGTCTATCCGCAACCGGCTACGCTTTGGCTGGAACGCCGCTGGCGAAAGCGGCTATTACGGCTATGCGTGGCGGCACCATCTCATTGAGGCAAACCTCGACATCTGGTGTCACGAAGATGCGCCTCTAGAAAAGCCTGCCTTAGACATTGAAACCGTTGAGGCTGAAGTCGTGTTTCTAATCCGGTGCGCTGGGCAGTGGCCGCTACATCAGACAGAAATTCATTTCCATCCATCGACGTCGGCGCACCGCGCCGTTGCAGAATCCATAATGGCTCGGTTCGCGTAGGCGGGGTTCGGCACACTCAAGAAGCTGCTCATCGCTTGCGAAACCTTTGAGGTTTACGATGAGCCGCTGGCCAACGGTACGTTTCGGACGCTGTACGGGTTCGTCGTAACAACTAAGCCAAGTACGACAAGAGGTTTCTATTCCTATTGGGATGTTGTGGAGGAATCGAACCGGCGTCCCTACCATTCGGCCAGTCAGTGATGGTGGAATTGGTTACACGGCCGCACCCGAGATAACCAATTGAATACATAGAGTTATCAGGAATCCAATAATTATACAGCCGAGTGATAATTTTGTATAAGTCTGGCATGCCGGAAGCGACGCCAAGCTAAACGGCGGGGGTTACTCAAGCGGGATAGTTCGTTCCGGTGAGACAGCTTCAGTGGGTTGTTTATATGGGCATCAGATGATGCAAAGTGACAGCCCAAAGCAATAAGTCAAAACGGAATGCCCTTTTCTAGGGCAAATCTCATTGCTTGGCTTAGAAGGCTGCTATCCACCTGTTTCACATTCTTCTGCAAGACCTGCGCCGAGATGACCGAGAAGTCCTTATATCGGCTATCAACATTGCTAAATTTGGCACTCCGAAAGTGTTCACCATCGAAGTCTCCGATGAAGTATCGGTTTGACTTGGAGCCATGCGCCAACAAAAGGTCGAACAACACTTTGCCTCGCACGTGCTTGCGTTTAAGTTCCTTCTCGAGTTGCCCAAGAGACTCCAGGGGACTAGCCACGCCAACGGCAAAGACCGCGGCAGACAGGTCCCCTGAGGGCTCGGTGCGAAGAAGGTATGTCCGTTTCATATTGGGAGCTTGCGGCATGCCTGCTCAATGTTTACAAATACTTCATCGACAACACGTCGAGCATCTTGAGCAGAACCCAACACCCGAGACGTCTCGACGTTTACATCCATATGGAATAAGCCATGTCGTTGATTAGCATATAAAGTATAGCTATCTGCCAACACATCTGCGTAGGGCTGCCCTGCATGGGCCGCATAGTCGTGACGCAATGCATAACGTCCAGCGACCGCCTGGTCAAAGTAGAGCCCAACGGAATCCTTGTCAGTTAGCTTGAAGCCCACTTTCTGAAAAACCTGCTTTATGAAGCCCTCCAGCCCTCTGAGGGCCGGAAAAGCAACAGCACCATAATCCTCCATGGGAATGTCGACTTTGTATAAAACCAAAGCCGAGGACAATTGCTTTGTAACGACATCATCTAAGTATTGATGTGCCGCGGGGATTTTTCCTTCCAGCTCACTTCTAATTATTTCGACCGTGGTATCTACTTTGAATGTGTCTATTTGCTTGGTGACTGCGGACTCTAAGGACAGCACATTTATCAAGTAGTCCCATGCATATGAGGCGAGTTCCGCATGCCTCCCTTGAAACTGTACGGTATTGTTATGGAAGCGAGTAATGCTCAGAGAGTCCCCAGAAGCGCCTTTCCACCTTGTTTGGGAACCGTAGGTCAACTCGTTCACGTATTCTTTCACCGCCCCAACTGACTCAAGGTAGCTTTCCATCCCATCGAAGTCTGTTTTCTCAAATTTCGGGATACTTAAATTGAAGTTCTTGTCCGCTGAATAGCAACAACGACTTGCCAGCTCACTTGCCAATATTTCGAACAGCTCTTTGTCATACCCTGCCGCATGCCCAATGGTGGTCGACCCGTTCTTATTCTCGAATATTCTCACCAATACATCTTTGCCTTGGTACTTTCCGCGCAAGTGCTTCTCGCTTCCTGAAGCGTTTGCTGGCTTATAGCTAATATTTTCAACCCCATCCAAGAACAAAGCCACTGCCCACCGGTTTAGTCGCGTTGATTTCCATAAGATTGAGGGCTCAGGCAAGAACGCGTTGGATTTCCACATTGCATTTCAGCTTGGCAGAACTATCGAGACCGCTCCAGAAACCGAATGCTTTGTCCTCTCAAGGGATACAGGCTTCGACCCCCTGCTTTCTCACCTAAACAAAAACGGGTTGAAATGCAGTCGTATAACTAGTCTCGACAAGCTAACTCTCCAGCAGTTGGCTCAGACGTCAGCCCCCGAATGTGGACGATGTGGGAAACAAAGCACCATTGAACACCTCGGCGGACGCTGGTGCTCTAACTGCGGTTGTTTCACTCGGCCTGCAGACCCAACCCAACTGCCATCTAAAAAACCTGGCTATAGCGCGCCAAAGAATTCCGATTACGACGACGGTCGACTTCTTGCCGAATGTGGCTGGTGCCATCAGAGGAAGGACATGGCTGGAGGCATCTACGACGAAGGAGAATGGATGTGTGGGGACTGCATCGCAAGCTATGCGAGATAGCAACGCTGGTCACGCATACAACGTGTCAGTTCGGAGGGCAGCAGACTTCCAGCCATTATTAAGACTCGAATGACGGTGAGCGCTTGGGTAGGGGCGCATCGACCAGCAAAAGGTTTGTCTGGGGCTTTTCGTATTTTCCCGCCAAAAATTCCCTCTCAATTGCGGCGATTTTTAAGAAAAATCTTTTGGCCACGTTATGCCTTATTTTTCAACGGTCGGCCAACATATGTTTTTCTCGAATAATTTCCTGTGTTTTTGATGAAGCAGGTAACCTGAGTTTCCAAGCACTCGACTATGGACGCATGAAAGAAGACATCAGACGTGGCGCGCTTTTGCCTACCATCACGCTTGCCGTTTCACCTCTTGTGGCAGGTCAGCTAAAGCTGCTTTGCAGCAGCAATGATTTAAAGACTCTTGCCCAAAGGCTGGCAACCCCCGGTGGAGTCAACATCCTCGACGGACTGCAGCGAACCTACATCCTGAACGATCTTGCCAGCGAAGGCCATGATTTCATGGCTAATCAAACGGTACATCTTGAGATTCGTCTGGAAGAGAGCCTTAACAACCTCATCTATCGGATCATTGTTCTCAACGCCGGACAAAAACCGATGTCAATGCGGCATCAGATTGAAGTCTTGTTCTCGGCTTTTAAGGGTACGCTGGAGAAGGAAATTAGCGGGCTAGAACTCTTTGTTGAAACCGACGGTTCAAGACGAACCCGCCCGAGAAAATACGCTTTGGATAGGATCGCCACCGCTTACCACGCATTTCTTCTAAAGAGTCCAGAGGTGGAGAAACAAAACATCGTAGCCCAGAAGATCTCTGAGGAATCAGTCCTCGCACAGGACGAAGATACCCTTGGAGCAGATTTCATGTTGTTTCGTCACTACCTCGAGGAATTTGTTTGCCTCGACGACGAAATATGCCGTGTCTACGATGGAACAAACACTTTAGCTCCAACCGGTACGAGCTGGTTTGGCAGTGACAATGTCATGAATGCCTTTTTTGCCGCAGTTTCAGATTTTGGCTCAAGCGATGAACGACGGAATCGCATCGATAAGGCCATCGACTTGTTGCGGAAAAAGCTCTCGGATGCATCACCAGGAGATGACCCTTTAGGACTTGAGATCTTTCAAAAGATTGTAGAGGGGCTACCCGTCCGTAAGGTTAACGTTGGCTTTGCCACTCGCAAATTGCTGAACGTCGGTTTCAAAGAGTTCTTCAGAGACGAGGGTGAAAGCCCTATTGCCGAGCTTTGGGAGCGGGAAGCGGAGTAACCTCATGCAGTACGCTGTGTTTGATTCGATGCGTAGAGACGGGATCGATTTTGGCTTCGATTCCAGTATGACAATCCTAGAATATAACCAACACTGTGTAGTAAATGACTTAATTGCTTTGCCACTAATCTCCGTCTCGCCGATGTACGTTCGCGATGCGATTATCGAAATAACACGGCCGGATACTGACTTGCCAATTGCTTCTCTCGTTACGTGCAAAGGCCAAGAGTTCACATATGGTGCGGCGAGTGCGGAACTGGTTGTTGCATATCTCAGCGACGCGAGCCCTACAGACATTCTCGATGCTCAAGGGAATGCACGACGAGACTTTAAGTTTCTAAGTGACTATCTCGTTTTGTCACATCTTGACTACGACGAGTATATATCGACTTACAGGGCCGGCAGCGGGATTTGGGGGAGCTTTACCCACCCAGACGATCAACACAGTAGGCTGGCGCCATACACGACTAGAGCGTCCTCAATAGCCGCGCGACCAGATATCAGGATTGACACCGACGCGCAGAGAGATGCAGTTTGGCGAACGATAGCCCAGGCCTCACCGCTTGAAAGGTTTCTCAAACTCTATCACTTGCTCGAGTTGAATTTTGACTTGATGCTCGTCGAAGAAATCAAGCGGCTTGGCTCTGACCTCAAAGGGATTGGCAAACTACTGAACTCATATAGCGGTGATAAAGAAATCGATCGACTGACCAAGGTCATCAGGAAACACTGTACGGACATGCATTTCTTCGAGCGGGTGCTGGGAGCTGTCTTCAATGACGCCTCACACCACCAACAATTACTCGAGCTTCTGTTCGAGTACTCGAAGGATGCAAACCCATATAAAGAACAAGCCGAGAGTTTTAAGAAAGCTATCAGCAGCGGGTTCTCTCGAGTTGGATTTGCGGCGAACAAACTGCAATGGGACTACGAACGCCTTTCAAGACTCACTGCGTATTTTGTTTACAGGGTACGTTCAAGCATTGCTCACCTGAGAATTGGCGAGTATCTCTTCTCATCTGCTGATGAAGGATTTGTTTCAGAAATCGCGGAGCCGTTGCTTCGTGAAATATTGTCATTGGTTTACAAGGCGCAAACTGGGGGCTCAACGGCGGTAGCACCTACCACATAGGACAGAATGATTTTCAAAAACACCTGTACCAATAAATAAATCCCGGCTGAGAGATGTCTCTAGGAGAGACGGATACCCGCGCGGCCAGGCCGCCGCACCTCAGTTGGTATACGTGATTGTCTGGCGTGATTCGTTCGCATTCGCCAGCAGCGCCTGGAATTCTTCTGCAGGCAACGGACGGCTGAAAAGATAGCCCTGCCCCATGTGGCAGCCGGCCTTTTCCAGCGCCTGCTTCTGTTCTTCCGTCTCGATGCCTTCGGCGATCGTGTCTTTGTCGAGGGCGTGGGCCAGGGCGATGATGGAGCGGACGATGGCCCGGTCTTCCGATTCGTCGGCCACGCCGTCGACGAAGTTCTTGTCGATCTTGATCGTGTCGGCAGGCAGCCGTTTCAGATAGCTCAGCGACGAGTAGCCGGTTCCGAAATCGTCGATGGCGATACGCACGCCGATGCGCTTCAAGGCGCCGAGCACTTCCACGCTGGATTCCGCATCGAGCATCGCGGCGCCTTCGGTGATTTCCAGCTCCAGGCGCGACGGCGGCAGGTGGCAGCCGCCGATGACGGAGGTGACCTTGCCCAGCAGGTCCGGATCCTGGAACTGGCGTGTGGAGAGATTGACCGCCATGCTCAGATCGAATCCCTGGTCGAGCCATGCCTTGGCCTGCGCGCAGGCGGTTTTCAATACCCATTCCCCCAGCGGCAGGATGAGCCCCGACTCCTCGGCGACCGGAATGAACTGGGCGGGATGGTGTTCGACGCCGTCGGTGTCGCGCCAGCGCAGCAGCGCTTCGGCGCAGAGGATCCGGCCCGATTCCAGGTCGACGATCGGCTGGTAGTGGAGCCTGAACTGCTGTTTGACCAGCGCGTCGCGCATTTTCGCTTCGAGCGTCAACCGCTGCTGCAGCCGTTCGCCGAGGCCCACTTCGAAGCAGGCAAAGCCGCTGCGGCCCAGGCGCTTCGCCTCGTACATGGCCGTGTCGGCGTGCTTGAGCAATGTCTCGCGGTCGGTGCCGTGGTCGGGGAAGAAGGCCAGGCCGATGCTGCAGGACATTTTCAATCGGTGCTGGGCCACCTGGAACGGCGCCTCGAACACCACGATCAGGCGTTGCGCCGTCCGTGCGGCGGCAACGGGCGGGCAATCGGGAAGAATGATCAGGAACTCGTCGCCGCCCAGGCGCGCCAGCATGTCGTGATGACGCAGCGTGGCGGACGTCCGTTTGCCGACTTCGGCCAGGAGTTGGTCGCCGATGCCGTGCCCGAGCGTGTCGTTGATGTCCTTGAAGCGATCGAGATCGAAAAACATGATCGAGAAGGGGCGGCCGCTCTCCTTGGCGGCTCGGATCTGGTGTTCCAGAAGCTCTTCCGCGCCTGCGCGGTTGGTGAGCCCGGTCAGCGAATCGCGCCGCGCCTGGCTCAGCAGTTCGTCGCTGTGTTGCCGCTCATGAATCCTGACCCAGTAGGAAATGGCACCGAAGATGGCCACGAAGACCAGGAACACCCCGAGTACCGGGCTGTTGTGTTCCCACCATTTGTTCCAGACATGTCTGTAGGGAATCGACACATAGGCGTACATGGGCAGCGTGGCGAGGTGGCTATAGGCGCCCAGCCGTTGCTGTTCCGTGTACATCCAGGGCGAAAAGCCGGTGAAATAGCCATGACGCAGGCCTGGCTGCGCGTGGATCGTCTTGATGAGCGGGCCGTTCAGGGGTCGGCCGTAGACTTTGTCGGGGTTGTCCACAGGCCAGCGGGCCTGCTGGAACCCGTCCTCGCGCAGGATGCCGACCAGGCTGTTCGACGGCAGCGACAGGTTGCGCAGGAAATGCATGCCCGTTCCCAGGGGGATGGCCGCCTGGATCATGAACAGTGCGCGCCCCTGCTCGTCCCGCATGGTGTAGCGGAACGGGAAGCGCCACTCACCGATGACCTGGCCGTATTCGGGGCGGCCGATCGTATACAGCCCGGGGGCGTCCAGTGCCGCCAGGAAGGGGGCCATGTAATCCGTCGTGTGCCGGTAATCCGGCAGCGGGGCGCCCGGCGGCAAGGCCGTATTGATCAGCATCCGGCCGCCCGGATCGAGGACCGCCATGGCGCCGACCTGGGGATAGCGCGTCTGGAATTTTTCCAGGGCGGCGCGGGCCGCCTCGGGGTGGTTGACGACATCGATCCGCTGCAGCAGCTGGCCGAGGGGATCAAGGCCATGGCCCAGATCGTCGAAAAAGGCCTGGGTCGCAGACGCCAGGAATCCGGAAAGAACGGACAGATTATTCCGTTCGTCCGCCTGCTCCCGGTCCCAGCTGATGATGCCGAGCGCCACGAAGCCAAGCAGCCCTGAAGCCACGAAAGCGTAGAAAGCACGCCGCAAGAGACGGGAAAAAGGGGAACGTGAGGGCATCCTCGATACGGAATTCATTATTTTGCCGAGTAAGGCTATAGCGGCAGGCATGGCCAAGTGTTTAGGCCGAAAACGCGATGGCCGCTCATCCGCCGTCATTTTTCGGGTATCGGCCAGCCGATACCGCGCCACGCCGGGCCGCCCATGTCCACCTCGGTTACGGCGAGTCCGACCGGCTTTTCATGATCTAGAATCGATGGGTATCGCTTCCGCATACGGCCTGTCGTTCCATCACCTGGGGCGCCCGGCCCGGCTTCATCCATCCCCTGAGGAGTCCTGTCCATGATCAAACTCGACGTGAATGGCAAACAGCATCAGCTCGATGTGGCGCCCGACACCCCGCTGCTGTGGGCGCTGCGCGACACGCTGCACCTGACCGGCACCAAATACGGCTGCGGCCAGGCGCTCTGCGGCGCCTGCACGGTGCAGGTGGATGGCGCGCCGATGCGGTCCTGCGTGACCCCGGTGTCGGCAGTGGCCGGCCGCAGGATCACCACCATCGAGGCGGTGGACAGGGACCGCGTCGGCAAGGCGGTGCAGGACGCGTGGCGCAAGCTCGACGTGGTCCAGTGCGGCTACTGCCAGTCCGGGCAGATCATGAGCGCGGTGTCGCTGCTGCGCCAGAACCGCAGGCCCAGCGACGACGACATCGACAACGCCATGTCCGGCAACCTGTGCCGCTGTGCGACCTACGTCCGCATCCGGGCGGCCATCCACGAAGCCGCCAAGGCCCTCGCCTAGGAGACCCCGCGATGAACATGATCGAAAACCTCAGCCGCCGCCGTTTCCTGCAGGGCAGCGCCGGCCTCACGCTCGGCTTCTGCCTGCCCGCCCTCGCCGCTCCGGTAGCCGGCCCCGGCATGGCGGGGGACGGGGCGGTCGGGCCGATCCATTTCGAGCCCAATGCCTTCCTCCGCATCGGCACCGACAACACTGTCACGGTGTTGTCCAAGCATCTGGAAATGGGCCAGGGCACCTACACCGGGCTCGCCACCCTCCTCGCGGATGAACTGGACGCGGACTGGAACACCGTGCGCGTCGAAGGGGCGCCAGCTGACGCCAAGCGCTACAACAACCTGTTCTGGGGCCCGGCGCAGGGCACCGGCGGCAGCACCGCGATGGCCAATTCCTGGGAGCAGATGCGCCGCGCAGGCGCGGCCGGGCGCGCCATGCTGGTCAGCGCGGCGGCAATCAAATGGAACGTGCCTGCCGCCGAGATCATGGTGCGCGACGGCGTGGTCAGCCATGCGCAGTCGAAGCGCCGCGCCAGCTTCGGCGAGCTGGCCGTGGACGCGGCAACGCTGCCCGTGCCCACCGACCTGAAGCTGAAGGACCCGAAGGATTTCCGCCTGATCGGCAAGCAGGCAAAACGCAAGGACAGCGCCGACAAGACCAACGGCCAGGCCCGCTTCACCCAGGACGTGCAGTTGCCGGGCATGCTGGTCGCGGTGGTGGCCCACCCGCCCCGCTTCGGCGCCACGGTCAAATCCTTCGACGCCCGCCGCGCCAAGGCGGTGAAAGGCGTGGTGGACGTGGTGCAGATCCCCCAGGGGGTGGCGGTGCTGGCGACCGATACCTGGAGCGCGAAGAAGGGGCGTGATGCCCTCTCGGTGAACTGGGACGAAAGCAAGGCCTTCATGCTCGGCAGCGAAGAAATTTTCGCCCGCTACAGGGAGCTGGCCAAGACCCCGGGGCTCGTCGCGCACCAGAGCGGCGACGCGGACCGGGCCTTCGGCAAGGCCGCGAAGATCATCCGCGCGAGCTACGACTTCCCCTATCTGGCACACGCCGCCATGGAACCGATGAACTGCGTGATCCGGCTCGGCGACGGCGGCTGCGAGGTTTGGAACGGCGAGCAGATGCAGACAGGCGACCAGCACGCGCTGGCCGCCCTGTTCGGCCTCAAGCCGGAACAGGTCACGATCCACATGCTGTACGCCGGCGGCAGCTTCGGCCGGCGCGCCAGCTCGACGTCCGACTACGTGCTGGAGGCCGCCCACATCGCCAAGGCGATAAACGGCCGCGCGCCGGTGAAGCTCGTGTGGCTGCGCGAGGACGACATGCGCGCGGGCTACTACCGGCCCCTGTTCCATCATGCACTGGAAGCCGCCCTGGACGGCGACGGCAGGCTGACCGGCTGGCGACATCGGCTGGTGGGCCAGTCGATCATGGCCGGTTCGCCCTTCGCGGGCGGCATGATCAAGGACGGCATCGACCTGGTGTCGGTGGAAGGCGCCGCCAACCTGCCCTACGCCATTCCCAACCTGAAGGTGGATTTGCACACGCCGCAGGACATCCCGGTTCCGGTGCTGTGGTGGCGTTCGGTGGGCTCCTCCCACACCGCCTACTCCACCGAAACCTTCCTCGACCAGGTGGCCGGGGCCATGGGCAAGGACCCGGTGGCGTTGCGGCTGGAACTCCTCGCCACGCACCCGCGCCATGCCGGCGTGCTCAAGCTCGCGGCCGAGAAAGCCGGCTGGGGCAGCCCGCTCAAGGCCGGCAAGCCGGGCGAGCGCCGCGGCCGCGGCGTGGCGGTGCATGAATCGTTCAATTCCTACGTCGCCCAGGTGGCCGAGGTGACGGTTGCCAAGGACGGCAGCATCAAGGTCGACCGCATCGTCTGCGCGGTGGATTGCGGCATCGCCATCAACCCGGACAACGTCCGCGCGCAGGTGCAGGGCGCCATCGGCTTTGCCTTGTCCGCCGCCCTGCACGGCGAGATCACGCTCAAGGAAGGCCGTGTGGAGCAGGGCAACTTCGACGGCTATCCGCCGTTGCGCATCCACGAAATGCCGGTGGTGGAGGTGCATATCGTGCCCTCGAGCGCTGCGCCCACCGGCATCGGTGAGCCCGGCGTGCCGCCCGCGGCGCCGGCCGTGGCCAACGCCATCGCCGCCGCCACCGGCAAGCATCTCACGCGCATGCCGTTCAACCCCGCGGAACTGGTCGCCTGAGCATGGACAGCCAGGACAGCGAAGTGCTGTCGGCGGTCCGTCGCTGGGCGGATCAAGGCCACCGCTTCGCCCTCGTCACCGTGGCCCGCACCTGGGGCTCGGCGCCGCGTCCACCCGGGGCGTGGATGGCCTTGCGCGATGACGGCCGGGTACAGGGCTCGGTATCCGGCGGCTGCATCGAGGACGACCTGATCGCCCGCATGGCCGCCGGCGAATTCCACGGCACACAGCCTTTCGTCCAGCGCTACGGCGTCACCCCGGACGAGGCGCGCCGCTTCGGCCTGCCCTGCGGCGGCGTCGTGGAACTGGTGATCGAACCGGCACCCGATGCGGCCGCGCTGGGCGATCTCGCCCGGCGCATCGCCGCCGGCCAACTGGCGTTGCGCAGCATCGACCTCGACAGCGGCGCGGCAACGGTCCGCGACGGCTGCCGCAGCGACCAGCTCAGTTGGGATGGGCGAAACCTGACCACCCTGCACGGCCCCGCCTGGCGCCTGCTGATCATCGGCGCCGGTCAGATTTCGCGCTACCTCGCCTCGATGGCCCAGGCCCTGGACTACCAGGTGCTGATCTGCGATCCACGGGTCGAATACAGCGCCGGCTGGGACGTTCCGGGCGCCGCCCTGCTAGCGGGCATGCCGGACAATGCGGTGGTCGAACTGGGACTCGATCCCCGCAGCGCGGTGGTCGCCCTGACCCACGACCCCAAACTGGACGACATGGCGCTGCTGGAAGCGCTCAAGTCGCCGGCCTTCTACGTCGGCGCGCTCGGCTCGCGCGCCAACAACGCCCGACGCCGGGAACGGTTGCTGCAACATTTCGATCTGTCCGAGGCCGAGATAGCGCGGCTTCATGGCCCGGTCGGCCTGCCCATCGGCAGCCGCACGCCACCGGAAATCGCCGTCTCCATCCTCGCCGAGATCACGGCGATCAAGAACGGCCTCCCGCCCTTCGCGGCAACGGAACGGTTACCCGCAGCGGACCGTTCCGGCTGCCGCATCGATTAACCCGCATGACGCCAGGCCCCATCATCGGCATTCTCCTGGCTGCCGGCAGCGGCAGCCGCTTCGGCAGCGACAAATTGCTGCATCCCCTGGCCGACGGAACGCCCATGGGGCTGGTCGCCGCCCGCCGGCTGCGCCCGGCCTGCGATCGCGTCCTCGCCGTGGTGCGTCCGGGCAGCGCGGTCTTGGCGGAGCAGCTGGCCGCAGCAGGGTTCGAACTGATCGTCAGCGCAGCGTCCTTTCAGGGCATGGGCCACAGCCTGGCGGCGGGCGTCCGCGCCGCGCCGGATGCCGGCGGCTGGCTCATCGCCCTGGCGGACATGCCTTTCATCGCACCCGCCAGCTATGGCCGCGTGGCGGCGGCCCTGCGTGCCGGCGGCAGCATCGTGGTCCCCGAGTACCAGGGGCGCCGGGGACATCCGATGGGCTTCGCCAGGCAATGGGGTGAACCGCTCTCGGTCCTGGCCGGCGACGAAGGGGCACGGCGGATCGTCACGGCCTTTCCCGACGCGATCGTGCGCTGCGACGTGGACGACCCCGGGATCGTGCGGGACGTGGATCAAGCGGCCGACCTGATGGATCGCCCCCCAGGCGCAACGCCGGCACCGTATCCGTGACGCAGCGGGCTTCCCGTTTTGAAACGTTATGCCGCCGCCGAAGTCTGTGTGGTATCGGGCAACAGGTCCGATCACACGTGCATCCCGGCTAACCCGTGGAGCTGGCTCCACATCCAAGGAGAAGTGTTCATGAAACTGAAAAACTGGTTGATTTTGTCTGCATTGGTGGCCGGGACGAATGCGTGGGCCGCCGACACGCCCGCTGCCAAGCCCGCTGAAGGCGCGTCACCCTCCATGCACAAAGCGGAAGAAAGCGCGAAGAAGACGGCCGCGGACGCCAAGGAGGCGGCGCAGAAAGCCGCGGACGCCGCGAAAGTGGCCATGGACAAGGCGGAACTGGCTGTCGGCAACACGTCGCAGAAAGCCGCCGAGGTAGCCAGACAGGCGGCTAAAGATGCCGAGAAGGCCGCTAAATTCGCTGCGCACAAAGCCGCCGAGGCCACCCGGAAAGCCACGGCGGCAACGCGCGAAGCCGCTCAGAAAGTGGAAGACTCCGCGAAAAAAGCCGCCCTTGCGAGCGAGGAAGCCTTGAAGAAAGCCGAAGTGTCCGCCAGGCAGGCGGCCCAATCCGGCGCGGCAGCCGCACGGAAAGCCGCCGAAGACACCCGGGATGCGGCGCGCCATGCCATGGAAGCCACCAAGGCGGCAGCCGAGAAAGCGTTCGAAACCAATGAAGGCGCGGCCGACGCGAAGAAATAATCCCGGCGCCTCAGGGTGTCGTCAGCCCAACTCCACCCACACCGGCTGATGGTCTGATGCCTCGGTCGCGGCATCGATGCCGTGCGCCTTGAGCCGGGCCGCCAGTCCTTCGGTGAGGAAGACGAAATCGAAGCATTCGGGCTGCTTGACGAAATCCACCGGGTGGATGTCGACCGTGGGTACGTGCGTTTCGCCAGGATGCAATACGGACCAGGCATCGTGAAATCCCGGCGTCCCCTCGGCAAACGGGGCGAGAATGTGTGCACGCTCGGGTGCGGTGGCGGGAAAATTCATGTCGCCGCACAGCAGCGCCTGCGCAGGCCGGGGGAATACCTCGAAGGACCCGCCCGCCTCCGCCGGCATCGGCGCGCGCCCGGATAGGGCGCAGGCTTCCGCATGCAGGTGGCGGATGGCGTCGATCTGGGCCTGGCGCTGGCGTTGCGAGTAGTACTCGAGGTGGGTGGTCAGCACGCGTAGCGGCCCGACATCGCTTGTCACCACGGCTTCCACCAGCACGCGCTGCATGCTGGGCACCGCCGTCTCGACCGGCCACGGCAGCAGATGCCGCCACACCTGGCCGACCGGCAGGCGCGAAAAGATGGCGTTGCCGAACTGGCTGCGGCCGCCGTGGCTGCCCGGTACATCGGTCGCTGCGCCGTAAACCGCCGCATAGCCGGGCAGACCGGCGGACAATTCGGCGACCTGGTCCTCGCCGCGGCTGCCGGGCAGGCCAGGAAAATCGATCGCGACTTCCTGCAGGCAGATGACGTCGAAATCGCCCAGCTGACGGATCGTCCGCAGGATGCGCGCGAGATCGACGCGGCCGTCCATGCCGCGCCCCCATTGGATGTTCCAACTCAGTAATTTCATGCCGCACCTCTTGCCGTCAGCATAGCGAATGGTCTTATTTGGATGGAACATTGACAGGCAGGATCCGCCCGTCGGCAAGGGATTGCCTGCACAAGGGGATGGGGTTGGCGCGGCGGGACTGCGTGTCTGTCCGGGCAAGGAATTTTCCGGGGCGGCTGCACTCCCAATTAAGGCGCCGTCCGGCCGTAAACCCTTGCCGCGGCAAGGCCTTGGCGGAGGCAATCATTGCCGCACGCGGCTTGAGGGATTAAAATGCCGCACTTTTCGCTTTAATTTTGCGGCTTGCCCTGTGGGCAGGCCGCTGTTGCCTGAGCATACGTAACCATGGAACGACAACGCTGGCTGGACGGGACGCTGTATTCGCCCGATTTCGAACAGGATAGCTGCGGCTTCGGCCTGATCGCGCAGATCGACAATCAGCCCAGCCACACGCTGGTGCAGAACGCGATCGGCTCGCTGGCGTGCATGACGCACCGCGGCGCGATCGCGGCCGACGGCTTGTCGGGCGACGGCTGCGGCCTGCTGTTCAAGAAACCGGATGCCTTCCTGCGCGCGGTGGCGGCTGACGCCGGCTTCAGGCTCGGTGATCTCTACGCCGCCGGTCTGGTGTTCCTGTCGCGCGACGCGGCGCCACAGGCGCATGCGCGTTCGACGCTGAAGTCCGCGCTGGAAGCGCAGGGCCTGACGGTCGCCGGCTTCCGCCTGGTGCCGACCGATTCGTCCGTGTGCGGCGAATCGGCGCTGGAATCGCTGCCGCATATCGAGCAGGTGTTCGTCAACGCGCCGGCCGGCATGAGCGAGGACGACTTCGAGCGCAAGCTCTACATCGCCCGCCGCCAGGCCGAAAAAGCGCTGGAGCCTAGTGATCCGGTGTTCTACCTGCCGACGCTGTCGTGCCGCGTCATCAGCTACAAGGGCCTGGTGATGCCGGACAACCTGCCGGTGTTCTATCCCGACCTCAACGACGCGCGCTTCGCCACCAGCCTGGCGGTGTTCCACCAGCGCTTCTCGACCAACACCTGGCCGCAGTGGCGGCTGGCCCAGCCGTTCCGCTACCTGGCGCACAACGGCGAGATCAACACGGTGCAGGGCAACCGCAACTGGAGCCGCGCGCGCGAACAGAAATTCGTGACGCCGCTGATCCCGAACATGGACGACGTCCGTCCCATCGTCGGCACCAAGGGCTCAGACTCGATGAGCCTCGACAACATGGTCGAAGGCCTGGTAATGGGGGGCGCGGGCCTGTTCCGCGCGCTGCGCCTGGTGATTCCGCCGGCTTGGCAGAACGTCGAATCGATGGACGCCGACATCCGCGCCTTCTACGAATACAACTCGATGCACATGGAGCCCTGGGACGGCCCCGCCGGCGTGGTGCTGACAGACGGCCGCTACGCCGTCTGCACGCTCGACCGCAACGGCCTGCGTCCGGCACGCTGGGTACTGACCAAGGACCGTATCCTCACCATCGCGTCAGAAGTCGGCGTGTGGCAGATCGATCCGGCCAACGTCGAACGCAAGGGCCGCGTCAAGCCGGGCCAGATGGTCGCCGCCGATCTCGAGACCGGCCGCCTGCTGATGCCGGAAGACATCGACAACGAGCTGAAGGGCGCGCAGCCCTACCGCGAATGGCTCAAGGCCGGCGTGGTCAAGCTGGAGCTGTCGATCAACCAGGACGCCGACCTGGCGGTGATGGATGCGGCCAGCCTGCTGACGCACCAGAAGCTGCATAACGTCAGCTTCGAGGAACGTGACCAGATCATCCGCGTGCTGGCCGAGGACGGCGCCGAGGCGATCGGCTCGATGGGCGACGACACGCCGATGGCGGTGTTGAGCCAGAAAGTGCGCTCGCCGTTCGACTATCTGCGCCAGCAGTTCGCGCAGGTCACCAACCCGCCGATCGACCCGATCCGCGAGGCGATCGTGATGTCGCTCAATACCAGCTTCGGCCCCGAGCGCAACCTGTTCAAGGAAACGCCGGAGCACGCGCACCGGGTGGAAGTCCACAC
Source organism: Rhizobium sp. (assembly GCA_019459285.1). Taxonomy (GTDB): domain Bacteria; phylum Pseudomonadota; class Gammaproteobacteria; order Burkholderiales; family Thiobacillaceae; genus Thiobacillus. The sequence continues at coordinate 22,302 of JAIBEL010000058.1, read as the reverse complement.
GCCACTGCTGTCGAAGGAGGCCTTCGACAAGCTCTTGAACCTGGACGACCCGTCGTTCGCTTCAACCACGCTCGACCTGCACTACGATCCGACGGCGACCACGCTGGAAGCCGCGATCCATGCGCTGACCGCACGCGCGGTCGACGCGGTGAAGGCCGGCAAGGTCATTCTGGTGCTGTCCGACCGCAACCTCGCCAAGGATCGCCTGCCGATCCACGCACTGTTCGCCACCGGCGCCGTGCACCACGCGCTGATCACGGCCGGTCTGCGCTGCAACGCCAACATCGTGGTGGAAACCGGCAGCGTGCGCGACCCGCACCACTACGCCTGCCTGATCGGCTACGGCGCGACCGCAGTGTATCCGTACCTCGCCTACCAGGTCATCGGCGAATTCGTGAAGACCGGCGAGATCAAGCCCAATCTCGACAAGGCGCTGTGCAACTTCCGCAAGGGCATGGACAAGGGCCTGTACAAGGTGCTCTCCAAGATGGGCATTTCGCTGGTGGCGAGCTATCGCGGCGCCCAGCTGTTCGAGGGCGTGGGCCTGCATGAAGATGTGGTCGAGCTGTGCCTGAAGGGCACGGTATCGCGTATTTCGGGCGCCAACTTCGACGACTTCGAGTCCGATCAGAAACTGCTGCACAAGGCGGCGTTCAACCCGCTGCGCCCGCTGACCGCCGGCGGCCTGCTGAAGTTCATGTTCGGCGAGGAATACCACGCCTACAACCCGGACGTGGTGCAGCAACTGCAGAAGGCCGTGAAGACCGGCGACTACGCCGAGTTCAAGAAGTATTCCGAGATCGTCAACACCCGCCCGGTGGCGATGGTGCGCGACCTCATGACGCTGAAGCCCGGCGCGAATCCGATCCCGCTGGACGAGGTCGAGCCGCTGGAAAGCATTCTCAAGCGCTTCGACTCTGCCGGCATGTCGTTGGGCGCCTTGTCGCCGGAAGCGCACGAGGCGCTCGCCGAGGGCATGAACCGCATCGGCGGCCGCTCCAACTCGGGCGAAGGCGGCGAGGATCCGAAGCGCTACGGCACGGTGAAGACCTCCAAGATCAAACAGGTTGCCTCCGGCCGTTTCGGCGTGACCGCGACCTACCTGGTCAACGCCGAGGTCCTGCAGATCAAGATCGCGCAGGGCGCCAAGCCCGGCGAGGGCGGCCAGCTGCCCGGCGACAAGGTGTCGCCGATGATCGCCTCGCTGCGCCACTGCAAGCCCGGCACCACGCTGATCTCGCCGCCGCCGCACCACGATATCTATTCGATCGAGGATCTGGCGCAGCTGATTTTCGACCTGAAGCAGGTCAACCCCGATGCGCTGGTGTCGGTGAAACTGGTCGCCGAGCCCGGCGTCGGCACGATTGCCGCGGGCGTGGCCAAGGCCTATGCCGATCTCATCACCATTTCCGGCTACGACGGTGGCACCGGCGCGTCGCCGCTGGCTTCGGTCAAGTATGCCGGTTCGCCGTGGGAACTCGGTTTGAGTGAAGCGCAGCAGGTATTGCGCGCCAACGGCCTGCGCGGCCGCGTCCGCGTGCAGACCGACGGCGGCCTGAAGACCGGTCTCGACGTCGTCAAGGCGGCGATCCTCGGCGCCGAGTCGTTCGGCTTCGGCACCGGCCCGATGGTCGCGCTGGGCTGCAAGTACCTGCGCATCTGCCATCTGAACAACTGCGCCACCGGCGTCGCCACGCAGAACGAGAAGCTGCGTCGCGACCACTTCATCGGCCTGCCCGACATGGTGGTGAACTACTTCAAGTTCGTCGCCGAGGAAACGCGCGAGCTGATGGCCTCGCTGGGCATCCGCAAGCTGACCGACCTGATCGGGCGCACCGACCTGCTGGATGTGAGCGCGGGCGATACCCCGCGCCAGGGCCGCCTGAAGCTCGACGTGCTGCTCTCGCAGGGCGACATCCCCGCCGATGCGCCGCGCTTCGCGCAGCAGGAACGCAACCCCTCGTTCGACAAGGGCGAACTGGCCGAGCAGATGGTGGCCGACGCCTTGGGCGCAATCAAGTCGGGTTCGGCCATCGCGCTGAACTACGCCGTACGCAACATCAACCGCTCGATCGGCGCGCGCCTGTCGGGCGAGATCGCCAAGGCACACGGTTCCAAAGGCCTGCCGGACGACACCATCCGCGTCCAGCTCACCGGTTCGGCCGGCCAGAGCTTCGGCGTGTGGAACCACAAAGGCCTGACGATCACGCTCGAAGGCGACGCCAACGACTACGTCGGCAAGGGCATGGGCGGCGGCCGCCTGGTGATCTACCCGCCGCGCGTGGCCACCTTCGATGCGCACCGCAACACGCTGATCGGCAACACCTGCCTGTACGGTGCCACCGGCGGCGAACTCTATGCGGCCGGCATGGGCGGCGAGCGCTTCGGCGTGCGCAACTCCGGCGCATTGACGGTGGTGGAAGGCATCGGCGACCACGGCTGCGAGTACATGACGGGCGGCGTGGTGATCGTGCTGGGCGACACCGGCCTCAACTTCGGCGCCGGCATGAGCGGCGGCATGGCCTTCGTGGTCGACGACACAAACGATTTCATGTCGAAGACCAACAAGGAAATGGTCGAGCTGACCCGCATCACCAGCGACGAAACCGAGCCATTCCGCGTCTTTCTCAAGGCGCAGATGGAACGCCATCTGGCGCTCACCGGCAGCGCCCGCGCGAAGGCGTTGCTGGCCGAGTTCGACACCACCTTGTCTCGCGTCTGGCTGGTCAAGCCGAAGCGCATTTCGATTGAAGACCTGGTCGAGGACATTCCCGGCCAGACACGTGAAGTATTGGAAGCATAACGATGGGCGACGTATTCCAGTTTCTGAAGCAGGCGCGACGCGACGGCGAGAAGACCGCCGCCGATGTCCGCAAGCACGAGTTCCGCGAAATCTACGCGCTGATGGATACGGCGCACGCGCAGGAACAGGCCGATCGCTGCCTCGGTTGCGGCAATCCGTACTGCGAATGGAAGTGCCCGGTGCACAACTACATTCCCAACTGGCTCAAGCTGGTGACCGAAGGGCGGCTGTTCGAAGCCGCGGAACTGTCGCACCAGACCAACTCGCTGCCTGAAGTGTGCGGCCGCGTGTGCCCGCAGGACCGCCTGTGCGAAGGGGCATGCACCCTCAATACCGACGGCTTCGGTGAAGCCGTGGGCGGCGGCCCGAACACGGGCGGCTTCGGCGCGGTGACCATCGGCCAGATCGAGCGCTACATCTCCGAAGAAGCCTTCAAGGCCGGCTGGCGTCCCGACATGTCGAACGTCGTTCCGACCGGCAGGAAAGTCGCCATCATCGGCGCCGGCCCTGCCGGCCTCGGCTGCGCCGACGTGCTGGCGCGCAACGGCGTGAAGCCGGTGGTATTCGACCGCTACGACGAGATCGGCGGCCTGCTCACCTTTGGCATCCCCGAGTTCAAGATGGAAAAATGGGTGATGACGCGCCGCCGCGAAGTTCTCGAAGGCATGGGCGTCGAGTTCCGCCTCAATACCGACATCGGCAAGGACGTCTCCATGCAGTCCCTGCTCGACGAATACGACGCCGTGTTCATGGGGATGGGCACCTACACCTACATGAAGGGCGGCTTCCCCGGCGAGGATCTGCCCGGCGTGCTGGAAGCGCTGCCTTTCCTGATTTCCAACGTGCGCAAATGCCTCGACCTGGCCAAGCCGGACGAGGTCTACCACAACATGAAGGGCCTGCGCGTCGTGGTGCTCGGCGGCGGCGACACCGCGATGGACTGCAACCGCACCAGCATCCGCCAGGGTGCAGCCAGCGTCGTCTGCGCCTACCGCCGCGACGAGAAGAACATGCCCGGCTCCAAACGCGAAGTCGGCAACGCCAAGGAAGAAGGCGTGCAATTCCTGTGGAACCGCCAGCCGGTCGAGATCGTCGGCGACGGCAAGGTCGAAGGCGTGAAACTCGTCACCACCGAGCTCGGTCCGCCCGATGCGCGCGGCCGCCGCACCCCGGTGGTGATTCCGGGCTCGGAGGAAGTCATTCCGGCCGACCGCGTCATCGTCGCCTTCGGCTTCCGCCCCAATCCGCAACCGTGGTTCGAGCAACACCAGATCGCGGTCGACCCGGGCGGCCGCGTCATCGCCAAGGGTCAGCCGCATGCCTTCCAGACTGCCAATCCCAAGGTCTTCGCCGGCGGCGACATGGTGCGCGGCTCCGATCTGGTGGTGACCGCCGTATGGGAAGGCCGCGAGGCCGCCAAAGGTATCCTCGCCTACCTCGACCTGCTGTAACCGCCGCCTGCACGGGTGCGGCCAGCCGCACCCGTGCACCCATCGGGGTATGCTGCGGCATTGCCATCGACCGCCCTTACCGGATGCTTTCAGGCCCTTACTACCCACGTTCGTTCACCATCCTGGTCATCGTTGCCATGGGCGTATTGATCGTGCCGCTGGCCAGCGGCCTGATCAATGCGGTGCACGTGCTGCAAGGCGTGGTCGAAACCCAGCGCCAGTTCACCCACACCAGCCTTGCCGTCACGCGCGACGTGCGGCAGATCGTCGAGTCGGTCAGCCAGTTGCAACGCGCCGCCGGACAATACCACCTGTTGCAGGACGCCGAATTCGGCCCGGCGCTGCGACAAAGCTTCGACGAACTGCGCACCCAGTTGTCGCAACTCGATACGCAGCTCACCGACTCCCGTTCGCGTGCAACGCTGGCCACGTTGCAGGCGCGCAGCCAGACCCTGTATCGCCAGGTGCGGCCGGGTGAATTCCTGGCCAGCGACCAGTTCCACGCACTCGACCCGACGTTCGATGACTTGCATGATGTCGCGCGCACCCTGCTTGTTCAGGCGGATGCCGCGGTGCAACGCGAATTGCAGGCGCTGGAAGGCACGGTGCAGGCGACCCGCCGGCGGTTGATCGTGCTGGCGCTGGCCCTGATTCCCCTGACGCTGCTGCTCGCGGCTGTGTTTTCCTGGATGATCAACCGCCCGATCAAGCAGCTCAAGACCTCAATCCAGCAACTCGGCCAGGCCGACCTGCGCCCCTTGCCGGCCATCAGCGGGCCGCAGGACATCGTCGAGCTGGGGCGGGAAATCGACTGGCTGCGCCAGCGTCTGCAGGCGCTGGAAGAACAGAAGCTGCGCTTCCTGCGCCACGTCTCGCATGAACTGAAGACGCCGCTCGCATCGCTGCGCGAAGGCGTGGCGCTGCTGGGCGACGAACTGGCGGGCAGTCTCAACCCGCGCCAGCGCAGCATCGTCGGCATCATGGACAGCGGCAGCCGCGACCTGCAGAAGCGCATCGAAGACCTGATCCGTTACAGCAGCATGATGCACGACGCCACGCCCTCGCCCGCCACGCCGCAAGCGCTGGGCGACGCGCTCGATGCCGTCCTGACGCGGCAAAGGTTGGCGCTCGATACGCGTCACATCGAGGTCGATACGCAGTTCGACGCGCCGGTGCTCCATGCCGAACGCGGCCAGCTGGAAACCGTACTCGACAATCTGTTGTCCAATGCGGTCAAATTCAGCCCCGAGGGCGGACACATCCTGGTGAAGAGTGCACCTGTCGACGGCGCGATCGAGGTTTGGGTATGCGATCAGGGCGGCGGCATCCCGGAAGCCGAACGCACCCGCATTTTCGAGCCGTTTTTCCAGGGCGCGCGCCAACCCGCCAGCGTGGTCCGCGGTAGCGGACTCGGCCTGTCGATCGTGCGCGAGTCGCTGCTGGCTGTCGGCGGCAACGCCGAAGTGGTCGATCACCCGCCCTGGTCGACCTGTTTCCGATTATCGTGGCCCGATCCCCGTGGCCCCCTTAACCTGGCGCGTACCGAATGAGCTTCAAATCCATCCTGCTTGCCAGTCTTATGCTGACACTGAGCGCCTGCGTCGTCCCGCCCCTGCCCGGCCAGCCGGCGATCCCCGCCAGCCGGCTATCCGGGTTGAGCGCGTCGACGCTCTTGAACGAGCTGTCACGGGTGGCGGCCCTGTCTCCCGAACAGCGCCGGCGCGAACTGGCTGCACTGGACAATGAGCGCCGCCTCGACGACGCCAAGCGTTTCCAGCAAGCCGCCCTGCTGGAACGCGAGGACAGCGTGGATGCGTTCGAGCGCAGCCTCAAGAGCCTGGCCATGATCGACGACGTCGATCCCCGCGCGCATACGCTGCTCGATCTGATGAAAAAATCCCTCACGGCCCGTATCGAACTCCGGCAGCAGACCGCGCGTGCGCAGGAGCTGCAGGACAAGCTCGATCAGATCAAGGCGCTGGAAAAAACCCTGCAGCAGCGCAACACGCTCCCCAAATCGCCATGAAGAAACCTGCCATCCTGGTCGTGGACGACGACGCGGCCCTGCGCGAACTGATTACCCTGCGGCTGGAAGCCAACGGGTTCAAGATCGAGGCGGTCGACAGCGGCGAGGCCGCCCTGGCACAGCTGGCGCTGGCGCGGCCCGACGCCGTGCTGACCGACATGCAGATGGGCGGCATCGACGGCATGGCCTTGTTTCGGGCCATCCATGCCCGCGACCCGTCGCTGCCGGTGATCGTGCTGACCGCGCACGGCACCATCCCGGACGCGGTGGCCGCCACCCAGCAAGGGCTGTTCGGCTACCTGACCAAGCCCTACGACGCGCCCACGCTGGTCGACCTGCTGAAGCGCGCCACCCGGCTGGCCGGCAGCAGTCCCGAGACACACGACGACGGTTGGCGCAGCGACATTGTCACAGCCAGCCCGGCGATGGACACGCTGCTGGCCGAAGCCCGGCTGGCCGCCCAGATTGATGCCGCGCTGATGATCCAGGGCGAATCGGGTACCGGCAAGGAATTGCTGGCGCGCGCGATCCATCGCGCCAGCCCGCGCCACGCCAAGCCCTTCGTCGCGATCAACTGCGGCGCGATCCCCGCCGAACTGCTCGAATCGGAACTGTTCGGCCATGTCAAGGGCGCCTTCACCGGCGCGGGGCGCGACCATCCCGGCCTGTTCCTCAGCGCGCAAGGCGGCACCGTGTTTCTCGACGAGATCGGCGACATGCCCCCGCCCTTGCAGGTCAAGCTGCTGCGCGTACTGCAGGAGAGCGAAGTGCGTCCGGTCGGCGCGACCGAGACGCGCGCCGTCGACGTGCGCATTCTCTCGGCCACCCATCGCAACCTGGAGGAGGCCATCGTCAGCGGCGAGTTTCGCGAAGATCTGTATTACCGGCTGAACGTGGTCAACCTGACGCTGCCGCCGTTGCGCGAACGGCGCGAGGACATCCCGTTGCTGGCGCAGCATTTCCTGAGTCTGCTGACGGAAAAATACCGCCGCCGCATCCACAGCTTTGCGCCCGATGCGCTCGACATGCTGGTGGCGGCCGACTGGCCGGGCAATATCCGGCAGCTGCACAACGTCCTGGAACAATGCGTCGCCCTGTGCACCACCACAACCATCCCGGCCACGCTCGTCGGGCGGGCATTGCGCGACAAACCCGCCGACATCCAGCCGCTGGCCGAGGCGCGCGCGGCCTTCGAGCGCGATTACCTCATCACCCTGCTGAAGCTGACGCGCGGCCAGGTCAGTGAAGTGGCCCGCCTGGCCGGCCGCAATCGCACCGAGGTTTACCGGCTGTTGCAGCGCCACGACCTCACCCCCGCGCTGTTCAAGGATCGCGACGAAGCCGACTGAATGTCGGGCAGGGGCGACGTCCACACCACCCAGGCCGCCGCTGGCTTGCACGGCGGCCTTGCGGTCCCTTGATTCAAAAAGAAATTTTCGTCTGGCACACACTCTGCATTGAGGGGATACCGCCTTCGGGGCATTTATCAACTCTCAGAGGAGAACATCATGTTTGGATGGGCCATCACGTTCCTGATCCTTGCCATCATCGCCGGAATTTTCGGCTTTGCCGGCGTAGCCGGCACCGCAGCCTGGATCGCAAAAATCCTGTTTGTCGTGGGCCTGGTCGTGTTTCTTGTCATGCTGGCCACGGGCCGCCGCCCGCCGACCATGTAAATCCGTCATGCCGCATGAAAAGGGGAGCCCAGGCTCCCTTTTTTATGGCCTGTCGCCGTCGCCATACAAAAATAACAAGAAAAAACATGATCTTATAAAACAGCACACCCATGTGTCGCCAGTCGACGACATATCTGCGCAGCCGAGGCCCCATGATCCTGGAAAAATTGCCGCCGCCCCATCTCAAGGTTTTGATTCAAAAGATGAAAAAATAACTGGCACGGTCGTCGCTGTAGTCCGCTTGAGTGCATGTGCATTCGACTCAACCCATTACAGGAGATAGCCATGAAATTCATTCACTACCGCTTGACGACCTTGACGCTGGCCAGCGTGCTGGGGGCTGCCGCGTCCACATCCGTTCTGGCCGCGTCGACGGCGGCCGACTTCAAAACCTATGACAGCAACGGCGACGGCAAGATCAGCCAGCAGGAATACCAGGCTCAGGGCGGCAGCGAAGGCACGTTCCGCATGATCGACGCCAACGGCGACGGTGGCCTGAGCCACGACGAATACGTCAAGAAAGGCAGCGCGTCCACGCCCCCCGCGGCACCCGCCAATCCTGCGGCCCCGGGCATGCCGGGCCCCAACGATCGCCTGTGAACATCCGGACGGCCGGTTGGCGCATGCGCCCCGGATGGAATCCCCCTATGTAAATGGAGATGAACATGAAACATCTTAATCGAACGCTCTTGAAGCTGGCGCTTGCCAGCATGTTCAGCGCGGGTGTTGCGGGTCAGGCCCTGGCTGCGACGGCCAGCTTCAAAACCTACGACAGCAACGGCGACGGCAAGATCAGCCTGGCGGAATTCCAGGAACAGGGCGGCCAAGCGCAAGCCTTCCGCGATGGTGATACCAACCATGACAACAGCCTGAGCCCGGATGAGCTCGTCAAGGCCGATTCCAGCGGCGACCGCATCAAGGCCGGCAAGTATGCCGATGACGCTTGGATCACCACCAAGGTCAAGACAATGTTGCTGAAAAACGAAGGCATGAAGGGACTCGGCGTGGACGTGGAGACCCACAAAGGGACGGTGCAGTTGGCCGGCTGGGTCAACAACGCTACACAGGTCGCCGAGGCCGAGAAAATCGCGCGCAGTGTCAAAGGCGTCACCGAGGTCAAGAACACCCTGCAGATCAAGAATTGACCGCTGGACGGATCAGGCCGGGTGGCGGCAGGCGCCGCCCGGCCGACAATCAGGAGAATTCATATGTACCAAACCACGCAACACCTCAACGATGAGCATATGCGGCTGTACGAATGGAGCGGCGCCGGCGCAGGAATCCGGTTGCTGGGCGCCGCCCCGAGAAAATCGAAGCGGGCCCATGCCTGGCATGCCTCATACGGCGTACTGGCGCTGCTGACGTCCCTGCTGGCGCTGAATGGCTGTGACAGCAAGGGTCCGGTGGAACAGGCCGGCGACCAGGTCGACCAGGCCATCAAGGACATGCAGACGGAAGATGCGCGTTCCCCGCAGATGAACACACCGTCCGCCAGCCCGGAGGCGGCTGCACCCGCCCACGAAGCCCTCTCGGACGGCACGCAGTCTGGCTCCGACATGCCGAAACAGTAGGGCCATGCCGGTAGGAGGTGGGAAACCACACACACAAAAAAGCCGGTGGCACGTACGCGCCACCGGCTGGGTGTGGATCGAAACGGCAATCAGAATGCGTAGCTGTACATCAACTGCCAGTTCAGCTGGCTATGATCGATGACCATGCCGCCGTTGCCGGCGGGCGGATTGGGGCCCGTACCGGTCACCGAAATCCTGGGCGAATAGCTCAATGCGAAATTCACGGTGGACTGCTTGCTGAAGGCATAGCCGAAGCCCGCCGTGTAGTGGTTCTCGACGATCGCCGGCCACAGGTAGTTGACGAACTGATCCGGGATCGGATTCTTGCCATGGTTGTAGCCGATGCGGCCGGTCAGGGCGTCGTTGAATTTGTAGGCGAGACCCAGCGACAGCACGATCTGGTCGTTCCAGTCCTGCTGGAAGGGGGCAACGACGGCGCCATTCTTGTAAATGGTCACGGTATTCATGCTGCTGCCCCACAGCACGTCCTTGACGTCGGCCGCGACCATGAGCCGGTCGTTCGCCTGCCAGGCCAGACCCAGGCCCAGGGTGGCCGGCATGTCGAAGCCCTTCACCTTGTAGATGCCGTCCTTGAGGTCGGGTAGATTGCCGGCGGATTGATAGACACCGCCGACGGTGAGCGCGTCGGCCAGCTTGTAGGTGAAACCCAGCTTGGCTGCCAGGCTGTAGCCCTTGGCGGCGCCGGTGAAATCGCTGCCGTCCTTGAAATTGATGCCGTATCCGGTCACCACCATGTCCATCCCGGCCCAGACGAGGTCGACGCTGCCACCCACGTTGAAGCGGTCGTTGACCGCGTAGGCCAGCGGGAAAATCACGCGCCCGACGCTCACCTGCGCCATGTCGCCGCTGGCGTACTCGGTGCCCATGCCGCCCTGGCCGTAGATGCCGGCGCCGTAGGTCAGCTTGCCCTGCTTTTTCGCGTAGCCGAATGCCGGCATGTAGAAGGCGTCCGCTTTGGATTTGCCGATCCCCATGGACGTCTTGACGTCCGGACCCACGAAACCGAGCATCACGTCGACCCGGCTGCCGTCCGCCATCAGGCCCAGCGTGGCCGGGTTGTTCGCCATGGCGGCCGTGCCGTTGTCATAGGCCATGGACGCGCCGCCCATACCCGCGGCGATGGGACCGTAGCCCTCCATGAGCATGCCGTTGGTAGCCAGGGCCAAACCGGGCACAGCAAGGCCCGCCGCGGCAAGCGTGGCCGCGAGTTTATTCAGTTGCATCGGAAGTTCTCCTAGAGGGACGGGTTATGGATTTTTAGAAAAGTCGAAAATTCTAACCTATTTATGTACGCGGCCGAATGGGCGGGCCAGGCTCAAAAATCAAAGAATCGGGATTAGCCGCGTTACGCGGGAATCGTCCATTGTCGATCATGAATCGGCCCGACTCGGAAAAACATTAGCCCGCCCGGACGTTACATTGCGTTACATGTGGTTACCTGCCCCGAACATGCCGCTTACACGGCGCGCCTAGAGTGCAATTGTCCGCCGACGCAAAAGATTTCGACGGGGACATTGATCAACCGTACAGGAGCCACCTCATGAAAACCACACTGATTAAAACCCGTCTCGGCATGCTGATGCTGGGGGGTCTGAGCCTCATGGCGACCGCCGCGCAAGCCGACTGGAATCGTAACGGTCACCCTCAGGTCAGGCACGCCTACCAGCAAAGCCAGGCATACAGCCAGCAGATCAATACGCGCCAGGCACGGCAGATGGATCGCATTGAGGCCGGCAACCATAACGGTAGTCTGACCCGCCACGAAGTCCGCGACCTGATGCGTGAGCAGCACGAGATCCAGGCCATGGAGCGTCATTTCCGCGCCGACGGCATCATCGACGCCCGCGAGTTCCAGCGCCTCGACCATGCGCTCAATCAGGCCGACCGCAACATCCGGGCGGAACGGCATGACCGCCAGGCACGCTATGCCTACAATACCCGGCCCCGTTGAACCCGGTCGCCACCGGCTGCGGATCGAACGCCCAATCGAAGGTAAATAAGGAGCAAGTCATGAACGTGCCCGTCACACTGGCCTTGGCGGCGCTCGCGGGCAGCAGCACGGTGGGCCGATCCACCCGAGCACGCACCGGCGCACGCCTATTACAAAGAGCACCACGATGATGACCGCGGCCATCGACAGAACTGCCATGCCGGACATTACCAAGGCAAAAGCGGAACCGTCTATGTGCACGACTACGGCATCCCGGCCGGCCGCGGCGCATGGTCTTTCCGCCGCGCCTGACCGGCCCTCGCCGGGTCAGCGACGCCAAGCCTGCTAAAATGCCGGCTTTGCGTCCTGGCCCGCTTCATGTCTGCCCTCAAGAACGATACTTTCCTGCGCGCGCTGCTGCGCCAGCCTACTGATTACACGCCGTTGTGGCTGATGCGCCAGGCCGGGCGCTACCTGCCGGAATACAACGCCACGCGCGCACGTGCAGGGGATTTTCTGACCCTGTGCAAGACCCCCGATCTGGCGACCGAAGTGACACTGCAGCCGCTGGCGCGCTACCCGCTCGATGCCGCGATCCTGTTTTCCGACATCCTCACCGTGCCCGATGCGATGGGACTGGGCCTGTACTTCTCGGCCGGCGAAGGTCCGCGCTTCGAGCGCCCGCTGCGCGACGAATGGGAAATCCGCGACCTTTCCGCCCCCGATCCGACCGACAAACTCGGCTACGTGATGGATGCGGTGCGTTCGATCCGTCGCGCGCTCGACGGATCGGTGCCGTTGATCGGTTTCTCCGGCAGTCCCTACACGCTGGCCTGCTACATGATCGAAGGCGGCGGTTCGGACGACTACCGCCACATCAAGACCATGCTGTACAGCCGCCCCGACCTGCTGCATCGCATCCTCGAAGTGAACACCCGGGCCGTGACCGACTACCTCAATGCGCAGATCGAAGCCGGCGCCCAGGCCGTGATGATTTTCGACTCCTGGGGCGGCAGCCTGACGCCGCATGCCTATCAGGAATTCTCGCTCACCTACATGACACGCATCGTCGACGGCTTGATCAAGGAACGCGACGGCCGGCGGGTACCGAGCATCGTCTTCACCAAAGGGGGGGGCAACTGGCTGGAAGCCATCGCCGCCTGCGGCGCAGATGCGGTCGGCCTCGACTGGAGCACCGACATCGGCGAAGCACGCCGCCGCGTGGGCAACCGGGTGGCGTTGCAAGGCAATCTCGATCCCAGCGCCCTGCACGGCACGCCCGACATCATCCGCAGCGAAGCCGCACGCATCATCGACGGCTACGGCAACCATCCCGGCCATGTGTTCAACCTCGGCCACGGCATTTCGCAATTCACCAACCCGGACAACGTCAGCATCCTGGTCGAGGCCGTGCACAGCCGTAGCCGGGCCATACGTGCCGCCGGTGAAAACTGATTTTCCAGATGAAAGAATCGAAAATTTCGAATAATTCACGTATAAAAATCGACTTTTCAGCACGGTTAGGTTTACGTCACCATACCCGCTCTCGTCGACATTCCGGAGCCTCATCGTGAAACCTTTCCTGATCAGCCTGTTCGCCGTGTTTCTCACCTTCGCGTTCGCCACCCATGACGCCGAGGCCAGGCGCCTCGGCAGCGGCAAGTCCTTCGGCATGCAGCGTAGCGCGCCCGCCAAACAGGAGGCCACCCCTGCGCCGCAACGCCCGCAGGCGGCCAGCACGCCGGCCCCGGCCACTCCGCAGAAGCGCAGTTGGATGGGGCCGATTGCAGGACTGGCCGCCGGTCTCGGGCTTGCCGCCCTGGCTTCGCACTTCGGCTTCGGCGAAGGAATGGCCAATTTCCTGATGCTGGCACTGCTGGCCATGGCTGCGTTCATGTTGTTCCGCTTCCTGATGCGCCGCTCTGCGCCCCCAACGCCGGCCATGCAATATGCCGGCATGCCGGCTTCCGCAATGAACCCTGCATCCTCCGGGTTTGAGCAGACGCCAGCCGCGGCATTCGGCGGCCCTGCCCACCCCTTCCCCCCCGGATTTGACGCCGAGGCTTTCGTGCGCGAAGCCAAGCTCAACTTCATCCGCCTGCAGGCGGCCTTCGACGCCGGCAACCTGGACGACCTGCGTGTCTTTACCACGCCTGAAGTCTTCGCCGAAATCCGCATGCAGCTGGCCGAACGCGGCGATGCTGCGCAAACCACGGACGTGATGACGCTCGACGCCGAGGTGCTCGAAGCCACCGACGAGGATGGCCGCCATGTGGTCAGCGTCCGTTTCACCGGGATGGTTCGCGAAACGGCCGACGACCTCGGCGCCACCCCGCTCGATGAGGTCTGGCACCTCAGCAAACCCGCCCAGGGCCAGGGCGGCTGGGTAATCGCCGGGATTCAGCAAGCATAAATCCAGACAAAACAAGGTCTTGTGCACGAAAAACGTGCACAAGACCCGTAATTGCGGCAATAGAAGCATCAACTTATGCACAGTTTTGACGCACGGGAACTTTTTTTGTGTCAAGACCTTGACAGTCGGAGCTTGTTTGTAAGTATATGAATAATATGGATTTGTCGGCCTGCCTGCTTTTTAGCCTTTAAGGCTGAACCGCCTGAATACGGGCATTGGGGAGCAATCGACACAAATCACCCACACAATTATCCACAGCCTGCGTGGACAACGCCAAATTACCCTTGGTTAACAATCAGTTAGTGAAACTTTCCCGATACCTGACCAAGATTCGCCGCTAACATGCCGTTCATCCTCCAGGTCGCGCTCGATACTCCGTTGCACCGGCTGTTCGACTATCGCCTGCCGGCGCAGATTGGTCCGGTGCAGCCGGGCTGCCTGGTCGAAGTCCCGTTCGGCCGAACGCTACAAATCGGCGTCGCCCTGGAACGGCAGAGCGACAGCGCCATCGTGGCGGACAAGCTGCGCGACGTCATCCGCATGCTGGACGATCGCCCCCCGCTGTCGCCCGACATCCTCCGCCTGGCACAGTTTTGCGCCGACTATTACCACTATCCGCTGGGCGCGATCCTGCTCGCCACGCTACCGCCGCGCCTGCGCAATGCCGCGCCATTTGCCGCGGACACGCCCTGGCTGGTCGTGACCGAGGCAGGGCGGACGACCGAACCGCCCCCCCGCGCCCGCGCACAGCGCGCCCTGCTCGACACCCTGCGCGCTGCGCCGCAGGCGCGCGAGACATTGCGCGAACAGAAACAGGGCCGCCACGCCGCCGCACTGGTGGCGGCCGGCTGGGCGGAATGGTCGCGGTTGCCGCCCGCTGCCGGCCATGCGCCACCGACCCAGGCGGCCCCCGCAGCGACCGTCGAGCAACAGGCCGCACTCGACCGCCTGCTGCCCGCGCTGGGGCCATTCGGCGTCCACCTCATACACGGCGTCACCGGCAGCGGCAAGACCGAGCTGTATCTGCGCCTGATCGACGCGGTGTTGGCAACAGGCCGGCAGGTGCTGGTGCTGATCCCCGAAATCGCCCTCACTCCGCAACTGGAACAGCATTTCCGCCGCCGTTTTCCCGGGCGCCGCATCGCCACCCTGCACAGCGGCTTGAGCGAAACCGCGCGCGCGGAAAACTGGCTCGCCGCACCCGACTGCGACGTCCTGCTTGGCACCCGACTATCCGTGTTCGCGCCGCTTCCTCGGCTGGGATTGATCGTTGTCGACGAAGAACACGATGCCTCGTTCAAGCAGCAGGACGGCCTGCGCTATTCGGCACGCGACGTCGCCATCGCCCGCGGCAAGCAGGCCGATATTCCCGTGGTACTCGGCTCGGCCACCCCCTCGCTGGAAAGTTATGCGCAGGCCCTGAATGGGCGCTACCAGCTGATCGAACTGAAACAGCGCGCGATCAGCCAGGCGCAACTACCGGACATTGAACTGGTCGACCTGAAACACATCCCGGTCGACAACGGCCTGACACGGCCCGCGTTGCAAGCGCTGACCGACACCCTGGCGCGCGGCGAGCAAAGTCTGGTCTTCCTCAACCGTCGCGGCTATGCACCGGCACTGTACTGTCCGAGTTGCGCCTGGGTGTCCCCCTGCCCGCGCTGCTCGGCACGGCTGGTGCTGCACCGCACCTCGCACCGATTGAAGTGCCACCACTGCGGATTCGAGACGCGCATCCCGCCCGAGTGCCCGAGTTGCGGCAACCCCGATCTCAAGGCGCTTGGCCAGGGCACCCAGCGGCTGGAGGAAACGCTGGCCGCTTCCCTGCCCGCCGCACGCATCCGCCGCATCGACCGCGACACCATGCGGCCGCGCGCCTGGGCCGAGCTCGGCGAAGCGGTGCATGGGGGCGAAGTCGACATCCTGGTCGGCACGCAGATGCTGGCCAAGGGCCACGATTTTCCCAACATGACGCTGGCACTGATCCTCGACACCGACGGCGCCCTCTATAGCCCGGACTTCCGCGCCACCGAGCGTCTGTTCGCCCAGCTGATGCAGGTGGCCGGGCGCGCCGGGCGCGCCGACAAGCCCGGCCGCGTACTGATCCAGACCGCCTTCCCCGACCACCCGTTGTTCCGCTATCTGCAGCGCCACGATTACGCCGGCTATGCGCGCGCGCTACTGGCCGAGCGCAAGCAGCTCGATCTGCCGCCGTTCACCCGCCAGGTGTTGCTGCGCGCCGAAGCAACGACGATGGATGCGGCGCTCGCCTTCCTGCAACACGCTGCGGCGCTGGCGCCGGACACAGCCGGCGTCAGCGTATTCGGCGCCACGCCGGCACCGATGGCACGTGTCGCCAATCTCGAACGCGCACAACTCCTGATCCAGTCGGCGCAGCGCCAGGCCCTGCAGGCTTTCGTGCGCGATTGGCGGCCGCAACTCGAGCGCATCAAGCCGCGTATCGCGCGCTGGTCGCTCGACGTCGATCCACTGGTGTTCTAGGGGCCCTTCTATGTCGAAAGTCCTCAATTAGGCCGGTTTCCGTTCGATAACGTATCTCGGGGCACGGATTCGACACAGCATCGAAGCCCACACGATGGCAGAACACCGATGAGCGAGCATTACGACGAGCACTACATCAATAGCGTGACCGCGCTGGGCGATACCCACGAAGTCGTCACCACCCAGGCGATATTCACCCGCAACGGCATCAAACTGATCGACCGTGGAGCGCGCATCAACTCGGCCATGCGCGAAAAGCTGGTGCGACACAAGCTGATCCCGGTCATCGACGAATGCCTCTCTGTCGCCGACGGCGTCACCAACGCCAGCCTGCGCGACCGCGCCCGCGAGATCCTGGATAACGAGCCCCGTTTCCAGTTTTTCGGCCCCGGCCTGCCCGGAACCGCGCGATTGGTCAACGCCTTCTATGCCATGCCGCTCAACGCGCCGCTCGCGTTCAAACTCACGGTGGCGCGCGAGCGGCGCCCGGAGATTTTCGAGCACAGTGTGCAGATGACGCTGATCGCGCTCATCCTCGCCATCAAAAGCCGTCTGCCCGAACGCGACCTCGCAAGCGTCGCCGCCGCGGGCATGCTTCACGATATCGGCGAACTGCATATCGATCCCGCCCTGCTGCGACCCGGCCATCCGCTCGATCCGGACGCGATGCGCCATGTCTACGCCCATCCGATGACGGCCTATCTCATCCTGCAAACCTATCCCGCGTTCCATCCGGAAATCAGCACAGCCGTATTCGAACACCACGAGCGGATGGATGGCAGCGGCTACCCGCGCGGCCTCAAGGGCGAGGAAATCGGACGCATAGGCCAGATTGTGATGCTGGCCGAGGCCGTCAACGGCCTGTTCGAAAAGAGCTGGCACAGCCACGGCGCCGCTCGCCTGGCGGTGATGCTGAAAATGAACCGGCGCAAATTCGACCCCGAACTGATCAATCATCTCGTCAGGCTGCTCAACAGCGGCGAGCGGGCCGGACCAGGCGGAGCGGGCAACGTCTTGTCCGAGTCGGTGGCGGCTCAGCTCAATCAACTGGCCGAAGTGTTCCGCTTGTGGCACCACGCACACCACACCTGTCCGCCCGAGGTGACCGAGGAACCCCTGGTGGCATTCGTCAACCAGCGCCTGACCGATCTGGAACGCACCTTGCTGGAGACAGGTTTCCAGCCTGACGAGCTGGCTGCCTTCACGACTGGAATCGAAAACGACACCTCCGCGCTGGCCGAAATCCAACTCATGACCAGCGAGTCGCGCCGGCAGGCCTGCGACATCCTGAAAGAGGTCCGTCGCCGCTGGGCGGCGCTTCAGGATGACAGCGCCGGACGCGCCGCCGTGGAATACTGGGTCACGCGCGCGCAGACGCTTCTGCAGGCAGACTGACCCCCCCGGTTCAATCGCCGTCGGGCGTTTGGCCGCCTCGCGCGTGGCGCATATAATCGCGTGCTACCCATTTTGAACACTGAAGATGCCTGCCTGACCCCATCTTCAATGTAACCATGTCCAACACCCATCCGCTTAAAGACCAGATCGCCCTGCTGATCGGCGAAGCCCTCGAAACGGTGGCACCCGACACGCCGGTCAGCCTCGAGATCGAACGCCCGAAGAATCCTGCCCATGGCGACTTTTCCAGCAATGCCGCGATGCAGCTTGCGCGTCCGCTGAAGAAGAATCCACGTGAACTGGCACAACGTATCCTCACCGAACTGCCGCAATCCCCGCTGATCGCCAAGGCCGAGATCGCTGGCGCCGGCTTCATCAACTTCCATCTCACCTCGGCCGCCTGGCATGGCATCGTGCCGCAGATTCGCTCGGCCGGGGCGCAATTCGGCCAGGGTGATGCAGGCCGCGGTCACAAGATGCTGGTCGAGTTCGTCTCCGCCAATCCGACCGGCCCGCTCCACGTCGGCCATGGCCGCCAGGCGGCATTGGGCGACGCGATCTGCAACCTGTATGCCGCGCAGGGCTGGGAGGTGTGTCGCGAGTTCTACTACAACGACGCCGGGGTGCAGATCGCCACGCTGGCGAATAGCGTACAGTCGCGCGCCAAAGGCCTGAAACCAGGCGACGCCGCGTGGCCGGAAGCCGCCTACAACGGCGACTACATCGCCGACATCGCGGCCGATTTCCTGGCCAGGCAAACCGTGAAGTCGGACGACCGCGAATTCACCGCGTCGGGCGACGTGACCGACCTCGATTCGATCCGCCAGTTCGCCGTCGCCTACCTGCGCCATGAGCAGGATCTCGATCTGCAGGCGTTCGCGGTGCGCTTCGACAACTACTACCTGGAGTCGAGCCTGTATACCAGCGGGCGCGTCGAGGCGACGGTGCAGAAGCTCGTCGAGGCCGACAAGACGTACGAGCAGGACGGCGCGCTGTGGCTCCGCACGACGGATTACGGCGACGACAAGGACCGCGTGATGAAGAAATCCGACGGCACCTACACCTACTTCGTGCCGGACGTCGCCTACCACATCGCCAAATGGGAGCGCGGCTACGAGCGCGCGATCAACATCCAGGGCACCGACCACCACGGCACCATCGCGCGGGTGCGCGCAGGCCTGCAGGCGGCGGGCGTGGGTATCGCCAAGGGGTATCCGGATTACCTGCTGCACACCATGGTGCGCGTAATGCGCGGCGGCGAGGAGGTGAAGATTTCCAAGCGGGCCGGCAGCTACGTCACCCTGCGCGATCTCGTCGAATGGACCAGCAAGGATGCGGTGCGCTTCTTCCTGCTGAGCCGCAAGGCCGACACCGAATACATCTTCGACGTCGATCTCGCGCTCGCCCGCAACAACGATAACCCGGTGTATTACGTGCAGTATGCCCACGCACGCATCTGCCGGGTGTTCGAGGAATGGGGCGGCATGTCCGATGCGCTCGACAGCGCCGACCTTGCACTGTTGACCGCCCAGCATGAACTGGCCCTTTTGCAGCGCCTGGCCGAATATCCGGAAACGGTCGCCACCGCCGCACGCGAACTGGCGCCGCACCTGCTGGTGCATTACCTGCAGATGCTGGCGGGCGATTTCCATTCCTGGTACAACGCCGAAAAATTCCTGGTCGACGACACATCGACGAAACTTGCCCGACTGTCTCTGGCTGACGCCACGCGCATTGCAATCGTCAACGGCCTGGCCTTGCTCGGCGTATCCGCCCCGGAGAAAATGTAGTCATGGCAAAACCCGCTTCCCGCAAATCCGGCCGCTCAGGCGGCCGCTCCATTTTCACCGGCGTGCTGATCGGTCTCACCATCGGCGCGATCCTCGCCGTGGGCGTGGCGCTGTGGGCGACCGGCGTCAACCCGTTCAAACTCGGCAAACACGCAAACGCGCCCACCAAGCCCGTCGCGCCTGCATCCCCCACACCTGATACCGCCCCCAGCTTCGATTTCTACAAGGTGCTGCCGGACAATACGTCGAGCGCGCTGCCCCCCACCGCGGCTCCCGCCACCACCGCGCCCCGGCTCTATCTGCAGGCCGGCGCGTTCCAGCGGGCCGACGAAGCCGACAACCTGAAGGCCCAACTGGCCTTGCTGGGTGTCGAGGCGGTCATACAGACCAGCGAGGTCCCCAACAAAGGCGTGCTGCACCGAGTACGCATCGGTCCATTCCACACCGCAGACGAGGCAAACCGTACCCGCAGCCTGCTCGCGCAGAACAATATCCCGGTCACGCTGGTCAAAGAAGTTCCCACTCAACAGGAGACGCCTTGATGTTTGCCCGCACTTTGGCTTTTTTTGCCGCCGCTATTTTGTCCTTGTCTGCCATTGCCGCGCCCGAGGAAGTGTTCGAAGGGCGTGACTACACACGCGTCAGCGTGCCGCAACCGGTTGCGACCGGCAAGAAGATCGAGGTGCTGGAGTTCTTCTGGTATCGCTGTCCACATTGCAACGCGCTTGAACCCGGTCTCGATGCGTGGCTGAAGAAGCTGCCCAAGGATGCCCAGGTTCGCCGTGTGCCGGCCGTATTCCGCGACGACTGGATGCCCGGTGCAAAAATCTATTACACGCTTGAGCAGATGGGTCAACTGAGCCGCCTGCATCAAAAGGTATTCGACGCCTACCACGTGGACAATCTCAACCTCAACGACCCGGCCGTGCTGGGCAGCTGGATCGCTAAGCAGGGCGTGGACCGCAAGAAATTCGAGAGCATCTACAACTCCTTCTCCATCCAGTCCAAGGCCATGCAAGGCGCACGGCTTGCCTCCACCTACGGCATCATGGGCGTGCCGGCCTTCATCATCGACGGCAAGTACACCACCTCGGAGTCGATGACCGGCAGCGAACCCCGCCTGTTCGAGGTTCTCGACCAGCTGATCGCCAAGGCACGCGATGAGCGCGGCGGCAAGAAACCCGCGAAGTAAGCCTGTTGCCGCCCACCCCGTTCAAGGTAGCGAATAGGCCCTTGCGGGTTTTGAATGAACCCCTCAGGGTTTTCATCACCGGGGCCAGTTCCGGCCTCGGGGCTGCGTTGGCGCGACACTATGGCGCAGCAGGCGCGCAACTGGGGCTGGTCGGGCGCCGCCCGGACGGCTTGCAGGACACCGCCACCGGGCTGGATGCGCACCTCTATCAAGCCGACGTGCGCGACGCAGCAGCCATGCAGCAGGCTGCCACGACGTTTTTGAACGAAGTCGGTGCACCCGACATCGTCATCGCAGCGGCCGGGATCAGCGTCGGCACACTCACCGAATTCGCCGAAGACGCCCCCACATTCCGCGCAGTGATGGACGTCAACGTGCTGGGGCTGGTGCACACTTTTCAGCCTTTCATCGACACCATGCCGCCCGGCGGCGTGCTGTGCGGCATTTCCAGCGTGGCCGGAATACGCGGCTTGCCGGGTGGTGGCGCCTACTCGGCCTCCAAGGCAGCCGCCACGGTCTACCTGGAAGCCCTGCGGCTCGAATTGAAAGCGCGTGGCATTGCCGTGGTCACGGTGGCACCAGGCTATATCGATACGCCCATGACGCAGGTCAATCCCTATGCCATGCCTTTCAGGATGACGGCGCCAGCCGCTGCCGACAAAGTGGTCCGCTGCATCGCCCGCCGCCGCCGTTTCACGGTGATCCCCTGGCAGATGGCCTGGGTGGCGCGGATGCTGAAATGGCTCCCCATTCCGGTCTATGATGCAGTTTTCGAAAAAGCGCCACGCAAACCGCGCAATCTGCCAACATAATGCGCATCGCATACAACGTATCGGAGAAGCAATGCCTGCCCCCCTGAACCTCATCCTCATCGACGATCATCCGCTCCTGCGTATGGGTGTGGCGGGCTATATCGAGCAGGAGCCGGACCTGCGCCTCACCGCGCAACTGGCCAACGCCGCCGAATTGCGTGCCTGGATCGAAGCCGGCAACCGGGCCGACGCGGCGCTGCTCGACCGGTCGCTCCCCGATGCCGACGGCCTCGACCTGGTCTCCGATCTGCGCGATCTGGGCATCAAGGTCATCATGCTGACCATTGCCGACTCCGACGAGGAAATCTCCGAAGCCATTTCTTCCGGTGTCGACGGCTACGTCGTCAAATCCAGCGATCCCGACCAGGTCCTGGCCGCCATCCGCAGCGTGTGCGACGGCCAGAGCAGTTTTCCGCTCAACATCATGCAGAAGATGGCGCGCGGCGAACTCAACAACAATGCCCTGTCGGCGCTGACCGCGCGGGAAATGGAAATCGTCGACCATGTGAAAGAAGGACTTTCCAACAAGGCCATCGCCTACAAGATGACCCTGTCGGAAAACACCGTGCGCAACCACCTGCGCAACATCATGGAAAAGCTCGGCCTGCGCAATCGCGTCCAGGTCGCCACCCTGGCATTGAAAGAAGACCGCAAGCGTCACTAGGCAGAAACCGCCCCCCAAAAAAACCCGCGGGCGGGGCCCCCGGGTTTTTTGGGGGG
>JAIBEL010000051.1 GCA_019459285.1 Rhizobium sp. | reverse complement strand
CCCCCCCCCCCAGTCCGGCCTCGAAGGCCTGCACCCGCTGCTTGTCGCTTTCGCCCAGTTCGGCTGAATAGCCCAGCAACTCGTACACCCTGACCGGCTCCTGTTTGCCGACGACGCGCAGGCTGTCGATTTCGCGGAAGGCCAGCGTCTCGCCTGCCAGATCCCGCGTTCCCTCGCTGACGAGGATGCGCGTGCCGTAGAACTTGTTGGCCTGTTCCAGCCGTGACGCGAGATTCACGATGTCGCCGATGACGGTGTAGCCGCGCGAGGTTTCGGAGCCGATGTTGCCGACCGTCACTTCGCCGCTGGCGATGCCCATGCGCACGTTGACCACGGGCAGGCCCTCGCGGGTACCGAACATCTCGGGCAGCCAGGCGCGGAAGGCCTCCATGCGGGCCAGCTGCTCCAGCGCGGCGATGCAGCCCAGGCGCGCGTGGTCGGCGGGGTCGGTGAAGGGCGGGCCCCAGAAGGCCATGACCGAGTCGCCGATGTACTTGTCGACGATGCCCTGCTGGCCGCGGATCACCTCGGACATCAGCGAGAAATAGCGATTGAGGAAGCGCACCGCGGCATCCGGCGTCAGTCCCTCGCACAGGCGGGTGAAATCCTGCAGGTCGGAGAAGAACACCGTCATCACCTGGCGCTCGCCTCGGTCCGTCGGGATGCGGTTTTCCAGCAGGCTCTTCACGATGCGTGGGTCGACGTACTGGCCGAAGGTCGCGCGGATGCGCTCCTTCTCGCGCAGCCCGCCCACCATGTGGTTGAACGAGGTGGCCAATGTGGCCAGTTCGTCGTGGGTGCGCACCAGGATTTCCACGTCGAGGTCGCCCGCCTCGACCGCGCGCGTGCCGCCCAGCAGGCGCTTGACCGGATCGACCAGCGAGCGCGTGACGAAGGCGGCGAAGATCAGCCCGAGCGCGGTGGCGATGCCGGTGACGATCCAGTTGAGCGTGGTGGCGCGCGCTTCCTCGGCCTTGGCCTGGCTGGCGGTGTCTTGAGTCAGCTTGTTGAGAATGTCGGTGGTCTTCTGGATTTCGACGTCGATGGCGTCCTTCTCGTGCAACAGGGCGTCGCGCACGATCTTTTGCGAGCGCGGGGTGCCTTCCTGCGCCTCGATCTGGAACTGGCGGAAGGTCGCGTGGAAATGCTGCCGCGTGGTCTGGATGGCTGGCAGCTCCCTGCCCAGCACGGCGAGCGTGACGCGGTCGAGTGCGATGCCCTTTTCCGCTTCGGCCTCTTTCAGCATGCCCAGCGAGGAATCGACGATCTGGTCGGCGTTGATCCCGCGCATGTCGAAGGCGTTCGACTCCTTCGCGAGGAATTCAGGATCGGGCCTGGCCACCTCCATGCCCGCCATCACGCGCTCCATGTGCACCATCTGGTCGCGAATGAGGATTTCCACGCTGGCCACCTGCTGCTGCAGCGGCAGGTAGTAGTCGGAAAGCGCGCGAACCTGGTTGTTCAACTGGCGGAAATTGAGCACCGACAGCCAGGTGACGACCACCATCAGCGCCAGCAGGGCGGTAGTGATGCTGAAGATTTTCAGGCTGATGGGCAGTTTCATGGGGCAAACCCTGGCATACCGACATTAATTCACTGGAATTCGAACCTTAGCGCAAGCCATGGATTCGGCAATGCCCGGATCGAACCCGCCCCTGGCCAAGCGGCCGCTCACAACACGGGCTTGAGCGGCAGCAACTGCCACAGGCGCATCTGCCCGCGCTTGGTCAACGGCACATACTGGTCGGGCTCGTCGGCGGCGTTCCAGCTGTTCTCCGGCCGCATGTCGGCTTCTATCAGGGCTTGCAGCTGCTTCGCCAGCGCCGGATGGTGCACGATCACGCCAACCTCGGTATTGAGGTTTTCCGAACGCGGATCGAGGTTGTAGGTCCCGATATACGCAATCCGACCGTCCACCACCATGCTCTTGGCATGCAAGGCAAACACCGGCGGCGTGTCGGGCGGGTTCACCCGCGACATCAGTATCTTCCGGTTGGCGGGATCGGGCTTGTATTCATGAATCTCCAAGCCCATTTTCAACAGTTTCCTGCGTTGATTGCGATAGCCTGAAAATGCCGGGAAGTTGTCGGTGGAAGCGAGCGAATTGGTCAGGATGCGCACCTTGACCCCGCGCGCGACGGCGGCCTTGAATAGCGCCAGCGCCTTGTCGGACATCACCAGATAGGGCGACTCGATCACGATCGATTCGCGTGCCGCCTCCACCAGCTGCGCCAGTTCTGCTGAGGTCTGGCCGCCCCCATTCAGCCGCCAGCGCTTGTCGTTCTTGCCCGGGATGTCGTGGATGAACGCCACCCGCCCCCACGCCAATTCGCGCGCCAGACGGTCGAAGCTTTCTGGCGTCGCATTGATCGCTTCGCGCACCTCGGGCGCAAGATTCTCGGGCGAGCGGGCATAGTCATGCAGATCGCCGAACACCTGCTGCACCTCGGCGTCATCGACATGCACGTTTTTCTTCATCAGGCCCCAGCCGTCATAGCGCGACGCCACAGGCACCGCGAGCGGGCTGTTCCAGAAGGTGGCGAAGCTTGCCTGCACGGTTTTGACTGCCTCGCCCAGCAGCAGCGCGTCGCGGTCGCGAAAATTGTAGGCGTGGTCGTAATTGAAATATTCGTCCGCCATGTTGCGACCGCCGGTGATCGCCACCTTTCCATCCACGATGAAGGTCTTGTCGTGCATGCGCTGATTCACCCCGCGGAAATCCGTCAACACGTTGAGCGCGCGCTTGTAGAACGGCGTGCCGACATGATGCATGGGGTTGTAGATGCGGATCTCGATATTGGGATGCCTGGCCAGGGCCAATAGCGTCTTGTCCGGCACATCGATCAGCATGTCATCGACGATGACGCGCACCTTGACGCCGCGATCCGCGGCGCGCAACAGCGCTTCTGCGGCCAGGATGCCGATGTTGTCGGTGCTCCAGATGAAGTACTGCACTTCGATCGAGCGCTCGGCGTGGTCGGTGAGCCAGGCGCGCGCCAGCAGCGCCTCCTCGCCGGTGTCGAGAATGTAGGTGCCGGTCGCGCCCGGATGCGCAGCGATCTGGGCATCGACGACGGCAAGCGATGCGGCCGCAGCGGGGCCGAACGCGATCCAGAACAGCAGCGCGAGAATGAAGCGCTGCATCATGCGGACGGTGCGGTCAGCCCGCCTGGCCCGGCACCACCGGCGTGCCGCTGGCCACATCGCCGCATTGCGCGCGATGGCGCAGCGCGTGATCCATCAGCACGATCGCCATCAAGGCCTCGGCGATCGGCGTGGCGCGGATACCGACGCAGGGATCGTGGCGGCCGTGGGTGACGACCTCGATCGGCTGGCCGTGCAGGTCGATC
This sequence comes from Rhizobium sp., assembly GCA_019459285.1. Classification (GTDB taxonomy): domain Bacteria; phylum Pseudomonadota; class Gammaproteobacteria; order Burkholderiales; family Thiobacillaceae; genus Thiobacillus. The sequence goes on along the minus strand of JAIBEL010000051.1, from coordinate 8,008 downwards.
GAGCGGCCGGGCAGACGCATCGACGAGGTGGGCTTGATGGCGATGTGGGCGACGACGGCCTGGCCGCTCGAAATGCCGCCGAGCACGCCGCCGGCGTGGTTGGAGAGGAATCCCTCGGGCGTGATTTCGTCGCGATGCTCGGTGCCCAACTGCCGTGCAGCCTCCATGCCGTCGCCGATTTCCACGCCCTTGACGGCGTTGAGGCCCATCAGCGCGTGGGCAAGGTCGGCGTCGAGCTTGTCATACAGCGGTTCGCCCCAGCCGGGCGGCACGTTCTCGGCCATCACACTGATCTTCGCGCCGACCGAGTCACCCGACTTCCTGAGCGCGTCCATGTATTCCTCGAGCTTGGGGACGATGGCGGCATTGGGTGCGAAGAAGGCGTTGTTGCCGATCTCGTCCCACGACGCGAAGGGTACGTCGATCGGGCCGAGCGCGCTCATGTAGCCGCGGATCACGATGCCGTATTTTTCAGCCAGCCATTTCTTGGCGATGGCGCCGGCGCCGACGATGGGCGCGGTCAGCCGGGCCGACGAGCGGCCGCCGCCGCGCGGATCGCGGAAGCCGTATTTCTGCGTGTAGGTGTAGTCTGCATGGCCGGGGCGAAAGGTCTCGGCGATGTTGCCGTAGTCCTTGCTGCGCTGGTCCTCGTTACGGATCAGGAGTGCGATCGGCGTGCCTGTCGTCTTGCCTTCATAGAGTCCGGATAGGATTTCCACCGTGTCGGATTCGCGCCGCTGGGTGACGTGGCGGGAGGTGCCCGGCTTGCGGCGATCGAGGTCGTGCTGGATATCGGCTTCGGCGAGCGCCATGCCGGGCGGGCAGCCGTCGACCACGCAGCCGATGGCGGGCCCGTGCGATTCGCCGAACACGGTGACACAGAACAATTTGCCGAGTGTGCTGCCAGACATGGAATAAGCCGGAAAAGAGCCGAAAGAATGCGCCGAAGTCTAGCACAGGCGCGGTCTGCAGCACGGATCGACACGGCTCGTTGAACTTGCCGTCATGCGCATGTTCTATCCTGAACATCTCACCCCTACGAGGACCGCCCATGAACACCACGCAACACGTCACCACCCTCGGCCAAAGCCTCTGGCTGGACAACCTGTCGCGCAGCCTGCTCCATGACGGCGCGCTGGCCAGGCTGATCGCCGAGGACGGCGTCTCGGGCGTGACCTCGAATCCGTCGATCTTCCAGAACGCCCTGGCCACCAGTCCCTATTACGCCGACGACCTGACACGATTGAAAGTGAACGAACCGGATGCCGAGCGTCGCTACGAGGCGCTGGTCATCCCCGACATCCAGGCCGCCTGCGACCTGCTGCTGCCCACCTATGAAGCCAGCGGCGGCAACGACGGCTACGTCAGCCTGGAAGTCGCACCGCGCTGGGCCTACGATTCGACGCGCACGGTGGAAGAGGCACAACGCCTGTCCGCCGCCGCGAACCGCCGCAACCTGCTGATCAAGGTGCCGGGCACGCCCGAAGGCGTCAGCGCATTCCAGGCGCTGACCACGCTCGGCATCAACGTCAACGTGACCCTGCTGTTTTCGATGGCGCAGACGCAGGCGGTGTTCGACGCCTATCTCCGCGGCCTCAGCGCACGCATGCAGGCCGGTGCCGACGTGCGCCGCAGCAAGGCGGTGGCCAGCCTGTTCCTGTCGCGCGTCGATACTCTGGTCGACACGCAATTGACCGCCATCGGCACCCAGGCGGCGCTGTCGCTGCGCGGCAAGGCGGCGGTGGCGATGGCCAAGCTCGCCTATCAACGCTATCTGCGGGTTTTTCATGGCGAGGCCTTTGCCGCGCTGGCGCAGGAGGGTGCCACGCCGCAGTACCTGCTGTGGGCAAGCACCGGCGTGAAGAATCCGGATTACCGCGACCTGCTGTATGTCGAGCCGCTGATCGGCCCGGAAACCATCAACACCCTGCCCGACAAGACGCTCGCCGCACTGCGCGACCACGGCGACCCGGTTCCGCGTGTGGCGCAAGGCGTCGCCGAAGCCGAGGCACAGCTGGCGGAACTGGCTCGCCTGGGCATCGACATGGATGCCGTCGGCAACACCCTGCAGGACGACGGCGTCAAACTGTTCGAGGCCGCATTCCAGAAGCTGCTGCTGCAGACCGGTTAAGCTCGGCCGACCCTGTGTACGTTGTGGATGTCATGGAAGTTCGGCATCATCGACCCACCGCATATCGCGTCCCCCACTGATCATTACCAAGGAACCAAATACATGAAAGCACGCGCCGCTGTTGCCTGGGAGCCGAAGAAACCGCTGTCGATCGAGGAAGTGGACGTCGACGGTCCGCGCGAGGGCGAGGTGCTGCTGCAGGTCGTCGCCAGTGGCGTGTGCCATACCGACGCCTTCACGCTGTCGGGCGACGACCCGGAAGGCGCCTTCCCCTGCATCCTCGGCCACGAAGGCGGCTGCATCGTGGTGGAATGCGGGCCCTGCGTGAAAACGCTGAAACCGGGCGACCACGTGATCCCGCTCTATATCCCGGAATGCGGCCATTGCGAATACTGCGCGTCGCCCAAGACCAACTTGTGCCAGTCGATCGCGTCCACCGTGTGGACCGGCTACATGCCCGACGGCACGCGCCGTTTCTCGAAGAACGGCCAGCCGATCTTCCACTACATGGGCTGCTCGACCTTCTCCGAATACACCGTGGTGCCGGAAATCGCGCTCGCCAAGATCAATCCCGCCGCACCGCTTGACAAGGTCTGTCTGCTCGGCTGCGGCGTCACCACCGGCATCGGCGCGGTGCTCAACACCGCCAAGGTCGAACCGGGTTCGACCGTCGCCGTGTTCGGCCTCGGCGGCATCGGCCTGTCGGCGATCCAGGGCGCGGTGATGGCCAAGGCCGGCCGCATTCTCGCGATCGACCTCAACCCCGACAAGTTCGAAATGGCCAAGGCGCTCGGCGCGACCGACTTCATCAACCCGCGCGAGGTCAACGGTTCGCTGGTCGAGTACATCCGCGACCTGACGAAGGGCGGCGTCGATTACTCGTTCGAATGCATCGGCAACGTGAACGTCATGCGCGACGCACTCGAATGCACCCACATGGGCTGGGGCATGTCGACCGTGATCGGCGTGGCCGGCGCCGGCAAGGAAATCTGCACCCGGCCGTTCAACCTCGTCGTCGGCCGCACCTGGAAAGGCACCGCGTTCGGCGGCGTCAAGGGGCGCAGCCAGCTGCCGGGCTACGTCGACAACTACATGTCCGGCAAGATCGAACTCGACAGTCTGGTGACCCACACCATGCCGCTGGAAGACATCAACCGCGCCTTCGACCTGATGCATGAAGGCAAGAGCATCCGTTCGGTCATCATTTTCTGAAAGTACCCATGAAACAAATCGAAAGAATCAAGGAATTCGGCGGCTGGCTCGAACGCTGGCAGCACGAGTCGACTGCGTGCCAGTGCACCATGACCTTCTCGGTCTACCTGCCACCACAGGCCGCGACCCAAAAGCGGCCAGTGGTTTACTGGCTGTCGGGCCTGACCTGCACTGACGACAACGTGCGGGTGAAGGCCGGCGCCCAGCGCTACTGCGCCGAACTGGGGCTGATCCTGGTCATGCCCGACACCAGCCCGCGCGGCGAGGGCGTGCCCGACGTGCCCGAGCGTTACGACCTCGGCCAGGGCGCGGGCTTCTACGTCAACGCCACCCAGGCGCCCTGGGCCACGCATTACCGGATGTACGACTACGTCACCCACGAACTGCCCGCGCTGGTCGAAGCGAATTTTCCCGTGATTCCCGGGAAACGCGCCATCAGCGGCCACTCGATGGGCGGCCACGGTGCACTCGTCTGCGCCCTGAAAAATCCCGGCATGTATGCCTCGGTCTCCGCTTTCTCCCCGATCTGCAATCCGGTGGTCAGTCCCTGGGGCCAGGGCTGCTTCGGCGCCTATCTCGGCGACGATAAAAAAGCCTGGGAAGCCTACGACGCCACCTGCCTGGTCAAGGCCGGCGCACCGCTCCCGCCTGCGCTGATCGACCACGGTACCGCCGACGAATTCCTGGCGGAACAGTTGTATCCGCAGAACCTGCAGGCAGCTTGCGCGGCCCGTGGCATTCCGCTCACGCTGCGGATGCAGGAGGGCTACGACCACAGCTACCATTTCATCGCCACCTTCATCGGCGAGCATCTGGCGTTTCACGCGCAGGCGATGGCACGCTGAACCGCCGGCTTTGCGCCGCTTCCCGTTCCGGATCTAGCAAGAACAATTTTTATGTCGGGCTAAAAAATCTTGAATGGACAGGCGGCACGCCGAGGAACAGGATGGTTGCTTCCAGCCCCGCACGCAAGGCGTGCGCGCATGGAGTCCAGAAAACGATGCAAGGAGATCCGACATGACCCAGACCTACACCCGCCTGCCCGCCCGCAATCTCGACAAGAGCGCCGGCCTGCTGCGCCCCGCCTGCATCCTGCCCGAGCGGGTTGAACTGGATAACCCGGCGCTCGACGTCATGACCGACTTCCGCCGCCTGACGGCCTTCATCGCCACGCCCGGCGACACCATCAAGCAGGCGGAAGAACGCATGATCCGCCGCAAGGTGCGCCTGCTGTTCGTCATGGACAGCCAGGATCGCGTGGCCGGCCTGGTGACCCGCACCGACATCCACGGCGAGAAACCCATGCAGGTCGTGCAAAGCCGCGGCATCCGCCGCGACGAAGTGCTGGTGGCCGACATCATGACGCCAGTCGAGCGGCTGGAAGCGGTCGACTACGACGACATCGCCCATGCCCGCGTCGGCCACGTGCTGGAAACCCTCAAGGCGCGCGGCCGCCAGCATGCCCTGGTGATCGAACACACCGGCGGCCGGCAAATGGTGCGCGGCCTGCTGTCGCTGTCGCAGTTGTGCAAACAGCTGGGGGTCAACGTCGAAACCACCGAAGTGGCCAACACCTTCATCGAGATCGAGCAGCACCTGGCGCACGCCTGACCGTCGAACCGCTGCGCCCGTCGCCCGGCGGGTGCGGGGCCGGCCTCTCCAATCAGGCGCTTTGCCCTTGAAAGCCCCAGCCCCACGAGACTGTCGGACCCAGGCACTATTCCACGCAACACCCAAGGTTTTCCCGCACGGCGTCTTGTGCTCAAATCCGGTACTCCGGATGCGTCGACACGCGCCGGAGGAGCGAGATTGCCCACCTCATAACAAGCACATGAACATTTCCGTCAGCGAACTGATCGTCCGGTATCTGGAACGCCTGGGCATCGACCACATCTTCGGCATGCCGGGTGCGCACGTGCTGCCCATCTACGACCGCCTGCACGATTCGGGCGTGAAGAGCGTGCTGGTCAAGCACGAGCAGGGTGCGGCCTTCATGGCGGGCGGCTACGCGCGAGTCTCGCACCAGCCCGCGGCCTGCATTGCCACGGCAGGCCCCGGCGCGACCAATCTGCTGACCGGCATCGCCAATGCCTACGCTGAACGGCTTCCGGTGCTGGCGATCACCGGCGAGACCTCCACCTACATCTTCGGCCGCGGCGGCCTGCAGGAAAGCTCGGGCGAAGGCGGCGCCATCGACCAGGGCGCGCTGTTCGCCAGCGTCACCCGCTACCACAAGCTCATCGAACGCACCGACTATCTGGGCCAGGTGCTGAACCAGGCCACGCAGGCGCTGCTCGGGCGCGAACCGGGGCCGGTGCTGCTGTCGATCCCCTACAACGTGCAGAAGGAGACGGTCGACGACAGCGTACTGGAACAGATCCACTTTCCGCGCAAGGCCGCCGTCCGGCACACAGCCTCGATCGCCGAACTCGCCGAGCTGCTGCGCGCCGCGCACACCCCGGTCATCGTCGCCGGCTACGGCTGCATCCAGGCAGGAGCACGCGACGTCGTCGCCGCCCTGGCGGCACAATTCAACATCCCGGTCACCACCAGCCTCAAGGCCAAGGGCGTGGTCGCCGAGGGCTCGCCCCTGTCGCTCGGCTGCCTCGGCGTCACGTCCAACGGCGATGCCTATCGTTACCTCGTCGATCACGCCGACCTGCTGATCTTCCTCGGCGCCAGCTTCAACGAACGCACCAGCTATCTGTGGGACACCAAATTGCTGGGCGGCAAGAAAATCGCCCAGGTCGACCGCGACGCCGCGCAACTCGGCCGCGTGTTCCAGCCCGACGTGGCGATCTGCGGCGACATCCGCGCCGTGATGGAAGATCTCTTCGCCACCCTCCGGGCCGACGCCATGCCGCCCAAGACACTGGTTCGTCTCGAGGGCCACCGGCGTGCCGCCGTCCGGACGGCCGACGAGCCCGACACGGCGTCGGCGCAGTCCTTCCGCCTGATGCAGGATTTCTTCAACCGGCTCGCACGGCGTTTCCCGCACAACGCCCTGGTGTTCGACGACAACATCGTCTTCGCGCAGAGCTACTTCGACGTCTCCGACCGCAACCACTACTTCCCGAATTCCGGCATCTCGTCGCTGGGACACGCCATCCCCGCCGCCATCGGGGCGCGCTGCTTTGCGAAAGACAGCCCCACCTTCGCCATCCTTGGCGACGGCGGCTTCCAGATGTGTTGCATGGAAATGATGACCGCGGTGAACTACGGCATCCCGCTCAACGTGGTGGTGATCAACAACGGCACGCTCTCACTCATCCGCAAGAACCAGTTCCAGCTCTACGGTGAGCGCTACATCGACTGCGACTTCACCAACCCCGATTTCGGCCTGCTCGCGCAATCGTTCGGCGTCAACCATTACCGCATCGAAACCGAGGCCGCGCTCGACGCCCTGTTCGCAAACGCCGACCTGACCGGCACGATCAATCTCATCGAAATCCTGCTCGACAAACACGCCTTCCCACGCTACCTGTCGGCTCGCTAGCTGATGAACAGATGACAGCGCAGTGCGTTGCCATCTTACCGTTCAGTGCCGAACAACTGACGAAGCTTGATTTCTCGCAGCAGGTGTTTTCCCGCGGACTCTCCGCCGCCACGCTCGATTCCGTACACGCCGGGATGTTTTCGAAATGCCATACGCGGCATGCTGGGATCGTCAAGAAATCGGGTTCATGCGAACGCCCTTTGCTTTCACCATGCGGCCTCCGCGGGTTGACGGTGACTGACCACTCTGACACAGTCAAACGATCACTGATCAGACAAGGCCATCGACATGGACACTGCCAAGCTGTACGCACAACTCATCCAGAGCGCTGGCGAGGACATCTCGCGCGACGGATTACTGAAAACCCCCGACCGTGCGGCCGCCGCGTTCAAGTTCCTGACGCAGGGCTATACGCAGTCGCTGGACGAGGTTCTCAACGATGCCGTGTTCGATTCCGACAACAACGAAATGGTCATCGTCAAGGACATCGAGCTGTATTCGATGTGCGAGCACCACCTGCTGCCGTTCGTCGGCAAGGCCCATGTGGCCTACCTGCCGAAAGGCAAGGTGATCGGCCTGTCGAAGATCGCGCGCATCACCGACATGTTCGCGCGCCGCCTGCAGATCCAGGAGCAGCTCACCACCCAGATCGCCGACGCCATCCAGGCTGCCACCGGTGCGGCCGGCGTCGGTGTCGTCATCGAAGCCCAGCATTTCTGCATGATGATGCGCGGCGTGCAGAAACAGAATTCGTGGACCATCACGTCGATGATGCTGGGTGCCTTCCGTGACAACGACCGTACCCGGCAGGAATTCCTCCAGTTGGTCGCCAAATCGCATTAAGCACGCGGCCGCGCGGATGTACGGGCTGACGACACGGCTCAGCCCATGCCGCCCGCCCGTTTCTCCGACCGCCCTACCAGCGCCAGCCTGGGCTTGTCCTTTGTTTTCCCTGGAGCTGCGATGACGGTCCGGGAAATTTGCGATGTCTCGTCCAAATCTCGCAACACCGGAAGCTCGGAACGCACGCTGTAGGCCCCGCTCTCCAGCTTGAACACGCTCACCGCCTCGGCCAGCTTGCCCGCCTGGTCCTGCAGGCTCTCGGCCGCAGCCGCAGCCTCTTCGACCAGCGCCGCATTCTGCTGGGTGGCCTCATCCATCTGGGTGAC
>JAIBEL010000046.1 GCA_019459285.1 Rhizobium sp. | reverse complement strand
CCCCCCCTAACCCGGCCCCCCCCCCGGGCCCCCCAACCACCCCCCCCCCCGGGGGGCCCAACCCAAACCACCCGGCCCCGCCCCACGACACCGGGGATTACCGGAAGTCGTATCGCGCTGCGACGCCGAATGTCCTGCCGTCGGCGGGATAGTAGAACGTATCGTTTGCAAACGTCCCGGAATTGAAACCATAGCCTGCGTACGCGGCATATCGTCTGTCGGCCGCATTGAGAATCTTGGCGTCGATCTTCCAGTCGCGGATTCGCCAGCTCGCCATCAGATCAAGCGTCGTGTAACCGGACAGATAGCCTGCCACGTTGCTGTAATCATCCCCATAACGGCGTTTGCCCACATGATTCAGCCGTGCGGAGTAGACCGCATTCGGGCTCGCATCCCAGCTCAAGCCCGCGCTTGCCTGGACGCCGGGCACCAGCGGCATCTCGCGCCCCGCATAGGCGCCGGCCCGAATCTGGGCGTCTTCGAGCGTAACGCCGACATTTCCATGCAAAGCGTCCGTGATGTTTAGCCTGGCGCTCAGTTCGCTTCCCAGGCGCCGCGTCTTGCCGACGTTCATGTTGCCGCCACTGGGGTCGGAGGTGATCTCGTCCTTCAGGTTCTGTTGGTAGACGCTGAGGGAGAGGCTGCCCCGTGTGATTTTTTTCGTTGCGCCGACCTCATACACGATTCCATGCTGCGGCTTCAGACCAATGGCGAAAACGGGGGCCCAGGTAAGCGGATCCAGCCCATACAGTTCGTCGGTATTGGGAAAGCGGAAGCTCGTTCCCAGCCGGCCATAGAGTTTCCAGTCGCCGGTCCGATACGTCATACCCGTTTCGTAAGCTTCCCGCGTGTCGACCGAGTGGCCGGACACCGCAGGTTGGGGAGTGTTAAAGCGATCCGTATACGCAGACTGCTCTGCAGACTGGCGCTGTCGCTGCACGCGCATGCCGAGCGTCCAGGCCAGGCGCTCGGTGAGTTCCATGATGTTCTGGGCGTAGAGCGCATGGCTCGTCTGCGAGGCGTTTTGCGTGTAGGACTGGAATCCGGTCGGCGAGGTCCGGCTGTCCGCGGTTCCCCTGAAGTAGTCGTAGCCCACCGTGGCATGGTTGCTGAATCCACCGAGACGATGCTTGATTTTGAGTTTGGGACTGAACGAAATGAAATCGCGTGACAGATCGCGGGTCTGTTCCACCGGATTGGTTGCGTCACTGAAGCCGCTGCGCTCGTCCCGCGACAGGACCAAGTCGGCGTCCAGTGCAACGTCCTCCGATAGCGTGACCGCTACCCCCGGGCGAATCCTGAAACCATTGCGATCAGACCGATCCCCCGGATGGCGGGACTGGGCAGGATCGGCAAGATACTCGGCACGCCACAAGCCGCCTGGGAAGCCCAGCTTTTCGTCGAAGGCGGCAAGATCGACGAAGCCGTGCACATCGTGTTCATTCAGGAAATTGATCCGGCCGCCCAATGCATAGCGCCGCTGGTCGCTGTTTGTTCTCCAGCCGTCGCTCGCGCCGTATTGGAAATACAGGCTGGAATCGATGCTGTCCGTTGCCCCGCCCGCCTGAAGGCTGAGCTCGCGCATGCCGTGGCTGCCCACGCCGACGCTGGCGTAGCGCGTGTCGGCCGTTTTCTTGGTAATGATGTTGATGACACCGCCACTGGATCGGTCGCCGTATAGAACCGTCCCGCTTCCCGGCATGACCTCGATGCGCTCGATGCTCGTCAGGGGAATCAATGACCAGTCTATCGATCCCGAGTCGATGGGATTCAGGCGTTGTCCGTTGAGCAGCACCAGGGTGTTGCTGGTGGCCGTACCGCCGCTTCCCGCGCCGCGCAGACTCACGGCGGAATCAATCCCGAGCGACCCGTAAATCGGGACGACCGTCGTGCCCACGATCCCTGCCAGGAGATCGGGGACGCTGGTTGCCGGTATCCGCTCGATATCCTGCCGCGTAATCACGACGAGATTGCCGGGCGTGGCGGGTGTGGGTTCTTCGAAGCGCGTCGGCGTGACGACGATCGTTTCACTGACGAATTCCGGCAGGGTTTCCGCGTAGGCGGGGATCACGAAGCCCGTGGCGAGAGCAAGGGCGAGAGAGGTTTGACGCATGATGGTTTCCGGTTGGGTGCCCGATTCCCCGCGGGCACATTGCACGATCCGCCGCGTGGCGTAGGCCAAGCGGGGTTCAGGCCGGTATCCGGGCTCGCGCCGTATGCATCGCCTTCCCGGACGAATCCAGTGGCGTGTGTGATGCATCGTTTAACGCTTACCGTTGCGGGGGCAGCCCAGGCATGGTGGCATTGCGCCACGCACCTGATTCCCGTTTATCCAGAACGATAGAAGATCATTTCTGGCACCTGATTGACGGATTCTTGTTTATTTAATCGATTCTGTCAAATCAACTCACGAATAACAGAAAGCTATGAGCGCTATAGTTTTTCGTTATTTGTGAGATATTAAAAATTAAAGTCATATAAATCAATATATTAAAATAGACATTTTGTTTATTTGAGCATTGATGAATTAATGCTTGTTTCTTCTGGAAAAAACATTTTTTATTGTTTAATATGGGGGTTCCGGCGGCGGGTGCGGGCCGGTAAGTGCGTTTGAAGTGGCATCGCCTTGAGTCCCTTCCCCTTGGTTTCTGAGATCGCGGACGGGGTGGGCGGCAAACCGGAAGGAGCAGGAATGGCAAAACAGCGTGGGGGGCGCAAACCCATCATCGAACGGGATGGAGCGGGGAAGCCGCGCGTTCATCGCTGGCCGATGCCGACCGATCCGGACACGCTTCACGATTTTCTTGCGGACACGTTCCTGTGTTATTGGGACCAGTTGATTTTTGGCCCCTCTATCGGTGGCGCGGCGTATGAGTGGACTTGCCCTTGTGCGCCCGACCTGATTGAGCGGGACGGCGAGTTCCTGACGATCGGGTTCAACGGCCCCCACTTCCATCTGTGCATCGGATCGGACATCCCCGATGCGGATTCGGACCGCGAGGCGCGGATGCGAGGGTTGCGCCCGGCGAGCGTCAGTATCTTTCGCACACTGGATGACCGGGGGGCGCCCAACAGCTGGGGATTCGAGATGCGCAACGCGGCGGGCGTGTCCATGCTGACCATCTATTTCGCCAATCCTTTTGTGCTGCCTGGGGACCGGCTTGCCGAGCGGCCGGATTGGTCGCGGCTGGCGATGTGGCGGGATATCGCCTTTCGCTATCTCGGCCGGGAGCCGGAGGCGTTCGACCAGACCAGCAAAGGCTTTGGGCACTATGCGGCGGCATAGCGGTGAGATGATGCAAACCCTTTCCCAGCCGGATGTGTCGGTGCCGGTACTGCTCGACCGGCTGTCGCATTTGACCGGTGCGCTCAGGGTCACGCTGGATCCGCCCGACCCGGACGGCTGGATTCATGCGGACGCACTGATGACGCCGGAAAACGGTGCGCTGGCCGATTTCATCGTTTGCCTGGCAGACGCCGGTTTCGGCGCAAACAGGCGGGCGGCCGCGGCTTCACTCCTGTTGCGCCATGGCTGGGCGGCGGGGCCCATCATTGCGGCCTATCTGGCAGAGCGGCGGACGCTGCGCATCCATGATTTTGCGCTGCGCTTTTCCGCTTCCACCCTGGTCGAAGGCATCTGGATCCGACAGGCCGATATCCTGGCTGGCCGCAATCCGGCGGAGGCCGGCCCCGACGTGCTCGCCAGTCTCCTGGCGTTCAGCGAACCGGTACTGGAAAGCCTGCGGCGCTGGTCAGGCTATTCCCGCCACGCCTTGTGGTCGATGCTGGCCTCGTCCTGGCTGGCCCAGTTTTCCACGATAGGCGAGTTGCTTGGCGAGCGTGAACGCGCGGTCAGGGCTGCCCGCGCCCTGTTGGCGCGGCATCCGGAGTTGGCGCGCGCGCTGCCGGAAACGTATGTGATCGCGAGCGGTGACCGTTCGGAGGTATGCCAGATACTCAAGGCGTGCTGCCTCCAGCACAAGGGTTTCCGCCGCCGTTTCTGTCCGAGCTGCCCTGTCATCCAGGATCGGGAACGCTTTGTCAGGAATCGGGAGTGGGTATGCCGGGCGAAATGAGTATTGAGCATCGATACACCAGCAGCTATGCGACATTGGTCGGCAGGCTGCTGAACGATACACGGCATGGCTGGAGCATCGGTACGTTTGGCGCGGTTGGCGAATTTGTCCGGGATGACGACGAACCCGCCATGCGGACGATCACCCCATGCGAGCAATGCCTGTACACGGCGCGTGCCGCCATCCGGATCAACCTGGATGTCGAGCCGCACATGCTGGCCTACGATACCCTGTCGGGCGACGGGGAAAGCTGGGGGCATTCGCTGGCCTTTTGCCTGCCGATTCCCGACGGTGCGCGGCGGGGCGTCATCCAGCCGCTGGGATACGATTCCGACGCAGTGCGCGACGAGGACCGGGATGCCGCGATCTTCGACCTGGGGGCCGGGATCGGTCACGTGCGGTTCTGCCTCCGGACCCGCGACACGCGCCTGATCGACACGTTGCTCGCGTTGCAGAACCAGGACGTATTCGGCCCCCATGGCAGCACATTGATGGCCGACGTCATGCGTGCCCAGCCCCACCGGGTGTTGATTTCGCCTGCTGGCAGGATCGAGGTCTTTGCCGCCATCCCGCCGCCGGACGGCGAGAGCCCGGAAGGTCCGCACACGCACCTTCTGCCTCGGCTCATCCAGTCGGGACGGACCCACGATGCGAACGCGCCCATCCCGCGTGGATTTCAACCGGTCTTAATGTTCAATCCGCGGTCGCCCTGGCGCGACGCGCTCGGGCGGCGTGTGCCGTTCGAGCCTGAACTGGACGCCGATTTCCGGAAATTGCTGGATCGCCATGGTTTGCCGGACGAGGCGCGCATCCGCGCCGGTGTCGAAGCTGCCGTCGCGTCGGGGATCCGACCTGATGCGTTCGCCTGGCCGACTACCCGGCGCGGCCGCGCGGTTGCCCGCCTGACCTTGCGGCGGATCGCACAACGCAGTCCGGGCGACCTGGTCGCCGCGTGGCGCGCGCATCATGACCACGCCGAGGAAGAATGAGCCGTCGTTGAAAGCGGCAAGCGTGTGTCGGCGGCTGGCGTACCTGCCGCTGGCGTGTCTGTTCCTTCCGGCTTGTGGGCCTGCCGCGGGGACGGAAGGCCTGCCGTCGGACAGCGCCTCATCCGGCGCATTGCCCGCATCGGTCGCGGCCCGGAAGCCGGCCCGGATCATGTCGATGATGCTGTGCAACGATGTGCTGCTCCTGATGCTGGTGCCCAAGGATCGGATCGCGTCGATCACCTATCTGGCCCACGATGCGGTCGAGGCCCTGTTGCCGGGGGCCGATACGGGCGTCGCCGTCAACCACGGAACCGCCGAGGAGATCCTGCTGCAAAAACCGGATCTGATTCTTGCCGGCACCGATTCCGCGCCGATGGCCCGCAAGCTGGCGAAGGCGGTCGGTGCACGCGTGGTCGAAGTCGAGGCGGCCAACAGCTTTGCGGATATCCGCCGGATCGTCCGCCAGGTTGGCGAGGCCGTGGGGGAACCCGGCCGGGCGCATGCCTTGCTGACGGAGATGGACGGGAAACTGGCGTGGCTCGCCTCCCATCAGCCCGCCCGGCCTCTGCGGGTCGTCGCCTGGAGCGGCAGCCAGGCCGTGCCGGGCAGGGGCACGCTGACAAACGAGATCATCGCGGCTTCCGGCGCCGACAATATCGCCGCCCGCCTTCCCGACAGCCGCTATGGCAGTTTCGGGCTGGAAGCGCTGCTGGCAGCCTGGCCCGACGCCATCCTGCAAGGCGAAACCCGATGGTCGGGTCCTTCCTTGCAGGATGCGCAATCCCTGCATCCGTTGATCGAACGCTACTGGCATGGGCGCAGGATCGACTATCCGGATGCCGCCTATGCGTGCGGCCTGCCGCAATCGGCCGATGCGGCGATCGCGCTGCGTAACCTGTACCGCGAACTTCCAGCCGGAAGGCCGCGATGGTAAGGCTGCCCCAGGCCCCCCTGCCACTGATGCTGGCCCTGCTGCTGGCGGCAGCAGGCGCATCCCTGGTGATCGGGAAGGTCTGGCTGCCGCCCGTCGTGTTGTTTGACGGACTGGCTGCGCCCAAACCCAATCTCGCCTGGCTGATCGTGACCGAGCTGCGCATACCCCGTACCGTGCTGGCGCTCATGGTTGGCGCGACGCTGGGCCTCGGAGGCGCGGTGCTGCAAGGCCTGTTGCGCAATCCGCTGGCGGAGCCGGGGCTGCTCGGCGTATCGGGTGGCGCGGCATTGGGTGCGGTCGTCGCGATCTATTTCGGTCTGGCCACCCGGTTTGCCCTGGCCACGCCGCTGCTGGGCATAGCGGGTGCGCTGGCTGCTGGCGCGCTGACGTTTCTGTTCGGACGTAGCGGAACGCTGACGCTGATCCTAGCCGGGTCGGCGGTGTCGGGTCTGGCGGCTGCCGGGCTGGCTCTGGCCCTGAATTTCGCGCCCAGCCCCTACGCGGCGTATGAAATCACCACTTGGCTGCTGGGATCGGTCGCCGAAAGGGAGTGGAGCCAGATCGCATTGTGTACGCCCTTCATCCTGGCAGGCTGGCTATGCCTGGCGGCTACGCCGCGCGGGCTTGATGCGCTCACGCTGGGCGAGGCGCAGGCCGAGAGTCTGGGCGTCAATCTGAACATGCTGCGGGCGCTCGCGCTGGCCGGGGTGGCGCTTTCGGTCGGCGCGGCCACGGCGATGGCAGGCGCCATCGGCTTTGTGGGGCTTGTCGCGCCCCATCTCGTCCGCCCATTCGTCGGGTATCGACCCAGCCGGATTCTTTTGCCCTCGGCCGTGTTCGGCGCCCTCCTGCTGCTGGTGACCGACATCGCCATTCGCGTGATTCCCACGAGCTCGGAGCTCAAGCTTGGCGTGCTCACGAGCCTGATCGGCACCCCTTTCTTCTTCTGGCTGGTCCTGCGCTTGCGGAGATTGTCGCCATGACCGTCCTGCACGCCGAGAACGTGAGCTACGACATCGCCGGGCGCAGCCTCGTCAGCAATATCGACCTTGCGTGCGAAAGCGGACAGTTCGTTGCCTTGCTGGGGGCCAATGGCGCCGGAAAATCCACGCTCATTCGCATGCTGAGCGGCCTGCAACGGCCGTCTCGCGGCGAGGTGCGGCTCGACGTCCGGCCCATCCGCGCCATCGACCGGCGCGAGCTTGCACGCCGCCGCGCCTATATTCCCCAAAATGCCCGGGTGGAGTGGCCGGTGGCCGTCGAGCGGCTGGTGGCCCTGGGACTCATGCCGCAGATTCCTGTTTTCGGCGATCTGGACAAGGCGGCATGGCGCAAGGTCGAGGCGGCGCTCGCCCTGTGCGGCCTGAGCCATAAAACCGGCCAGCCCGCCACCACTTTGTCTGGCGGCGAACTGGCCCGGGCCATGCTGGCGCGGGCGCTGGTTGGCGAGCCGGAGATCGTCATTGCCGACGAGCCGCTTTCCGGCCTCGACCCCAAACACGCCATGGACGGGGTTGCGCGGCTGGCCGCACTGGCGCGCTCGGGTCGACTGATCATCGCGTCGATTCACGACCTGACCCTGGCGGCGCGCTATGCCACCCATGTCGCCATCATGCGGAGCGGCAGACTGCTTGCCTATGGTCCGACGGCGTCGACCTTGACGTCCTCGCGCATCTGCGCGGCCTTCGATGTGGATGCCTGTGTCCAGGGCTCGGGCGCCCAGGCGATCGTCGATTTCATCGCGCGACCGGATACGTCCGCACTGCATCCCGGCCTGGCGCCGGCCTGAAGCCGCGGATAGGGTACATTGCCCCCGGACGTTTGCTCTATGCTGTCCTCTGTACCCGCTTCCCCGTCTCGCCATGAATACTGAATCCGCAGACCGCAATGCCCGCCATGCCGCACGCATGGCACGTAAAAAAGCCCTGATCGATGCCGCCATCAGTGCCGCCACCGACGAGCGCGGCCTGCTCCTCGTCATCACCGGCAACGGCAAGGGCAAGAGCACCTCGGCCTTCGGCACGATGGCGCGCGCGCTCGGCCACGGCATGAGGGTCGGCGTGGTGCAGTTCATCAAGAGCCGCACCGACACCGGCGAAGAAGCCTTCCTCGGCAGACAGCCCGGCGTCGAGTGGCACGTCACCGGCGACGGCTTCACCTGGGATACGCAGAACCGCGAGCAGGATATCGCCACCGCCGAACGCGGCTGGGCGATTGCCGCCCGCATGCTCGTCGACCCGGCGTATCAGCTGGTGGTGCTCGACGAGCTGACCTATCTGCTGAGCTACGGCTACCTCGACAGCGACGTCGTGCTCGACGCCTTGGCCAACCGGCCGCCGATGCAACACGTGATCGTCACCGGGCGCGCCGCGTCCGATGCGCTGATCGAGCTGGCCGACACCGTGTCGGTCATCGCTGACGAGAAACATGCGTTCCGTGCCGGGGTCAAGGCGCAACCCGGCATCGATCTCTAACCGCAGCGTCATCAACCTGTAACCGTCCTGCCATACAACACAGGCTTTGCCCCAGCGGAGTCTGCCGTGCGTATCCTGATGGTGTCCGACGTGTATTTTCCGCGCGTCAACGGCGTGTCCACGTCGATCCAAACCCTGCGCCAGGCGCTGACCGAAGCGGGGCACAGCAGCGTGCTGGTAGTGCCGGACTATCCGGCTGCGGTCGCCGAGGCCAGCATCGTACGCGTGCCGGGCTGGCAGATTCCGCGTGACCCGGAAGACCGCCTGATGCATCCGCGCGCACTGGCCGCCGCGCTGGACCGGCTCGATCCCGCCGACTTCGATCTCGTCCACATCCACACCCCCTTCCTGGCGCACCGTGCCGGCGTGCGCTGGGCGCGCAAACATGGCTTGCCGTGCGTCGAGACCTACCACACGCTGTTCGAGGAATACTTCCATCATTACCTGCCGTTCCTGCCGAAAAAGCTGCTGGCGGCGGCGGCGCGGATGATCTCGCGCAAGGAATGCGACGGCGTCACCGCGGTGATCGCGCCGTCGTCGGCGATGAAGAACGCGCTGCTGGCGTATGGTGTCAGCAGCCCCGTCCACATCATTCCCACCGGGCTGCGGGGAGCCGATTTTTCCAACTGTGACGGCCCCGCATTTCGCGCCCGCCATGCCATTCCGGCCGAGCGTCCGGTGATGGCCTACGTGGGGCGGGTGGCGTTCGAGAAGAACCTGGATTTCCTACTGCAGGTGACCGATCAAGTACGCCGCAGCCTGCCCGACGTGCTGCTGGTCATCGCTGGCGAGGGCCCCGCGCGAGCGTCGCTCGAACGCGCGGTGGCGAAACGCGGGCTCACCGACAACGTGCGCTTCGTCGGCTACCTCGAACGCAGGACCGAGCTGCCGGCCTGCTACTGCGCGGCGGATGTTTTCGTCTTCGCGTCCAAAACCGAAACCCAGGGGCTGGTGCTGCTGGAGGCGATGGCGCTCGGCGTGCCGGTGGTCGGCCTGGCCGAAATGGGGACGAAGGACGTGCTGCAGGAGGGGCAGGGCTGCAGCATCGCGCCGGACGATATCGCCGGTTTTGCCCGGACCCTGGTGCCACTGCTGGCCGACCGCGCGGCGGCTCAGGTGCTTGGCGCCGCCGGCAAGGCCTACGCTGCGAACTGGAGCGAAGCGCGCATGGGCGAAGCCGTCCTCGCGCTCTACCAGAGCCTGCACCCGGAAGCGGCATCCCGACCCAGGCTGCGCGCGGCATAATCGCGGGGTGAATCCCGCACCCTACGTCGGGCGCTTTGCGCCGTCTCCTACCGGACCCTTGCACGTCGGCTCGCTGGTCGCCGCGGTGGCGAGTTTTCTCGACGCCCGCGCCGCAGGCGGGCGCTGGCTGGTCCGCATGGAAGACCTCGACCGGCCCCGCTGTGAGCCCGGCGCGGCTGACACCATCCTGCGCCAGCTGGAGGCCTACGGCCTGCACTGGGATGGCGCGGTGATCCAGCAGTCGCAACGCGACGACGCCTATGCCGCGGCACTCGATGCGCTGAAAGCGCGCGGCGCGGTCTATCCCTGCGCTTGCACGCGCAGCCAGCTCGCCCGGGCACCGCGCAACCCCGAGGGCGAGATCCTTTATCCCGGCACTTGCCGCAATGGCCTGCCGCCCGGCGCGATCGCGCGCGCCTGGCGGGTGCGCGTGCCGGATGTGAGCACCCGCTTCCACGACCGCATCCACGGTGACCTGGAGCAGAACCTGGCACACGACGTTGGCGACTTCATCGTCAAACGCGCCGACGGCCTGTTCGCCTATCAGCTGGCGGTGGTGGTCGACGACGCCTTCCAGGGCATTACCCACGTCGTGCGCGGCGCCGACCTGCTGTGGAACACCCCGCGCCAGATTTATCTGCAAGGCCTGCTGGGCCTGCCCACGCCGAGCTACGCCCACGTGCCGCTCATCACCAACGCCGCCGGGCAGAAGCTGTCCAAGCAGACCCTCGCTCCAGCCTTGCCCGAGAGCGGACGGGGCGCCATACTCGCGCAGGCACTCGCCGTGCTCGGTCACCGGCCGCCGCAGGAACTGGACGATGCCCGGCCGGCCGACCTCCTGGCTTGGGCACGTGCGCACTGGCGCATCGAGAATGTGCCGCTGCGCCCCGCCATTGCCAACACCGCGCCCTGACTGGACAATCCCCTCACCGCTTACTGCTCACCGCTCACCAACAATGGCCCAACTCCCGCCCGCCGTCGAACAGGTCCTGCGCGTCCACGCGTCCTTCATCCACACCGTGGTCAACGCGCTGCGCGACCGCAGCCAGCTGCCCGACCTGATGAAACAACTCGATGCCGCCGAACAGGCCGGCTGGGCGCGACTGGTCGGCGCGCTGCGCCACGTGATCAACGGCCGACGCGATCCCTCGATCAAGCTGGGGCTGGACGAAGAGGACAGCATCCTGCTTGACGCCATCCTGCGCGGCCTCGACAACCCGGCCACGTTGCCGCCGCTGGATGCCCAGCCGGACGGCAGCAGCGCCGCCCCCGGCCTCGCTGCGCTGATCGATGCCTCGGCACGCGGCGACGCGCAGGCGATGTCCGTGCTCGCCAACATGGCCGAACAGATGATGAAGGCGGGCGGTGACATGGCGCTGCTGGGCGGCCGCATGCGCCGGCTCGTCAACGGCGAGCGCGACACCGACCAGCTCGTTGCCGGCATGGGGCCGCTGGGACGCGAACTGCTGATCAGCCTGCTCGACGAACTGGCCAAGCTGCGGCCGCAGTGAACTTTGACAGCACATGCCCGTGTCAGCTAAAATGCGCGCCTTTTCGGCGGTCGCTAGCCGAAGAAGCAGTCCCAAGGTGATGTAGCTCAGTCGGTTAGAGCATCGGATTCATAATCCGGGGGTCGGTGGTTCAAGTCCACTCATCACCACCAAGCTTCCTTTTCGTTGCCGCGCGATCCCTGACCGCAGCGAAATCCCAGCCCCCAGTCTATTCACTGTTCCGGCGCCCCCCATGAAAAAAATCTACATCAAAACCTTCGGCTGTCAGATGAACGAGTACGACTCGGACAAGATGGCCGATGTGCTCAACGTCGCCGAAGGCCTTGTCCCGACCGACACGCCGGACGATGCCGACGTCATCCTGTTCAATACCTGCTCGGTGCGCGAGAAGGCGCAGGAAAAGGTGTTCCACGACCTGGGCCGGGTGCGCCATCTCAAGCAGGCGAACCCCAATCTCATCATCGGCGTCGGCGGTTGCGTGGCGTCGCAGGAAGGCGCGGCGATCGTGTCGCGCGCGCCCTTCGTCGACGTCGTGTTCGGTCCGCAGACCCTGCACCGTCTGCCCGAGCTGATCGCTCAACGCCGCGAGACCGGGCGCGCCCAGGTCGACATCAGCTTTCCCGAAATCGAGAAATTCGACCACCTGCCACCGGCGCGGGTCGAAGGGTCGTCGGCCTTCGTCTCGATCATGGAGGGCTGCTCCAAGTACTGCACCTTCTGCGTCGTGCCCTACACGCGCGGCGAGGAAGTCTCGCGTCCGTTCGACGACGTCATCGCAGAAGTCGCCGACCTCGCGGCGCGCGGCGTCAAGGAAGTCACGCTGCTGGGGCAGAACGTCAACGCCTACCAGGGCGCGCTGGAAGAAGGCGGCACCGCCGACTTCGCCTTCCTGCTGGAAATGGTGCACGAGATCGCGGGCATCGAGCGGATCCGTTACACCACCAGCCATCCGCGCGAAATGACGGCGCGGCTGATCGAATGCTACGGCCGCCTGCCCAAGCTGGTGTCGCATCTGCATCTGCCGGTGCAGTCGGGCTCCGACCGCATCCTCGCAGCGATGAAGCGCGGCTACACCGTGCTCGAATTCAAATCGATCGTGCGCAAGCTGCGCGAGCAGCGCCCCGACCTCTGCCTGTCGTCGGATTTCATCGTCGGCTTCCCCGGCGAAACCGAGGCCGATTTCGAGGCGACGATGAAGCTGATCCAGGAACTCGATTTCGACGCCAGCTTCTCCTTCATCTACAGCAAGCGCCCCGGCACGCCGGCGTCCGACTATCCCGACGACGTCTCCGCCGAGTTGAAGACGCAGCGACTGATGAGACTGCAGGCGCAGATCGAGACGCAGGCGCAGAAGGTGAACCAGGCCATGGTCGGCACCGTGCAGCGTGTGCTGGTCGAAGGCCACGCCCGCAAGAATGCCGAAGAGCTCGCCGGCCGCACCGACAACAACCGCATCGTCAACTTCGCCGGCCAGCCGCGCCTGATCGGCCGGTTCGTCGACGTCACCATCACCCAGGCCCTGCCGCACAGTCTGCGCGGCGAAGTCGCCATCACCGAAAGCGAAAGCGCTTGAAAACCGACATCGTTGAACTGCGGCTGGCCCCGGAAGACAACCGGCGGCTGGCCAACCTGTGCGGGCCGATGGACGAAAACCTGCGGCAGATTGAGGCGGCGTTCGACGTCACCATCGGCCGCCGCGGTTCGAGTTTCCGCTTCAGCGGCGATGCCGCGCAGGCCGAGAAGGGCGCGCAGGCGATCGAGCATTTCTACAACCGCGCGCACGACGAACTCTCGCTCGACGACATCCAGCTCGGCCTGGTCGAACTCACGCGCGGCCGCGCCGACGACGAAGGCCCTGCGCTGCGCACCCGCCGCGCCGACCTGCGCGCGCGCACCCCGCGCCAGGGCGAATACATCGAACAGATCCGCAGCCACGACATCACCTTCGGCATCGGCCCGGCCGGCACCGGCAAGACCTATCTGGCCGTCGCGTGTGCAGTCGACGCGCTGGAGCGCGAGCAGGTCAAACGCATCGTGCTGACGCGGCCGGCGGTGGAGGCCGGCGAGCGGCTGGGCTTCCTGCCGGGCGACCTGACGCAGAAGGTCGATCCCTATCTGCGCCCGCTGTATGACGCGCTGTACGACCTGATGGGATTCGACAAGGTGACGCGGCTGATCGAACGCCATGCCATCGAGGTGGCGCCGCTCGCCTTCATGCGCGGGCGCACGCTCAACCACGCCTTCATCATTCTCGACGAGGCGCAGAACACCACGCCCGAACAGATGCAGATGTTTTTGACCCGAATCGGTTTTGGCGCGCGCGCAGTGGTGACCGGCGACCCGACGCAGATCGACTTGCCCAAGCACATCAAATCCGGGCTGCTCGATGCCACCGAGGTGCTATCCGACGTGCGCGGCATCGCCTTCACCCACTTCTTGTCCGAAGACGTGGTGCGCCATCCGCTGGTCGGCCGGATCGTCGACGCCTACGCTGCGCGCCGTGCGGAGACGGACAAGCATTGAGTCCTGAATTCAGCCTGTCGGTGCAATTCGCCAGCGAGGCGAATGGGCTTCCCACTCGTGCGCAGATCCGCCGCTGGGTCGCCGCCGCGCTGGAGCATCCCTCCGAGATCACCGTGCGCATCGTCGACGCCGAGGAGGCGCAGACACTCAACCAGGACTACCGCGACAAGGACTACGTGCCCAACGTGCTGACCTTCGAATACGGCGAGATTGCGCCCGGCATATTGGGCGGCGACGTGGTGATCTGCGCGTCGATGGTCGAGCGCGAGGCGCGCGAGCAGGGCAAGCCGCTGCAGCATCATTACGCGCACATGACCGTCCACGGCGTGCTGCATCTGCAGGGCTACGACCACATCGCCCCGGCGGACGCGGACATCATGGAATCGCGCGAAGCCGTTATACTGAGACGATTCCGCATTCCTAATCCTTATCTTTCATTTCCTGACGAAAATGGAGTCCGACAGTAGTCCCCCCAAACCGAGCCTGCTCGAGCGCATCTCCCACTGGCTGATGCGCGAACCCGAAGACCGTGAACAGTTGATCGAATTGCTGCACGGCGCCTACGAAAACAGTTTGATGGATGCCGATGCCCTGGCGATGATCGAGGGCGTGCTGCAGGTATCCGAGATGCGCGTCGGTGAGATCATGATCCCGCGCGCGCAGATGGACGTCATCGACATCAACGATGCACCAGAGGTCTTCATCCCCTTCGTCATCGAAACCGCGCATTCGCGCTTCCCGGTCATCGACAAGGACCGCGACGACGTCATCGGGATTTTGCTGGCGAAGGACCTGCTGCGCCACTATGCCGAATCCGACAGCGATATCCGCGGCATGCTGCGCCCCGCCGTGTTCATTCCCGAATCGAAGCGGCTCAACGTGCTGTTGAAGGAATTCCGGTCCAACCGCAACCATATCGCCATCGTCGTCGATGAATACGGCGGCGTCGCCGGTCTGGTGACGATCGAGGACGTACTCGAACAGATCGTCGGCGACATCGAGGACGAATACGACTTCGACGAGACCGAGGACAACATCATCCGCGAGAAGGAAGACGTATTCCGCGTGAAGGCGGGCACCGAGATCGACGATTTCAACCAGGTTCTGGGTGCGCATTTTTCCGATGAGGAATTCGACACCGTCGGCGGCCTCGTCGTCTCGCGTTTAGGCCATTTTCCGAAGCGCGGCGAGTCGGTGAAGTTCGACGGTTTCCAGTTCAGCATCCTGCGCGCCGACAGCCGCCGGTTGCACGCGGTGCGGGTGACGCGCCTGAAGCCGGAAGAAGAGGACGTGCAGTTGCCGCTGGTGTGAGCCTTGAGCCGTTCGCCCTGAGCCTGTCGAAGGGCATGTCCCGGTGGGCACAGGGCTTCGACAAGCTCAGCCCGAACGGCATTACGGTTAGAGTCTCTTGGCTAAGTTAGGACGAACGGCCCGAAAGATTATCTCAAAGCGTGTGTCGGCGATCGCCCCCCGCAAACCCGGCCAGCGGCGCGACGCTGCCCTTGCTCAGCCCGATCACCTTGAATAGCTCGCCCATCTCCGCCGGCGACACCAGCCGCTGCATTGCGTTGGCCTGCGGCAGGTAGGCCGCCGCATCGGCGGGCGACGTCTGCAGCAGCAACTCGGTGAGGCCGCTGTTCAACAGAAAATTCGCCTGGCTCGCGTAGCCCGCGAGTTCCAGCCCCGCATTCAGCCCCGCCTGCGCCACCGCGCTGAAATCGACGTGCGCGGTAAGGTCGCACAGGCCCGGCAGATAAAACGGATCGTCGAGCGCATGGTGACGGACATGCACGCGTAGCGTGCCCATGTGGCGCTGCGGATGATAGTACTCGGCGGCGACAAAGCCATAGTCGATCATCAGGATCAGGCCGTGGTCGAGCATGCGGGCGAGCGAGGCGATCAGGGCGTCGGCGGCAAGATTGATCTCGGACAGATAGCCGGGTGCCTGATTGATCGTCCCGGCGCGGGCGCGCAGCACGGGGTCGACGATGGGCCGGTCCTGCCATGCGAAGGACTTTCCTTCCCGCACCACGCCGCGCGTCTGCGCGCCGTCTTCCGTCCAATGCACCAGTTCCACCGGCAGCGCATCGAGCACCTCGTTGCCGAGGATCACGCCCCGGAAGTGATCGGGCAGCGCATCGAGCCAGTGCACCCGCTCGTGCAGATGCGGCCGTTCGCGCGCAAGCGTTTCCTGTTGGCGCTGGCGCAGGTCGGCGCTCACTTCCAGGATGCAATACCGCACCGGCAAAGTGCCCAGCCGTTCCAGGTCGCCCAGCACGTCCGCTGCCAGCCGGCCGCTGCCCGCGCCCAGTTCCAGCACCTCGCCGCCGGTCTCGGCCAGCACGGGTGCAATCGCCTGTGCCAGCGTGCGGCCGAACAGCGGCGTCAGTTCCGGCGCGGTGACGAAGTCGCCTGCCGTGCCGAATTTCGTCGCGCCGGCGGCGTAATAGCCCAGCCCCGGCGCGTAGAGCGTGGCTTCCATATAGCGCGAGAACGGAATCCAGCCGCCCGCATCGTCGATCAGTGCTTGCAGATGCGCGGTCACGCGCTGGCTGTGCGCAAAGGCGTCGGGAGTCGGGGCGGGCAGCATCGAGTTCATGGATAATGCGCAATCCAGGGACTATAAGGGTGAATCCCGATGCATGGCAAAGTCGTATTGATTACCGGCGGGGCCAGGCGTGTGGGCGCGGCCTCGGCGCGCCTGTTGCACGCGGCCGGCGCCAACCTGATGATCCACTATCGCAGTTCGGCCGCCGAGGCGCGCGCGCTGCAGAACGAACTCAATGCCCTCCGCCCCGATTCGGTGGCGCTGATCCAGGCCGATCTGAATGACACCGGCGGCCTGCCGAGCCTGGTCCACCAGACGGTCTCTTCTTTCGGCGGGCTGGACGTGCTGCTCAACAACGCGTCGAGCTTCTATCCCACGCCGGTCGGTTCCATCGGCGAAAAGGACTGGATCGACCTCATGGGCAGCAACCTCAAGGCGCCCATGTTCCTGTCGCAGGCCGCCGCGCCCGAACTGAAGAAACGCCATGGCTGCATCATCAACATCACCGACATCCACGCCGAACGGCCGATGAAAAGCTACGTCGTCTATTCCGTCGCCAAGGCAGGCCTCGTCGGGCTCACCAAATCGCTGGCGCGCGAACTTGCGCCGGAAGTGCGCGTCAACGGCATCGCGCCCGGGCCGATCATGTGGCCCGAGGACGATGCGAACTTCGACGAGGTCTCGCGCCAGCGCATCGTCTCGCACACCATGCTGAAGCGCGCCGGCGATCCCCACGATATCGCGCTGGCAGTGCGTTTCTTCGCGATGGATACCCAGTACGTGACCGGACAGATCCTGGCAGTGGACGGCGGACGCAGCGCAAAGCTGTGACGAAACCTCAGCCTGACGCACCTCCTGCCGTGCTGAACTGGACCGAGGCCGACGAGAGCCGGACCGCCCGCTGGCGCTCGGAAAGCGGATCGCCGCCGCCCAAACGCGTGATGCTTGCTGACGACCGCCTCGCAGCGGATGCGGCGTATCGCCTGGCCAGTGAGGGCACTGCGCTGCTGTGGCGCGGCGACTTCCAGAACGCGCGCCAGTTGCTGCAGGCCATGGCGCGCCGCATCGACCGCAAGCCGCGCAAGCCTGCCGCGTCGCCGATCGAGGCCTTCAATTTTTATCGCCAGGCCCAGTCCCAGCGCGCCCGCACCCTCGGCATGCTGTTGCTGCCTCTGGAGGCGGATTACAGCATTCCCCTGCGGCGCGCGCCGAATGTGAAGGAAGCCTGCGCCGAAGCCTATGGTGCGGGCGACGTGCCATCGGTGGTCTCGCTGCGCGAGTTGCTCGGCGTGATCGGCGCCCACGAATGGCGCAAGAAAGGCGTCGACATTCCGGCGCTCGGCGAACGCATCCACCCGCACTACGGGGTGTTTTCGCCGGTACGCGGCGAATACCTGCAGCTGGTGGCCGAGGCGCCGCTGCCTTCCTCGGCGCTCGCCTTCGACATTGGCACAGGAACGGGCGTACTGGCGGCGCTGCTGGCGCGCCGCGGGGTCAAGCACGTCGTCGCCACCGACCAGGACCCGCGTGCCCTGGCGTGCGCGCGCCAGAACATCGCCCGGCTTGGGCTGAAGGGACAGGTGGATGTCGTCGAGGCCGATCTGTTCCCGCCGGGGCGTGCGTCCCTCATCGTCTGCAATCCGCCCTGGTTGCCCGCGCGCGCGCATTCTCCGCTCGAACACGCGATCTACGATCCGGACAGCCGCATGCTGCTCGGCTTCCTGAACGGGTTGACAGCACACCTGGAGCCGAACGGCGAAGGCTGGCTGATCCTGTCGGACCTGGCCGAGCATCTGGGACTGCGCTCACGCGCGTGGCTGCTCGAGGCGTTCGACGCCGCCGGATTGAACGTCGTGGCGCGGCTGGACACCAAGCCTGCGCACCCGCGCGCTGCCGATCAAACCGACCCGCTGCACGCCGCCCGCGCCGCCGAGGTCACGTCGCTGTGGCGTCTCGCGGCACGCGAGGCTTGATCCTTCTCCGCATCACGCTGCACAGGAAACAGACCATGAATACCCGCCGCCATTTGTTCACGTCCGAATCCGTTTCGGAAGGCCATCCCGACAAGATCGCCGACCAGATTTCGGACGCCATCCTCGACGCCTTTCTGGCCGAGGAACCCGAGGCCAAGGTGGCCTGCGAAACCTTCGTCGCCGACAATCTGGTGGTGATCGCCGGCGAGTTCAAGACCGTCCGCAAGGAACTGTTCGACGAGGTTCGCGAGCGCGCCGAAGGAATCGCCCGCCAGGTGCTGCGCGACATCGGCTATCGCGACACCGAAACCGGCATCGACCCCAATACCTGCGAAGTGCAGGTGCGCTTCAACCACCAGTCCATCCAGATCCACAAGGGCATCACGCTCGCGGGCGGCGACATCGGCGCCGGCGACCAGGGCCTGATGTTCGGCTATGCCTGCGACGAGACGCCCGACCTGATGCCTTATCCGGTCTGGCTGGCGCATCGCCTGGTGCAGAAACAGGCCGAACTGCGCAAGTCCGGCGCCCTGCCCTGGCTGCGCCCCGATGCCAAAAGCCAGGTGACGGTGGCCTATGAAGGGCAGCGGGTGGCCGGCATCGAGAACGTGGTCATCTCCACCCAGATCGAGCGCGACCTCGACCCCGCGTGGGTCGCGCAGGAAGTCGCGCGCGAAATCGTCGATCCGCTGGTGCCCATGGCGCTGCGTACGCCGGGCTTCAAGCTGTGGGTCAATCCCGCCGGTCCGTTCGAGATCGGCGGCCCCAACGGCGACACCGGCCTCACCGGGCGCAAGATCATCGTCGACACCTATGGAGGCTCCTGCCCCCACGGCGGCGGCGCGTTTTCAGGCAAGGACCCCACCAAGGTCGATCGCTCGGCGGCGTACATGGCGCGCTACATCGCCAAGAATCTCGTGGCGGCGGGCTATGCCAAACGCTGCCTGGTCCAGCTGGCGTATGCCATCGGCGTGGCCGAACCGGTGTCCCTTCTGATCGACACCTACGGCACCGGGACCGTGGCGGACGACACCCTCGAAGCCATGGTGCGCCGCACCTTCAGGCTCACCCCGCGTGGCATCATCGAGAGTCTCGACCTGCGTCGCCCGATCTATCGGAAGACCGCAGCCTATGGCCACTTCGGGCGGGCCGAGCCGGATTTCAGCTGGGAGCGCGTGGACCAGGCGGACGCGCTGGCGGCATCGAACGGCTGACACGGAGCGCCTTGGAAAAGCCGACCTCTCGATGCCCGCGCGCTCATTGGTGGCGCCGTGCCGCATCCAGGTTCCAGAAACGCTCCATGGCAATGTAGGTGTACGAGGCCGACCAGCCGATCAGCAGCAGGCCGTTCAGCGCTTCCACCCCGGCAATCATCCGGATCTGACCGACGGGCGTGAGATCGCCAAAGCCGAGCGAGGTATAGGTTTCGGCAGAGAAATAAAGACAGCTTGCCAATGAATGGCCGGACGGCCCGCTGAGGGCGCCTACGCCGAAATATTTCGTCAGGAGATAGATGGTCAAACCGTAGAGCGTCATTTCCAGCGCATGGGCCATGAAGGCCGTCGAGATGACGACCAACAGCTTGCTGCGGTTGGGAATGGCGAGCGACACCAGCCGCGTGTTGAGGCTGCTGAGCGCCTCGTAGTGGGTGACGGTGGTCAAAGCCAGGAGCAGGACACAAGCGAGCGCAACGATGAACATACGGGACCCGACGTCGACAGAGAGTGCAGCAGAAACGCAGCCGGGGGCCGCGATGATTCCTTGACAAGGCAGTTCGCTGGAAAATTCGCGGGGCGTTGCCGATCGAAAAACGAGGTGTTCGTGAAGCCCCGGTTACACGCGGTCGATGGCATCGCATCGAACCTGCATGATGCGTTTGCGACTACCCGCTGTTTGAGCCGGTCGGCCGGACTGAGTTCAGTCCGGCCATTCATTTTCCGGCGGGATGGACAGACCCGTTTGGCGGGTCGAGGGGACGAGTATGGGGACCGGCGACGGGATCTAAGGTGGATGCGGGCGGAACTGTCGCCTAGCGCAGACAGCCCCGCCTCAGGCCCGTCAGTTACGTCGCTGGTTGCGGCTGAACGTGGACGCGGAACGAATCTCTTCGAGTTCCGCCGCCTTCTCCTGAACCGCTTCGGACACCGGGGTTGGCGACGCGGCGTCCGGCAGCTTGGTCAGATTGGGGCCGACCGTATGCATCGCCATGTTGCCGGTGATGACGCCGCCTTCCTCGACCATCAAGGCCCCGTAGCGGATCGTGCCGTTGACGCGACCGGTGGCATAGACCACCAGCCGCTTGCGGGCGGTCAACTCGCCCTCGAACGTGCCGTGCACTTCCGCCACGTCGATCTCGGCCTTGCCCGAAAACACGCCGCCTTCGGCGATGCGGATATCACGGCTGTTCATCGACGCTTCCACGCGGCCTTCCACCACCAGGATTTCGCAATCGGTGATCTCGGCGCCCTTCAGCTTGATGTTCGGCCCGACGATGAGTTTGCTGCCCTCTTCGTTGCGCGTGGACGGGATGACTTCCGGGGCCGTTTCCACTTTGTCGGGCTCGGCAGGCTTGGCGGCTTCGGCCGGTTTGCTCGGATATCCCGAATGGCCCGTCCGGGCCGAATCAGTGCGTGAATTGCTGGCAGTGCCGGGTTGCATGAAGGATTTGAGCATGGGTAGGGTCTCTCTCTGTATCTGGGTGAATCTGGGTAAAACGCTCTGGTGTGGTTGCGGCCGGAACTGGACGCACGGGTGGAAGAGCAACAGATGGGCCAGCACAGAAAACCCGTTGATAAACAGTCGTGTAAGGGATTCACGAGACGCGACCAAGAGGAAAAACAGGCCAAAACGTCGCCTGACGACGACATCGGAATGGGTCTATTTTTGGAATATTCCTACAAAACAAAAAGATAGAACGGATTGAGCCTGTCGTCATATGACGACAGCCGGCATGCGACATGTGAACGATACGCGGCGAGTGTGGTTTACTTGGAAGGCCGGCGCGGCAAAGGGAGAGGAATTGCCGATGGCCGGCATCGTAATGATGACCAGGAGGCATTACGGCGAAACGTCGAATTGCACCCGCCCGGGAACCCGATGCGGGCATGGGCAAATTGACGTCCGTCATGCCGTATCGAGAAAATTGTCACGTGGACGCGCCATGCCAGAACAGCACAAACCAACCGCTCCAGACAAGCCAGCATCCGGTGGCCCGGAGGATACATCCGCCAAAGCTGGCAAAGGCGAGCCGGCCTCGGCCCCGCGCGAATCCGGGGTGCTGTCGCTGGATCAGATCAAGCTGGGCATCGGCGATACGATACAGCTGCAGTTCCAGTCCGATGTCGAACCGTCCCGCTGCTTCGTCACCCTGGTCGGTTACCTGGAAGGCCAGAGCGTCATCGTGACCACGCCCATCATCAATGGCAGCCTGATGCTGGTACGTGAAGGACAGGATTTCGTCGTGCGCCTGTTCAGCGGAAAAACGGCCTACGCCTTCACCTCGATGGCTAAGCGCGTCACCAATACGCCCTATCCGCACATCCATCTCGCCTATCCCAAGGAAGTGCGCGGACTGGTCGTGCGCGGCAGTTCGCGCGGGCGCATCAATATCATCTGTCACGCCAGCGCCGAGGGGGGCCGTGGCCATGCCTGCGTTGCGCGCGACATCAGTCTCGGCGGCGCATTGCTCGCCGCCAGCGAAAAGATGGGCGAGGTGGGCAGCCCGCTCACGCTCAAATTCCGCGTCAAGATCGGCGATGCCGAGCATGTGCTCGTATTGGACTGCACGATTCGTTCGGTGAATGCGTCGCGTCCCACTGTGGATGAAAACCCCACCCTCCTGCACGGGCTGTCATTCGAAAACGTGAACAGCCAGGACACGCTGGTCATCTCCGCGCTGCTCTACCAGAACATGATCAGCGCGCAGGAAGTGGAGCGATAGACGGGCGGCGAATCGCGCAGGCGACCCGTTCGTTTTCTGCGCTCATTCCACCACGCGCACCGATCCCCGGCTGACGCTTTCGCCATCCCCGGGGCGGAGCGACCAGAACGACAGCGACGAGAGGATCGTCAGCCCGGCAAGCGTCAAAAAGGCATGATGCAGCGCGGTCGTCACCGCCACGCGGTCGGTTTGCGGCAGGTCGCCCAGATACCAGCCGGCGATCAGCGAACCGCACGCCAGCCCGAAGCTCATCGACATCTGCTGCAGTGAACTCGCGATCGTGCTGGCCATGCTCGAATCTGGCGTATCGATATCGGCGTAGGCCATCGAATTCATGCTGGTGAATTGCAACGAATTGAAGAAGCCCATAGACAGGCCCAGCAGCACGATCAGCGCGATCGGCGTGGCCGGACTCACCAGCGAGAAAAGACTGATGACGGCTCCGATCATCACCGTATTCACGATCAGGATGCGGCGGTAGCCGAAGCGCGCCAGCACGCGCGGGGCGATGATTTTCATGCCCATGGCCGCCGCCGCGGCCGGCATCATCAGCAGGCCCGACTGCCAGGCCGGCAGGCCCAGGCCGAGCTGGTAGAGCAGCGGCAGCAGGAACGGCATCCCGCCCACCCCCAGCCGCGTGACGAAACCGCCCATCACCGAGATGCGAAACGTGCGTACCCGGAACAGCCTCAGACGCAACAGCGGATGGGGCGTCTCGCGGGCATGCCATAAATACGCGGCCAGCAGGCTCACGCAGAGCAGCAGCAAAACGGCCGCCGAGGTGGCGTCGATCCGGTGCTCGCCGAAGATTTCCAGCAGCCAGGACAACAGCGCCGTGCCGCTGCCGAACAGGACCAGGCCGACGACATCCAGTGGGCGCGCCGTGTCGCCGCGATAATCCGGCATGTGGCGATGCGCCAGCCACAGCGCCAGCAGGCCCATCGGCACGTTGACGAAAAAGATATAGCGCCAGGAGACCCAGTGCACGATCAGGCCGCCGACCGTGGGCCCGAGCAGCGGACCGATCAGCGCCGGGATGATGACGAAATTCATCGCCTGCAGCAGTTCCGATTTGGGGAACGTACGGATGATCGTCAGCCGGCCCACCGGCATCATCATTGCCGCGCCCACGCCCTGCAGAATGCGTGCCGCGACCAGCATCGGCGCGTTCAGCGCCAACCCGCACAGAATCGAGGAAAAGGTGAAGAGACCGACCGCGATGCTGAACACACGCCGCGTGCCGTAGCGGTCCGCCATCCAGCCGCTTACCGGAATGCACACCGCCAGACTCAGGATGTAGCTCGCCACCACCGCCTTCAGGCTCAGCGGCGTCACCTGCAGGCTTTCCGCCATCGCCGGCACCGCCGTGTTGACGATGGTGGTATCCAGCTGCTCCATGAACAGCGCCACGGCCACGACCCAGGGCAGGTAGCGTTTAACCGTGGCGGGATTCATCGTTGAAGGTGGGGTGGCGGTTTCGAATGGCTCAATCGACATCGAGCAGGGGCGAATCGGTCAGTATGGGCTGATTCATCGGGCCGATAAAGGTTCTTCGCACGGCCGGCTTGCCGCGCAATATATCGATTAATACGATAGTAAGTGCCGATAAATATCGTTTGATAAATACTTCTTCGCTTCATATCCTGTGGCCGCACTCATCCGGCATGTTTTTCAATCACAACAGGAGCAGAAAATGAATGGCTTGATCGCGAACTTCCCCCCCGACGGCATTGTGACCGTGAACCGCGTCGTGCTCAAACCCGAATACAGCGTCGAGGACCTGCAGGAGCGCGTCGCCTTCCTCTGCGAAAACGTCAAGACCTATCACTCCGACACGGGCTTCGTCGGCGGCTTCGTCGCGCTGAATTCCGGGCAGGTGTCGAATGAAGGTTCGACCATCGGACAGGCGGTCGAAAGCCCCATGAAAGGCCGCGAAGCGCTGATCGTGACGTTCTGGACGACCTTCGAACTCCACGAGCGTTCGCACAAGTCGGAGACCTTCCAGCCCCTGTTCCGGCGAGCGCTCGAGCTCTGCGAAAACGGCAACGAAGAAATCGCCTACGAGATGCTGTGGTCCGGCAAGGCCTACGATCCCGTGGAACTCGAAGCGGCGCGGCACGCCAAGGAGGTTTATCCCGCCAAAGCCTAGGGCCAGTGCGCAACAATTCTGCGCATCAATGCAAAATCAGGGGCCTGGCTCGGTGGGTAAATCGAGCCAGGCCCCTTTGATTTGCTGTTCATCTGTGTGGATGGCGAAGTGGCGGCTCGCAGGCGGACGTTGCTGCCCGAGGGCGACGGTTTTTCGATATTGCCTACAATACGGCAGTGCCGTATGATTGTCTAATGTACACCGTCATAGAAACGGACGTTTTCGTGCGTGCAGCAGCCCAGATCTGGACGGACGCCGAACGTATCGCGTTCATCGACTGGCTGGCCGCCAACACGGACGCGGGCGATGTCATTCCGGGCGCCGGCGGGTGTCGCAAGGTCCGATGGACGCGCCCCGGCATGGGCAAACGCGGCGGCGCGCGGGTCATTTATTTCAACCAGCTGGAGCACGGCGAAATCTGGTTGTTGATGGTGTACGTGAAAGCGAAGTTCGACAACCTGCCCGTGTCATTTTTGAAACAATTGCGAGAGGCCATAGAACATGGATAAGGAAATGGAACAGTTCCAGAAGGACTTGCTGGACTCCGTCCGCCAGATGAAGGCGGGCAAGGGGGCCCGGAAAACCCAGGTTGCCCTGTCGCCCATCGCAGAGGCGCGAAGCCGACTGGGAATGTCTCAGTCCGAACTGGCTAGCCTGATGGGCGTGTCCACCCGCACGCTGCAAGACTGGGAGCAGGGCCGCCGCAAACCCACCGGCGCGGCACAAACGCTGCTGCGTGTGGCGATTGCGCATCCGGAAGCGCTGCTTGATTTGAAGGCTGCATAGTGCGGGCGGGGGTAGCGTAATTCGGGCGTTGGGTATGTGTTATTGCAAGACCTGCCCCCGAATCTGCATCTTAATTCTTGTTTCCAGTGATGTAGCCAATTAGAAAAGCAAAGGCTGCAGCCACAAGAGCTTTTCCCCATTCATTTCTCAACGAGAGTAATGAAACATACAGCGCATATTTATTGCGCATGTCACGAAAGTAGATCCAGAAAACAGACAGTTTCTCGCGGATCGTTAGTGCATCTTCACAGCCAAGAATTGAACTGCTTTGCAGAATAAGCAGATAATTTTTTAGTGCTTTTTGGATAACTGAAACAGTTACCTCAGTTGGGTCGAAAGCATGAAAAAGAATTAGCTCAGCTTGTTTTGGTTTGATTCGTTCAGATTGGCGTGGATGAATAACGAAATGAACAAATCCAGTAGCTGAAATGGAAGCGACCAACTCTCCACCACTTTCAATAACAGATGTGTCTGAGTGAGAAACTAAAGCAAATGGGTCGATGTGGTGTTTGCGATTGATCGTGCCTGTTGGAATCGGTGCAGCAGTAATTTGCACCAGACCTTCATTCACAGTTTCAATCGAACGAACTTGAAGATCTAGCGGGAAACCCACTTTCTTGGCATCACCGACGAAATTCTGAAACTCTCTCCAGACTCGTTGACGGGTTTCCACTCGCCAGTTCAGTCGGCGGTACTCGAGTAGCTGCACTGATTTTTGGAGCTTCTTCGTTGCCCGACTGATTTCATTTTTCATACAAGACCCAGCTTTTGCAGTGAGAGTAGTTTCACTGTCCGAGTTCAGCTTATTTTCTTGTACCCCCGATACCACTCCACCCACTTCCCGATCCCATACTCCAGCGTCGTAGCAGGCTTGAAGCCGGTGTCGCGAATCAGATCGTCGACATCCGCATAGGTCGCCTGCACGTCGCCGTCCTGCATCGGCAGGAAGTTCTGCTTCGCCTCCTGGCCCAGCGCCTTTTCGATCGTGCCGATGAAGTCCATCAGCTGCACCGGGGTGTGGTTGCCGATGTTGTAGATGCGGTAGGGCGCGTGGCTGGTGGCGGGGTCGGGGTGCTTGTGGTCGAAGTTCGGGTTGCCCTGCGGGATGCGGTCGAGCACTTTCACGGTGCCGTCGGCGATGTCGTCGATGTAGGTGAAGTCGCGCATCATGTCGCCGTGGTTGAAGACGTCGATGGTCCGGCCTTCGAGGATGGCCGAGGTGAACAGCCATGGCGACATGTCGGGCCGGCCCCAGGGGCCGTAGACGGTGAAGTAGCGCAGGCCGGTGGTGGGCAGGCCGTAGAGGTGCGAATAGGTGTGCGCCATCAGCTCGTTGGCCTTCTTGCTCGCGGCGTAGAGGCTCACCGGATGGTTGACCGGGTCGTGCACCGAGAACGGGATCTTGGTGTTGGCACCGTAGACACTGGATGAGCTGGCGTATACGAAGTGCTTGATGCCGTGGTGGCGACAGCCTTCGAGCAGATTGGCGAAGCCGACGATGTTCGACTGCACGTAGGCGTGCGGATTCTTCAGCGAGTAGCGCACGCCGGCCTGCGCGGCGAGGTTGATGACGGCGTCGAAGTGGCCCTTCTCGAACAGGTCCTCCATCACCATGCGGTCGGAGATGTCGTCCTTGAGGAAGCGGAAGTTGGGGAAGGGCTTCAGCTGCTCCAGCCGCGCGAGCTTGAGCGCCGGGTCGTAGTAGTCGTTGAGGTTGTCGATGCCGACGACCTCGTTGCCACGCTTCAACAGGATTTGCGCGACGTGCATGCCGATAAACCCGGCCGCGCCGGTGAGCAGGATTTTCATTGTTTGGCCTCCAGAGTGGCGTCGATTCTAGCACCCGACAGCCTTTCGGCTTGGGCACAAGCACCCGCCCATTTACAATCCGGTGATGCCCACCCTGCGCCTGTTATTCGACTGGAGCCTGT
The DNA here is from genome assembly GCA_019459285.1 of Rhizobium sp. Classification (GTDB taxonomy): domain Bacteria; phylum Pseudomonadota; class Gammaproteobacteria; order Burkholderiales; family Thiobacillaceae; genus Thiobacillus. The sequence goes on along the minus strand of JAIBEL010000046.1, from coordinate 27,963 downwards.
ATCGGCTGGCCCTGCTGCTGGCGGCGCCGCTGATTCCATTGCGCTTGCTGTGGCGTGGGCGCCGTGAGCACGGCTATCTCAAACACTGGGGCGAACGCCTGGCGCTCGGCCCGGCGCCGGTCACGGGCGCGCTGTGGATCCATGCGGTGTCGGTCGGCGAGATGCGTGCGGCGCAGCCGCTCATCCAGGCGCTGCGCGACGCACACCCGAACGCGCCGCTGCTGCTCACCTGCATGACGCCGACCGGGCGCGCCACCGCCGAATCGCTGTACGGCAGCTTCGCGCGCATCGTCTACCTGCCCTACGACTACGCCGGGTCGATGCGTCGCTTCATGCGCCGCGTGCGGCCGCGCGTCGGCATCCTGATGGAAACCGAGTTGTGGCCCAACCTCGTCCATGCAGGCGCGCGCGCGCAGGTACCGATCGTGCTGGCGAACGCGCGGCTGTCCGAGCGCTCGGCGCACGGCTACGCACGGCTGCCGGCGTTGACGCGGGCGTGCCTGCAGCGGATCGCGGTCGTCGCCGCGCAGACCGACGCCGACGCCAAACGCCTGCGGACACTCGGTGCGCCGGCCGTGCACGTCACCGGTAATCTCAAGTTCGATATCGCGCCACCGGATGCGTTGCTGGCACGTGGGGCGGCGTGGAAAGCGCAATGGGGATCGCGCCCGGTGCTGCTCGCGGCAAGCACGCGCGAGGGCGAGGAAGCGCCGCTGCTGCGCGCGTTTGCCGACACTGCGCCGGACGACATGCTGCTGGTGCTGGTGCCGCGCCATCCGCAACGTTTCGACGAGGTGGCGGCGCTGATCGAGGCGGCCGGCCTGGCGTATCGGCGGCGCAGCGCGCTGGGCGACGCGCCGCTGGATAGCCGGACGCGCGTGCTGTTGGGCGACAGCCTGGGCGAGTTATTCGCGTATTACGCGGCCTGCGACGTGACCTTTGTCGGCGGCAGCCTGATGCCGCTGGGCGGGCAGAACCTGATCGAGGCGGCGAGCGTGGGGCGGCCGGTGCTGGTGGGGCCGCACACCTTCAACTTCGAGGAGGCGACGCGCCTCGCGATCGAGACCGGTGCGGCGCGGCGGGTCGACGATGCGGCGGCCTTGATGCACGATGCGCTGGCGCTGCTGGGCGATGCTTCGGCGCGTGCCCGGATGGGCGAGGCGGGCCAGGCCTTTGCCGCCCGCCATCGCGGCGCGGCGGCCCGGGTGGCCAGGCTCGTTCCTTTTTAGGCGGCGTGTCGCCTGGCGACGGGCTGGAATGCCCCGTCAGCAGGCTGTCGGCGGTTTATTGCACCGCGGGTTTCAGATGCTGGTCGATCTCGGTGAGGTCGGCCGGATGGAGACTGCCCACGGCGGCCTTGAGCGATAGTCCAGCCAGCAGGTAGGCGTAGCGCGCACCGGCCAGGTCGCGGCGGGCGGACAGTACCTGCTGTTCGGCGTTCAGCACGTCGAGGCTGGTGCGCACGCCGACCTGCAGGCCGAGCTTGGTGGAGTCGAGCTGGGCCTGGGTGGAGGTGAGCGCCTGTTCCAGCGCTTTCACGCGGGCCGCGCCGCTGCTCACGTTGAGCCAAGCCTGGCGGGCCTGCAGGCTGGCGTCGCGGGCCGCGGCCTCGAGGTCCTGGCGCGCCTTTTCCTGGTTGGCGACGGCTTCGCGCACGCGCGAGTTGACGAGACCGCCCTGGTAGATCGGCAGGTTGAGCTGCACGCCGATGCTGGCGGCGCGGGTGTCCACCTGCATCGTGCCGAAATTCTGGTTGTTGTTGATGGTGTAGCCGGCGACGGCGTCGAGCGTGGGGTAATGGCCGGCGCGGTTGCGTTCGACTTCCTGGTCGGCGATGGTCTTGGCGATGCGCTGGATCTCGGCCTGCAGGTTGCCTTCGGTGGCGCGCGCGGCCCAGGTGTCGATGGACTCGGCTTCGACCTTGAGTTCGCCCGGTTCCACGAAGATGTCGAGCGCGCCGGGCGGTTTGCCGATGAGTTTTTCCAGCGTGCGCAGACGGATGGCAAGGCTGTTCTGCTCGGCGATTTCCTGCGCCACGGCGAGGTCGTAGCGCGCCTGCGCTTCATGGGTGTCGGTGATGGTGGCGGTGCCGACTTCGAAGTTGCGCTTGGCGGACGCCAACTGTTCGGAGATGGCCGATTTTTGCGCATTGATGAAGGCGATGTTGTCCTGCGACTGCAGCACGTCGAAATACGCCTGCGCGACGCGCAGGATCAGGTCCTGTTCAGCCACCTTCAACTGCATCTCGGCGATCTTGACCTGCTGCTTGGATTGCTCGTACTGCACCAGATTCTGCTTACGGAACAGCGGCTGCGTGGCGTTCACTGACAGGCCGTTGGACGCGTAGTCGGCGTCGCCGCCGGGCAGGCTGGAGTCGATCTTGTTGTACTGGACATTGCCGCCCAGGTTGACGTTGGGCAGCAGTCCCGCACGCCCCTGGACCGCCTTCTCCTGGCCGGCCTGGTAGGCGGCGCGGGCGGCGGCATACTGCGCATCGTAGGCCTGTGCGTCCTGGAAGACGGCGGACAGGTTTTCTGCGTGGGCGGCGGGCGCCAGGGCGAGGGCAAGGGCGAGAGACAGGGGTTTGAATTGCATGATGATTCAGTCCTAGATAGAGGGTATTCAGTAGCGCGGCATGGCCGGATCGACTTCGTCGGCCCAGGCGGCGACGCCGCCCGCGAGGTTGACGACGTCGACAAACCCGGCCGTCTCCAGATAGCGCGCCGCGTGATAGCTGCGTACGCCATGATGGCAGATGACTACTGTTTCGGCATCCTTGTTCAGCTCCGACAGGCGTGCCGGCAGTTCGCGCATCGGAATCAGGATCGCGCCGGGCAGGCGGCAGAGATTCCATTCCCACGGTTCGCGCACATCGAGCAGCACCGGCGTATGACCGGACTGGATGTGGGCGGCGAGTTCGGGCGGGCGAAACTGGCGCATCAGAATACGAAGGCGGCAGGATGCGGCGCGTTGAGCAGCGGCGCCACGCAGGTCTCGAACAGCGTCACGCTACGTGCGGCGCCGGGGGCGGTGCAGGTGATGAGTTGCGCCTGCATCACCGGCGCCTCGCCGACGATGGCGAACAGGCGACCGCCCACGTGGAGGCGGCGGCGGAAGGCGTCCGACAATAGCGGTGTCGAGCCGGTGAGCACGATGACGTCGAAGCCGGCTTCATCAGGCCAGTCGTGGGCGGCATCGCCGGGATGCAGCGCGACATTGTCGAAGCCGTGTGCCCGCAGTTTCTGCGTGGCGGCCGCGGTGAATTCGGGCACGATGTCGACCGACACCACCTCGGCGGCCTGGGCGGCCAGGAGCGCCGTGAGGTAGCCGCTGCCGGTGCCGATTTCCAGCACGCGGTCGGTGGGGCGGATGACGAGTTCCTGGAGCGCGCGCGCCTCCAGCCGGGGCGTCCACATCGACTGGCCGTGGCCGAGCGGGATTTCCATGTCGACGAAGGCCAGCGCACGGTGCGCTTCGGGCACGAAATCCTCGCGGCGCACCTTGAACAGCAGGTCGAGCACATCCTGATTCAGTACATCCCAGGGGCGGATCTGCTGTTCCACCATGTTGTAGCGCGCCTGTTCCATGTCCATGCGGTACCCTTGAATATCAATAAGTTAGATGGGGGATTGCCTTGCAATTATTCCACAATTCCGCTACCTTGAGCCGCTCGCCAGGGGTCTCCGGACGGCCGTCACGCCGAATGGAGTGAGACATACCCTTCGAACCTGATGCGGTTGAAACCGCCGTAGGGAGGCTGACAGGCCTCCCGTGGACTAAATAGCGAGGCTGACTCAGCGGCCTCCATCCTAATTCTGCTGGAGTGCCCGCCATGAACGCCAACCCCAAATTCCTAGCCGCCACCGCGCATGTCGACGAAGCGGCGGTGCAGCCGCTGCCGAACTCGCGCAAGATCTACGTGCAGGGCAGCCAGCCCGACATCCGCGTGCCGATGCGCGAAATCAGCCAGGCCGACACGCCGCTGATGTTCGGCGGCGAGAACGGCGCAGGCGGCGCGCACTCCGAACCGAATCCGCCGATTTTCGTTTACGACTGCTCCGGCCCGTATACCGATCCGACGGCGAAGATCGACATCCGCACCGGCCTGCCGGCGTTGCGCACGCGCTGGATCGAGGCGCGCGGCGACACCGAAATCCTGGCCGACCTGAGTTCCGAATACGGCCGCCAGCAGGCCGCCAATCCCGAACTCGCGGCGATGCGCTTTCCCGACCTGCATCGCCACCCGCGCCGCGCCAAGGCCGGCATGAACGTCAGCCAGATGCACTATGCGCGCCAGGGCATCATCACACCGGAGATGGAGTTCATCGCGATCCGCGAGAACAACAACCGCACCGCCTATCTCGAATCGCTGAAGGCGTCCGGCCCGCAGGGCGCGAAGCTCGCCGCGCTGATGAACCGCCAGCATCCCGGCCAGAACTTCGGGGCGAACCTGCAGAACGAGATCACGCCCGAGTTCGTGCGCAGCGAAATCGCGCGCGGCCGCGCCATCATCCCCAACAACATCAACCACCCGGAATCCGAGCCGATGATCATCGGCCGCAACTTCCTGGTGAAGATCAACGCCAACATCGGCAACTCGGCGCTGGGTTCCAGCATCCAGGAAGAAGTGGAGAAGATGACCTGGGCGATCCGCTGGGGCGGCGACACCGTGATGGACTTGTCGACCGGCAAGAACATCCACGAGACGCGCGAGTGGATCATCCGCAATTCGCCGGTGCCGATCGGCACCGTGCCGATCTATCAGGCACTGGAAAAGGTCGACGGCAAGGCCGAAGAACTCACCTGGGAAATGTTCCGCGACACGCTGATCGAGCAGGCCGAGCAGGGCGTCGACTACTTCACCATCCACGCCGGCGTGCTGTTGCGCTACGTGCCGATGACCGCCAACCGCCTGACCGGCATCGTCTCGCGCGGCGGCTCGATCATGGCCAAGTGGTGTCTCGCGCATCACAAGGAGAGCTTCCTCTACACGCACTTCGAGGATATCTGCGACATCATGAAGGCCTACGACGTGGCCTTCTCGCTGGGTGACGGCCTGCGGCCCGGCTCGATCTACGACGCCAACGACGAGGCGCAACTGAGCGAACTGCGCACCCTCGGCGAGCTGACCCAGGTGGCGTGGAAGCACGACGTGCAGGTGATGATCGAAGGCCCCGGCCACGTGCCGATGCAGCTGATCAAGGAGAACATGGACATCCAGCTGGAGTCCTGCTCCGAGGCGCCGTTCTACACCCTCGGCCCGCTCACCACCGACATCGCCCCCGGCTACGACCACATCACCTCCGGCATCGGTGCCGCCATGATCGGCTGGTACGGCACCGCGATGCTCTGCTACGTGACGCCGAAAGAACACCTCGGCCTGCCGGACAAGGACGACGTCAAGGAAGGCATCATCACCTACAAGCTCGCCGCGCACGCCGCCGACCTCGCCAAGGGCCATCCCGGCGCGCAGATCCGCGACAACGCCTTGTCGAAGGCGCGCTTCGAATTCCGCTGGGACGACCAGTTCAACCTCGGCCTCGACCCCGACAAGGCCAAGTCCTTCCACGACGAGACGTTGCCCAAGGAATCGGCCAAGGTCGCGCACTTCTGCTCGATGTGCGGCCCGCACTTCTGCTCGATGAAGATCACCCAGGACGTGCGCGAGTACGCGGCGAAGGAAGGCCTCGACGAGGCCGCGGCGCTGGCGAAAGGCATGGAAGTGAAGGCAGTGGAGTTCGTGAAGCAGGGCGCCGAGGTCTACCGCAAGATCTGACATCCAGGCACACGACCGGCAGCCGAACTTGCACAGCAGATTATTCAGATGGGTCTTTCGGCTCGCCGCCATGCTGGCATGGCTGAGCAGCGCACCGGTGGCTGCGGCTCCGCTGTCGGCCGTCCTCGATCATGAATCGGCCATTGGCCTGTCGACGGAGTTTCTGAAAGAGCAGGACGGGCGGCTTACCCTGCCGGCCGCGATTGCGGCCTATCAGGAAGGGCAATTCTCCCCGGGGAACAGCCCGGTCCTGAATTTCGGCATTGGTTCGAAGCCTGCGTGGATCCATTTTGCGGTAGATAACCCGACCGCCGCACCGCTGCAGAAAAGGTTGTCCATCGAAATCGCCTGGCTCGATCAGGTCGAGGTCTACGTCCAGTATCGCGGCAGCACGGTCGAACGGTACCGGGCCGGCGATACGCTGCCCTTCGCGCAACGTCCGGTCGACAGCCGTTACTTCGTGTTCGACCATACGTTCAAGCCGGGGACCAGCGACGTGTTCATCCGCCTGGAGACGCCCGACCCCATGGTCGCGCCGATCTATCTGTTGAGCCCGGAAACGTCGCGGCTCAGGCAAATGCAGCAGGAGTTCAGCTACGGCATCGTCTATGGCTTCCTGCTCGCCCTGATGGCGTATAACGCCATTCTTTTCGCCAGCCTCCGTAGCTCGCGCTACCTGTACTATGCGCTCTACCTGGCGATGTTCGTCGCCATGAACGTCGCCTATACCGGTCATGGTTTCGCCTGGTTCTGGCCCGATTCGACCAACTGGCAGCAATGGTCCAACCCGGTCCTGATGTTCCTGTATGGCGTGTCCGGCCTGCTGTTTGCCATCCGCTTTCTCGATCTGCAGGTGTATTTCCCGCGAGTGCGCAAGGCGGTCATCGGGTTTTGCGTCATCTTCGGCATTCTGCTGGTGGCGACCATCCTGCGGGGCAGCCAGAAATATGCACTGCTGGACGCATTCGTCTTCGCGTTCCTGTTCAGCAGCATCATGCTGTTGCTGGGCATCATCTCGGTCCGCACCGGGCAGAAACCGGCGCAATATTTCCTCATGGCTGCCCTCGCGGCCATGGTGGGCGCCCTGCTGACGACCTTGTCGGTCTGGGGCTTCATCCCGCACAACAGCTGGACGTTCCGTGCCGTGGAAATCGGCATGCAGCTCGACGCCACACTGCTTGCCTTGGCACTGGCCTACCAGCTGCGCGTCGGCCAGGAAGAACGGTTGCGTGCCGAACGGCTGGCGCAAATGGACCCGCTGACCGGATTGAACAACCGGCGTGCCTTTTACGACAAGACTGGCGCACTGTGGAGCCACGCTATTCGCCACGGGCATCCTACGTCGGTCATGCTGCTTGACATCGATCTGTTCAAACAGGTCAACGACGCCTATGGCCACGCGCACGGCGACGAAGTGCTGAAGGCGACCGCGGCCATCCTCAGGCAGTCCATCCGCCTGGGCGATGTGCTGGCCCGCTGGGGGGGCGAGGAGTTCATCGTGTTCCTGCCCGAAACCGATCGGGATGAGGCGACAAATCTGGCGGAGCGGCTGCGTGCCGCGATCGCGGGCATGCGCGTTCCGAATGAGGCGGGCACGAGCGCCGTGACGGCAAGTTTTGGCATCGCCCAGCGCACGCCGCTGCAGTTGACGCTGGATGCATTGATCGCCTGCGCTGACGATTGTCTTTACCAGTCCAAGCAACAGGGCAGGAACCGGGTGACCGCCTGTCCGGCCGAGCCGGCTTCCATTTCCTGACGGCCTGCGGGGTCACAAAGACGCTGTGGCCTCCGCGTATAATCCGCAGGCGCGCCAGACCGGCGCGCCTTTTTTCATGCCCAGACCCTTGCCATGACCGATCCCACCATCCTTCTGCACGCGTTCATCCTCGGCATCGTCGAGGGCCTGACCGAGTTCCTGCCGGTGTCCAGCACCGGGCACCTGATCCTGGTCGGACAGCTGCTCAACTTCAACGACGACAAGGGCAAGGTGTTCGAGATCGCGATCCAGTTCGCGGCGATCCTGGCGGTGGTGTGGGAATACCGGGCGCGCCTCGGGCACGCGCTGGTCAACGTCACGACCGAGCCGGCCTCGCAGCGGCTGGCGATCAACCTGATCGTGGCCTTCCTGCCTGCGGCGGTGCTGGGCTTCCTCTTCATCAAGCAGATCAAGCACTACCTGTTCAACCCCATCGTCGTCGCTTCCGCGCTGATCATCGGCGGCGTGCTGATTTTGTGGGCGGAACGGCGCAAGCACGTCATCCGTGCGGAAACGGTCGACGACATGACCTGGCGCGATGCCTTGAAAGTCGGATTTGCGCAGGCGCTGGCAATGATTCCCGGCACCTCGCGTTCAGGGGCGACCATCATCGGCGGCCTGTTTTTCGGCCTGTCGCGCAAGACGGCGACGGAGTTCTCGTTCTTCCTCGCGATCCCGACCATGTTCGCCGCGACCTTCTACGACGTCTTCAAGAACCGGCATCTTTTCAGCGTGGACGACATCGGCCTGTTTGCAGTGGGCAGCGCGGCTTCGTTCATCAGCGCCCTGCTGGCGGTGCGCGGCCTGATCCGTTTCGTCAGCCGCCACGATTTCACGGTGTTCGCCTGGTATCGCATCGTGTTCGGCCTGTTGGTGCTGCTGACGGCGTATACCGGATGGGTCGACTGGGGCAACGGCGGCTAGCCTGCGCTAACGGACCCGGTGTTCAACCCGCCTTCGGCGGGTTTTTGTCGAGTTTGCGCTGCAGGGTCCGGCGGTGCATCTTCAATGCGCGCGCGGTGGCCGAGATGTTGCCGTCGTGTTCGTTCAGCACCTTCTGGATATGCTCCCATTCCAGCCGTGCCACGGACAGCGGTTCGGGACTGACTTCCAGCGCCGCATCCGGCTGGTCGCGCATGAGCGCGGCGAGGATCTCGTCGGCATCCGCCGGTTTCGCCAGGTAGTGTCGTGCACCCAGGCGGACCGCCTCGACGGCGGTGGCGATGCTGGCGTAGCCGGTGAGCACCACGATGGCAGGAGCGGGCGTGCGCGCGGCGAGCGCGGCCACGACAGCCAGCCCCGATTCGCCGGGCAGCTTCAGATCGACGACGGCATGGCTGGGGGAAAACGCCGCGGCCACGGATCGGGCTTCCACTGCATTGTGTGCCACGGCCGTCTCGAAGCCGCGCTTGCCCATGGCGCGCGACAGGGCCGCCGCAAAGTCGGTGTCGTCTTCGACGATCAGCAATTTCATGTTCATACGGGATGTGTCCAGGGCAAGGTGATGCGCACGCGGGTACCGCCACCGTTGCGTTCGGCCAGGGTCAGCGTGCCGCCAATCCGTTCCAGTGTGGCGTGGGTGAGCGCGAGGCCCATGCCCCAGCCGCGCCCTGGCTTGCCGCTGAACAGCACACGTCCCGCCTGCGCCTTCTGTTCGGGCGTAAAGCCGGGACCGCGATCTGCGATATCGATCGCCAGCGCGTCGCGGCTGGCCGTGGCCGCGAATTCGACGGCATGGGGCGACACGTCGGCCGCATTGTTCAGCACATTCAGGATTGCCTGCTCCAGGCCCTCGGGCGGGATGAAATCGCGGTTGTCGTCCAGCAGCGTGAGGCTGACATGGGCGTCGGGGCGCAGCACTTGCCAGCGCTCGACCAGGGCGGCGAGCCAGCCATCGAGCGGATGGGCGGTCGCCGCACTGTCCTGGGCGCGTGCGGCAAGCTGGGTGAGGATCTGTTTGCAGGCCTGGGCCTGTTTTTCGAGCAGATGGCAATCGGCGCCGATGTCGGGGTCGTTGGCGAATTCGCGCGCGAGCTCGTGTGCCGTGGTCTGGATGGTGGCAAGGGGCGTGGCGAGCTCGTGCGCGGCCAGCGCGGCCTGCGTGCCGAGCGCGACGATGCGTTCGTCGCGCAGCTGTTTTTCGCGTAGCGCGGACAACTCCTGGTCGCGCGTGCGCAGGGCGGCATGCATGCGGGTGACGAAGAAGGCGATCAACCCCGCGCTGATGAGGAAGTTGAACCACATGCCGCCCAGATGCATGCCGTAGGCGGCGATCGGGTCGGTCACGGCGAGCGGCTGGAAATAGAACAGCAGCAGGCCGTAGAAGCCCCCTGCCACCGCCGCCAGCAGCCACACCCAGCGGGGGCGCAGGCTGATCGCCGCGATGACGACGGGCACCAGCATGAGCGAGACGAACGGGTTGGTTACTCCGCCGCTGAAAAACACCAGCACCGCAAACGCGGTGAGGTCAGCGAGCAGGTGGGCCAGAAACTCCATCTGGGTGGCGGGCAAGTCCATCCGCAACCGCCATGCCGTGGTGAGCGAGAACATGCCCATGAGCAGCAGGACTGCACCCATCGGCAACAGCGGCATCGGGATGCGCAGGCCCCAGTGCAGCCAGACGATGCCGGCTGCCCAGCCACCGATCAGCGAGAGGCGCACCGCCAACAGACGCCCCAGCAGCGCACGTGCGGGCAGAGTGGACAACAGGGTGGAATCGGTCGCTGACGACATGGCGGCATTGTAATACCCGTGTCGCCGGGTGCCGCGGGCTGCGGCAATTTGTCCAATTGTGCGCACCGCGTGCCGTCTTTTAAAGTGTGCAGGCGTTTTACCCGCGCTCTGCTCCAAGTCTGTCCCGCCTCTCCGGCGGGATTTTTTTGCCTGCCGCCGGCCGTCGAATGTGGGGCGTTGAAATGAAACGAGCCCCGTGCACACAGTGCGCGGGGCTCGGATTCGCGGCGGGGATAAAACCCGCTGCGATGCTCCTAGAACTGGTAGTTCACGCCGGCATAGATCGAGCGGCCCGGCCCGGGCACGGCGATGCCCCAGGGGATGCCATTGATGGACATCGTCATGCCCTGCCCGACATAGGCGCCGCCCAGCGGTAGCGCGTAGCCCCTGTCGAACACATTGTCGATGCCCACATCGAGGCGGACGTGCTTCCAGGCGTAGCTGCTGCGCAGGTTGACCAGGCTGTAACCGCTGGTTTCCACTTCGTTCCGGATATCCGAGACCGTGTGTTTGGCCGCGACAAACTGCGCTTCGATCGTGTTGGTCAGGCGTCCCCGTTTTTGCGTCAGGGCCAGCTTCGCGTTCAGCGGCATGATGTTGTACAGGTTGTCGCCCGTATCCCGGTTTTCGCCGCGGGTGACATTCACGATGCCACTCACCGTGAAATCGCCGTACGCCGGTGTGCTGGCGGCGAGGAGGTGGCCCGAGAGGTCGACGCCAACCAGCCGGGCCGACTGGTTGACGTACCTGAGCACGTTGAATTGTCCGTCGGGGCAGCTGGCGCCGTTGCAGCGTGCGTCGACGTAGTCCCGGACATGCGTGTAGTACGGCGCGATGCGCACGCCCCAGACCTTTTGCCGGGCATCGTGCCAGTCGGCAGCAAGACTCAGGGTATGCGCCACCTCCGGCTTGAGGTTGATATCGCCGACATAGCCGTTTCCGTCGCCGACGAAGTTGTTCATGATCGCCGCCATGGGCCAGGTGGACCAGGTGTAGCGTTCGTACAGATTGGGCGAACGGGTCTTTTGCGCGAGACCCGCCTCGTAGGTCTGCGTGGCGTCCGGGGTATAACGCGCCAGCGCGGTCAGGTCCCAGTTGCGGTCGGTCTTGTTGTGAGCCTGGCTGTTGAAGCTGGCGCTATCGACGAGCTGGTTGCCCATGCACATGCCGCTGGTGCAGTAGCCCGCGGCATCGCCCGCATCCATCCTGACCGTCTCGTGGCGCAGCCCCAGCAGGCTGGTCCATTGCGGCGTGAGGCGCGCCTCCCATTCGCCGAACACGGCGTAGCGGTCGCGCCGGCCGTCGTTGATGTTCCAGAAGGTGCCCGGAGACATGCCCCCCGTCCCCGACGGCGGCCACCAGTCGTCCAGGCGATAGGCCTGATATTCGCTGCCGACCCGCACGGTGTCGCGTTCGGAAAGCCGGATATCCGCGTTGACCGATACGCCGGTGGTCTTCCCTTCGGAGTTCATCGGCATGCCCGGGGCGGTGCCGTACACGAGCTGCTTGTCGTCGCCGAAGTTCATTTCGTGTCGGGTCTGCTCGTGGTAGACGCGCGCCTTCAGAACGCCCCACTGGTATTGTCCGGTGTAGCCCAGATTGACCTGATCGCTCGTGTTGTCGGTCATGTCCATGCGCTGGTTCGGGAAATTCTCGTACGGAATGTGCTGGCGGCCCAGCTTCAGATCGAACAGGTGATTCTCGTTGCGCAGCGCGATCGCGAGCGCCTGGTTGATCGACCGGTAGGCGGACGAGCCGACTTCGTCGAGCGGCAGCGTATGTCCGGGTCGTCCCGTGAGCGTGTTCGTCTTGAAGTTGTCGCCCGCCTTGTAGTTGTCAGACTGCGCGGTCGAGCCGGTATAGGTCACGCTGAGGTTTTCGCCTGCCACCGTGACGGCGGCATTGGCGCCCATGGCGTTGCCGTTGCTGCGGTAGAACGTACCGACCGAGCCGCGGGTGAGGAGGCCTTCGCCGGCGCGGGCGAATTGCGGTCTGGCCGACTCCACGATGAGGGTGCCGCCGATGCTGTCGCCGCCGACGCTGACGGGCGTGATGCCGGCGAATACCTTGATGGTATCGACGCGGGTGGGATCGATGTAGGACAGGGCAGGGTTCATGTGGTTGGGACAGGACGCGATCAAGTCCATGCCATCGACCTTGATGCGCAGGCGATCATCGCCCAGGCCGCGGATCGACGGCAGGCTCGACACCCCGCCGGCGCCCTGGAGGTTAAGACCCGGAACGTCCCGCAGCAGGCTGGCCGTGTCGCTGGTGGCGGCATGCAGGGGCTGCAGGCTTGCCGCATCCAGCGTCACGCTGTTGAGGTCGGCATCGGTGGAATCGGGCGCGCCCACGACGACGACGGTCATGAGCGGCGTCTCCGGGAGGACGGGCGAGACATCGCTCTGTGCGGCGGCATTGTTCCAGATCGCCGACATGGCAAGGGAAAGGGCGAAGGGGAGGGGTTTTCTGGAAAACAGCATGTTCTTCTCGGCGTTGTTGAAATTTTGTCCGAGTCTAAAAAAGCCGCGCGCCGCCGAGAATGTGACAAATCGCCGCAACCCATGCGGTTGGCGGCCCGATTGCCTGCCGTTCCGGGCGCCAGCCCGTCGTGCATTCTTTCGCGCATGTCGCACGGCGTCTGGCTGGGCGGTGTGCGGCATGTCGAGGAAACGTGGCCGGACGGATGCGCACGACATGCGACGATATGTCGCACTGCCGGGGGTGGACAATTTGTTATCGTGCATGGACTGGAATCCTTGCATGACGTGACGAATGAACTCCATCTGGCAAACCGGCCTTGCGCTCCCGCTGTTGTTGCTCCCGATGGTCGCAGCCGCCAGTTGCGGTTCGGCGTTCTGCACGATCAACACCGACTGGGATACCCAGACGCCCTGGCAGGACAACGCCACGCGCCTGGATCTGCGCATGGAAATGATCCATCAGAACCAGTTGCGTTCCGGTACGGACAAAACGACTGCCGCAGGCGTGACAGGCGAGCACGACGAGATCAAGACACTCAACCGGAATATGGTCGCCAGCGTGAGCCATGCCTTCAGTTCTTCTCTGGGCGTGACGTTGCAGGCCCCACTGGTGTCGCGCGACCATTCCCACGTCTTCAATGGCGTTGGCGGCCCCGAACCGGAAAGCTGGAATTTCACCCGGCTCGGCGACGTACGCGTGCTGGCGCACCTGCGGCTGGATGATGCGCAGTCCGCGCACGGCCAGGCCTACGGTCTGATCGGCGGCGTCAAGCTGCCGACGGGTTCGACCAAGGTACGCAATGCCGACGGCGAACTGGCGGAACGATCATTGCAGCCGGGGTCGGGTTCCACCGACGTGATCGCGGGCGGGTTCGTCTCCGGCCATCTTGCGCAGACGGGCTGGCACACGCAGATGAATTGGCAGCACGCGGTCAGCGAGCGGCAGGATTACCAGCCGGGCGACCAGGTCAGTCTCGATGCGGGGGTAACCTATCCGCTCGGGACGGTGCACGCGCTCGCGCAAATCAATCTGCTCTGGCGGGGACACGATTCGGGCAGCAATGCCGAACCGGCCGACAGCGGCGGAAAATATGTTTATCTTTCCCCGGGCCTGGCGGTACCGATCGGCCACAATGCCCAGATCTACGGGCTGGTTCAGCTCCCGCTGTATCAGAATGTGAACGGCACGCAACTGACGGCAGACTGGGCGGGGACCTTGGGTTTGACGATGCATTTTTGAGAGAAGAGGAAACCGGAATGAAGCATGGGTGGATGATTGCAGCAGCCTTCAGCCTGGCAGCGCAGACGGCCTGGGCCGCCAATATCAGCGTGACCGACGCATGGGTACGCGCCACCATGCCGGGCCAGCCCGTCGGCGGCGCCTACATGCAGATCCAGTCGGATGCCGATGCGCGCCTGGTCAGCGTTTCCAGTAGCGTCGTGCCGCGGGTGGAAGTGCACGAAATGAAAATGGACGGCGACGTGATGCGGATGCGCGAAGTGAAGACAGTCGATCTGCCGAAGGGCAAGACCGTCTCGCTGGAGCCGGGTGGCTTCCACATCATGCTGATGAATCTGAAAAAACCGATCGCGGCGGGCGACGTCATCCCGCTCACGCTGGTGATCGAATCAGGCGGCAAACAGCAGACCGTCGAGGTCAAGGCCGAAGCGCGCGCCATGGGCGGCGCCATGCAGCACGCTCACTGAGCAGCTCCGTCGATCGCGCCCGTTATTCAGCGGGCGTGAGCGGGTGAAACCGCCGTGCCGAGTATCGCGCCGCGCGCCCGCATATCCTCCAGCAGCGCGCCACCGGCCTGCAGGATCAGGGCGGGATCGGGATGACGGCTTTCGGCGGCGATGTGTTGCAAGGCAGCGCGGCCGCTCAGCGTGCCGGATTCCAGCAAGGTCAGCAGGCGTGCGGTGAAGGCATTGATCTCGCTGAACTGCACTTGATCGGCCGCATCGCGGAATACCAGCAGGCAGGTGTCCGCAGGCCGTATCTTGCGGCGCGGGCCGATTCGATGGACCGGCCAGTCGTAATGCAGATTGGCCAGTACCGGGTTCAGGATGGGGAAGCCATCGACCAGATCGCCCGCGTGGTCGATGTCGCGATCGGCGACGCGATCCGACACGGACAGTACCAGTTCGATCCATTCGTAGTGCGCCAGCGCGAGTGTCCAGCGCGGGTAGGTTTCCGGCGCATCCCATTCGTTCTGCAGGAACTGGATGAACTCGTCGGGGATCTGCCGGAAGTAGGGCGTGCGGCAGCGATGCGTGCTGAAGAATGCGCGCACCAGCCGTGTCCACCTGCGCGTGCCGAGCACCTGCCGCAATATCGGAAAGCACGCCAGCAGGAATCCCTCGATATTGTCGTAGAGTAGCGTGCTGTAGATTTTCATGCGCCGCGCGTCCACGCCCTGCGGACGCGGATTCGCCTTGGGGTCGCGGATATGCGCCGCGAAGGCGAACTGGTAGCGCTGGAATTCAGGACGTACGGGCGACGGAGGCATGTGGGCGGTGGGCGGCCTGAATGTGCGCGATATGTTCGACCTCGCGTACCAGCTCGGACAGCGGTGGAATGTTGAAGTCGCGTTCCAGCAGCGTGGGGGCGACGCCGTGGACACGGTAGGTTTCGTCGAGCAGCGACCATACCGGGTCGATCACGTCGGCGCCGTGGGTGTCGATGAGCAGGTCCCGCGCTTCGTTGTGATGTCCCGCCATGTGCAGGTACACGATGCGTTCGGTCGGCATGGCGCGGATGAAGTCGAGCGGGTCGTAGCGATGGTTCACGCTGTTGACGTAGACGTTGTTGACGTCGAGATGCAGGTCGCAGTCGGCTTCCTGCAGCACGGCGCGAATAAAGCCCGCTTCGTCCATGTCGGCGACCGGTGCGGCCGCGTAGAACGACGCATTTTCGATGGCGATGCGGCGTTCCAGGATGTCCTGTGTGCGCCGGATACGCGCGGCGACGTAGTGGACGGCCTCCTCCGTGAAAGGGATCGGCAGCAGGTCGTACAGATGGCCGTCGTCCGAGCAATACGATAGATGCTCGGTAAACAGCGCAATTTGGTGCGTATCCATGAACTGCCGGGTTTTGTGCAGCAGCATGTCGTCGAGCGGGGACGGTCCGCCGAGCGACAGTGACAGGCCGTGGCAGACAAACGGGTAGCGCTCGGTAAAACTGCGCAGGTCGCGTCCGCGCGCGCCGCCCATATCGATCCAGTTCTCCGGAGCAAGCTCGAAAAAATCGATGGCGTCAGGGACGCGGACTTTCAGCGAAGGGATGAGTTCGCGCCGAAAGCCCAGCCCCGCACCGGACAGGCGCAGGGGCTTCATGCTTACTTCATGTCGCCTTTGTTCATCCCGTCAGCCTTGGGGGCTTTTTTGGGGGCGCCGCACTTGCCCTCGCCGCACTTGCCTTCCGGCATCTTCTTGTCGGTGGCCTGCATCTCGACTTCTTCGGCTTTTTTCTTGGTGGCGCCGCATTTGCCGTCCGCGGACTTGGCGGCCTGGTTGTCGGCCACCTGGTAACCGCTCGCGAGCGCGGACAGGGCGAAGGGGTTGCTTGCGGCGGAGGCAAGGGGGGCGGCCGCCATACTGGCCACGAATGCGGAACCGGCAGCAGCGGCGAACAGGGATTTTTTCGACACGATTTTCTCCTAGCACTATTTAAAAAAGTTACGACAACGCCGGAGGATTCCGGCCTCTTGCAACACGCTCAGTGACCGAGCTTGTCCTGCAATTCGGTTGCGATGCGCTGGCGGGCCGCGTCGGTGAGTCCCGTTGCGTCATCGCCGGCATCCGCGTCTGCGCGGAACAGGCGGCGCATTTCCTGCAGCTGCCGGGCGAAGCGGGCGCAGTTCTCGCAAATGGCCAGGTGCAGATGCATGGCCATCCGGTCTGCAAACGGCAGCCGCACGTCCATCGCCCGTGAGGTGAGCACGGTGGTTTCCTTGCATGTCGGTATCCACTTCATGCTGCACCTGCCTTCGAAAAGCCATTCAGTTCCAGGCATTGCCGCATGAACAATCGTGCGCGATGCAGCAGTACCCAGCAGTTGGTCGGCGAGATACCGAGTTCCTTACAAATTTCTTCGGTTTCCATGCCGGCGACCTCGCGCAGGCTGAACACCTGGGCCATGGCAGGCTTCAAGCGGTCGGCACACTCGTCCAGTACGCGCCGCAACTGGCTGAGTTCGGCCTCGGCCTGCGGATTGCCCCAGGGCCGCAGCGGTTCGGCCCAGTGGCCATCCTGCTTGAACAGGAGATCGACGGCTTCCTCGCCCTGTTCGTCGCAGGGAAGCGCGACTTCGCGCATCTGTTTCCGGATCAGGTCGACGATCTTGTGCTTGAGGATGCCGGTGAGCCAGGTGCGCGGGCTGGCATCGCCCGCGTAGCGGGCCTGGGCAGCGATCGCGGCGAGCAGGGTTTCCTGCACGGCGTCCTCGGCCAGTTCGTCGGAGTGCAACTGGCGTCGTGCCACCCGGAACAGATAGTCCCCATGGTCGGCCAACCAGGTCTGCGCATCGAGTGTGCTCATCAAGTGATCCTTGTTCCCGCATCGCGGGGGCGTAGGCACTTTAGAGGCTGCGGCCCAAAGGGACAAGCCAGCCTCTTGAAAAGCCGGATGGGTTGCCCCAGATCATGCGTATCCGCAACGTTTGTCAACCAGAAGGAGGACACGATGTCTAACATGACCCGCTACGATCCGTTCGAAACCGATTCCCTGGACAACCTGTTCCGCGGCTTTTTCCGCCCGGTGAAGCTGGACAGGGACATGCCGCAGATTCGCATGGATGTGAAAGAGGATGAAACAGGCTACGCCGTGCACGCCGATATTCCGGGCGTGAACAAGGACGATATCCATATCACCATCGATGGTAATACCGTATCGATCAGCGCCGAGACGAAAAAACTCACCGAGCAGAAGGACGGCGAGAAAGTCTTGCGCCGCGAGCGTTATGTCGGCCGCGTCGGTCGCAGCTTCGCGCTCGAGCACGAGGTCGACGAGGCAAGCGCAAGCGCCCGTTATCAGGATGGCGTGCTGGAACTGCTGCTGCCGAAAAAGGAAGCGGCTGCGGCCAAGCGCCTGGCCGTGCAGTAAACCGGCGGTTTCGGGCCTGAAAGGCGGCCGCGCGCCGCCTTTTTATTGGCGTAAAATCCGCGCAATCTTATACGGAGCCATCATGACCCTCCTCCACACCGCAGCCGAGAAGGCCAACATCCTGTCCGAGGCGCTGCCCTACATCCAGCGCTTCTACGACAAGACCATCGTCATCAAGTACGGCGGCAACGCCATGACCGAGCGGCACCTGATGGAGGCCTTCGCCAAGGACGTGGTGCTGCTGAAGCTGGTGGGGATGAACCCGGTGGTCGTGCATGGCGGCGGCCCGCAGATCGCCGGCCTGCTGCAACGCATCGGCAAGCAGAGCGAGTTCATCCAGGGCATGCGGGTGACCGACGAGGAAACGCTGGATGTGGTGGAAATGGTGCTCGGCGGCCTGGTCAACCAGGACATCGTCACGCTGATCAACAAGCATGGCGGTCGCGCAGTGGGGCTGACCGGCAAGGACGGCAACTTCATCCACGCCAAGAAGATGCTGGTGCGCAGCAAGGAAAAGGCCGACGAGATGCTCGACATCGGTCAGGTCGGCGAGATCACCAGCATCGACCCGGAAATCATCCAGGTGCTCGACGCACGCGACTTCATCCCCGTGGTGGCACCGCTCGGCACCGACTCCGAAGGCAATGCGTACAACATCAACGCCGATGTCGCAGCCGGCAAGATCGCCGGCGTGCTGCAGGCCGAGAAGGTCATTTTCATGACCAACACGCCGGGCGTGCTCGACAAGCAGATGCAACTGCTGACAGGGCTCACCCCGCGCGAGGTCGACGAACTGATCGAGGACGGCACCATTTCGGGCGGCATGATTCCCAAGGTCGGCTACGCGGTGGATGCGGTGAACAGCGGAGTCAAGACTGCGCACATCATCGACGGCCGCGTCGAGCACGCCCTCCTGCTGGAAGTGCTGACGCCGGAAGGGGTCGGCACCCTGATCAAGCGCGCCTGAGCCCCCCGGTATAATTTCGCTGCCTGCAATGCAAAGGGCGATCTGCACACGGTGAAAGGCATTCCGCCTGCCGTGGCAGGAAAGACCGTGAAAGTTGAGCCAATGGAACAGCAAGATCAAAGGGTGGAGCGTCGCCAGTGCGATGTACTGGTGATCGGTGGGGGTCCCGCCGGGTCGACGGTGGCGCCGCTGCTGGCGGAAAAGGGCCATCGGGTTGTGCTGCTGGAAAAGGCGCGGCATCCGCGCTTCCACATCGGCGAGTCGCTGCTGCCGGCCAATCTGTCCTTGTTCGAGCGGCTCGGCGTGGCTGATGAAGTGAAGGCGGTCGGCATGGAAAAATGGGCCGCCGAATTCGTCTCGCCCTATCACGACCGGACCCAGGTCTTCCATTTCGCCGACGCCTGGGACAAGTCGATGCCTCACGCCTACCAGGTCAAGCGCGCCGAGTTCGACGACATCCTGATCCGCAACGCCGGCAGGAAGGGCGTCGAGGTGCACCAGGGCTGCAAGGTGAACGCGGTCGACTTCCTGCCGGATCAGACGGCGACGGTCCGCGCCCGCCACGACGACGGCCGCGAAACGGAATGGCAGGCGCGCTTCGTCGTCGACGCCTCCGGCCGCGACACCTTCCTGGCCCATCGTTTCCAGATCAAGCACCGCAACCCCCGACACAACAGCTCGGCGGTCTATGGCCACTTCGCCCATGCCCGGCGCCACGCCGGCCAGGATGAGGGCAACATCACGATTTTCTGGTTCGATCATGGCTGGTTCTGGTTCATTCCGAT
Source organism: Rhizobium sp. (assembly GCA_019459285.1). GTDB lineage: Bacteria > Pseudomonadota > Gammaproteobacteria > Burkholderiales > Thiobacillaceae > Thiobacillus. The sequence goes on along the minus strand of JAIBEL010000046.1, from coordinate 8,360 downwards.
GATGAACGACACCACCAGCGTCGGCATGGTGACCTGGCCGTACCACATGAAAACCAAGGGAACGCGCAGCCTGCGGCAGTTCCTGCTGGACAACATCGCGACCAGTCCGGAACTGGCGCTGCGCCTGAAGGATGCGAATCTGATGACCGAGGTCGAGGCGACCGGCAATTTCTCGTACGTCGCCGAACGCACTCACGGGGCCAACTACCTGCTGCTCGGCGATGCCTATGCCTTCATCGATCCGGTGTTCTCGTCCGGCGTGTGGCTGGCGATGAACAGCGGCGTGATCGGGGCCGAGGCCGTCGACACCTGCCTGGCGAACCCGGCGGCCGCGCCGGCCGCACTGAAGCGTTTCGATGCGCTGATGCGGCGCGGACCCAAGCAGTTCTCCTGGTTCATCTACCGGATCACCAACCCGATCATGCGCGACTTTTTCATGGGCCCGAAGAACGTCTTCCGGGTGAAGGAGGCGCTGCTGTCGGTGCTGGCCGGCGACATCTTCGGCAGGACGCCGATCTGGCGCTCGATCTGGATCTTCAAGGCACTCTACTACTTTGCCAACGTGTTCCAGCCAAAACGCGCCTTCATGGCCTGGAAACAACGGCGCCTCGATATCCGCAAGGTCGATGACCCGGCCGTGTACAACGCATAGTGACGCTGCAATTTCATTCCTCGTCGCCCCCCACTTCACGTCCTACCGGAAGCGAACTCGGCGGCGCCCTGCTGGGGCAGGCGGTGTCCGCGGCTGCGTCCGGGTGGCCGATCCAGGCGATCTGCGCGCCCCTGCTCGGGGCGGAGAGGGCCGCCGTTCAGGAAACCTGGCGGCTGGCCGGCCCGTGCCTGCACGGTGAGAGCGAAGGCATCGCCTGGCGGCGGGCCGGCGACATCCTGTTCGGCGTCATCGATCTGGACGAGGCCGAATTTGCCGCGCTGGCTGACCGCCCGCCGCTGCAGGCCGCGAGCGAGGAAGCCTACCACCGCATCTTCCGCCTGCTCGACGCGCAGAAGCTGCCGCATCTGTGGCGAATCTGGAACTACATGGCCGACATCAATGCCGAGACGCATGGGCTGGAACGCTACCGCCAGTTCAATATCGGCCGCCAGGACGCGTTCATCGCCCATCACCGCAGCGCGACCGGCAACGTGCCGGCGGCCTGCGCCCTTGGTCTGGCCGGCGGTCCGCTGTCGATCGCCTTCCTGGCCGGGGCGACGCCGGCCGTGCCGCTCGAGAATCCCCGCCAGGTCAGCGCCTGCGAGTATCCGGCCGAATACGGACCGCGGACGCCGCTTTTCTCGCGCGCGGCGCTGGTGCACCCGCCCGGGCAGGAGATCCTGTTCGTTTCCGGCACCGCCAGCATCGTCGGCTACCAGACGGTGCATCCCGACGACGTTGCCGGCCAGTGCCGCGAGGCGATGGCCAACATCGCCGCAGTCGTCGCCGAGGCCAATCGCGCGGCGCGCTCGCGGTCTTTCGCGCTCGACGAACTGGTCTATCGCGTCTATGTGCGTCATGCGGCCGATTTTCCCGTGATCCGCGATACGCTGGCGCCGCAGCTGGGCGGGGCGGACGTGCTCTACGTGCAGGCCGACATCTGCCGTGCCGACCTGCTGCTTGAAATCGAGGCGATGGCCTCGCACACGCTGGGGCTGGACTGATGGCCACGGTAAGCGGTGCCGCTGTCGTGCTGGTGCTGGCGCTGGCTGTGCCGGCCGCGCAGGCCGCGCAGGCCGCCGAGGAGCAGCCGCTGTGGGAAGTGGGGGCCGGCATCGCTGCGCTGAGTTTTCCGGCCTATCGCGGTTCGGACCAGACGACGAATTTCCTGATGCCGATTCCCTATTTCACCTACCACGGGAAAATATTGAAGGCGGACCGCCACGGCCTGCGCGGGCAGCTGTTCGGTTCCGACCGGCTCGAACTGACGGTGTCGGCGGCGCTGTCGCCGCCGGCGACGAGTGACGAGATCGTCGCCCGCGCCGGCATGCCGGATCTGGCGGCGACCTTCGAAATCGGCCCCGAGCTCGACGTGACGCTGTGGCGCTCCGAAAACCGGGCGCGCTCCGTCAAGCTGCTGCTGCCGCTGCGCGCCGCCTACACGCTGGAGCGCTCGCCCCGCGACATCGGATGGGTGGCCCACCCCAAGCTGAATTTCGATGTCACCGACGTCCCCGGGCTGCCGGGCTGGAAATTCGGCCTCCTCACCGGACCGCTGTTCGGCGACCAGCGCCAGCATGCGTATTTCTACAGCGTCGCCCCGCAGTATGCGACCGCCACGCGTCCGGCCTACGCGGCCCAGTCGGGCTATGCCGGCATGCAGGTCCTGGCGTCGGCGTCGAAGCGTTTCAGGAAAACCTGGATCGGCGCCTTCGTGCGCTATGACAACCTCGCGGGGGCGCGCTTCGAGGACAGCCCGCTCGTGCGCAGCCAGAATTATCTCGCCGGCGGTGTCGCCGTGTCGTGGATATTCGGCGAATCGTCGACCCGTGTGCGCGTCGATGAGTAAACGCCGGCGTGCGCGCAGCCTGCTGTGGGTCGCCTACGAACATCTCGCCATGGTCATCGGCCTGGGCGCGCTGGCGGCGATTTGCCTCCTCTGGCTGCCGTTCGCGATGCTGCTCCACCCGCTGCTGCCGCGCCGCATCGGCCAGCCGCTGGGGCGGATGGTCATTTCCGGTGGCTCGCGCGGCTACCTGTTCCTGCTGGCGCTGCTGTGCGCCAGCCGCTTCGATCTGTCCGAACTCGACCGCCTGCGCGGCCAGGGACCGCTGATCGTTGCGGCCAATCATCCTTCCCTGCTTGACGCCGTGATGATCGTCTCGCGCTTGCCGAATGCCGTCTGCGTGATGAAGGCGAGCCTGCTGAACAACATCCTGTTCGGCGCGGCGGCCCGCCTGGCCCGTTATATCAGCAACAGGGCCCCCTTGGAGATGATCCTAAATGCGCGCGAGGAATTGCAGCACGGCGCGCACGTCGTGATCTTTCCGGAAGGCACGCGGACGACGCATTTCCCGATCGATGCCTGCCAGCCGATCGTCGGCCTGATTTCCAAGCGTGCCGGCGTGCCGGTGCAAACGCTTCTGATTGAATTTTCCACGCCCTACCTGGGCAAGTCCTGGCCGCTGTTCCTGCGCCCTGAACTGCCGCTCTCGTTTCGCATCCGTCTCGGCCGGCGCTTTCCGCCGCCGACCGACATTGCCGCCTTCACCGCCGAGCTGGAGACCTATTTCCGCACGGAACTGGGCACGGCTCCTCCGCCGACCGCCATCTGAAACCATGCCGCATTCCTCGCCGACCCATCTGGTCCTGATCCCCAGCTACAACCCCGGCCCCAAGGTGCTGGAAACGGTGAGGGCGGCGCGCGCGCAATGGACGCCGGTGTGGGTCGTCGTCGACGGCAGCACCGATGGCACGGCGCAGTCATTGCAGGCGCTGGCCGCCGCCGATGCGGGCCTGCGCGTCATCGTGCTGCCGCAGAACCGCGGCAAGGGCGCGGCGGTACTGGCAGGCTTCACCGAGGCCGCTGCCGCCGGCTACACGCATGCGCTGACGATGGATTCCGACGGCCAACATCCTGCCGACCTGATCCCGGCCTTCATGGCGGCGTCGCAAGCCGAACCGGGCGCGATGGTGCTCGGCAAGCCGGTGTTCGGACCGGAGGCGCCGGCCTTGCGCGTCAAGGGCCGCATGGTGTCGAACGGCTGGGCCAATCTGGAGACGCTGTGGATGGGCGTCGGCGATTCCTTGTACGGTTTCCGCGTCTATCCCATCGCGCCGCTCATGCGCATCATGCGGCGCAGCCGTTTCATGCGCCGCTTCGATTTCGACCCGGAGGCGGTCGTCCGCTTGTGCTGGGCCGGCGTGCGGCCGATCAACCTCGACGCGCCGGTGCGCTATCTGTCGGCCGAGGAAGGCGGCGTCTCGCATTTCAAGTACCTGCGCGACAACGCGCTGTTGACCTGGATGCATACGCGGCTGTTCATCGGCTTCGTGCTGCGCCTGCCGCTGCTGGTCGGGCGGCGGATTTTGAAACCCACTCCATGACCCCGCCCATGAACGAAAATACCCCCCGCCAGGCGCCACTGAAGGCCGACGTGCGCCTGACGGCCTATTTTGCGAACGAAGATGAGCGGCGTGCCGTCACCCGCGACATGTTCGACCAGGCGGCACCCGGCTACGACCGCGCAGAGGGCCTCACCGCACTGGGCAGCGGTGCCCGGTACCGGAGCGAAGTCTTGCGCCGCAACGGCCTGCATGCGGGCATGACGCTGCTGGACGTGGCCGCCGGCACCGGACTGGTGACCGTTGCTGGACAGGAACTGGTGGGTCCGACCGGGCGTGTCATTGCCCTCGACCCCTCGCCCGGCATGCTCGCCGAACTGCACAAGAAAGTCGCCGTTGAGACCATCGAGGCCTATGCGGAATCCATCCCCTTGCCCAATGATCACGTCGACTTTGTCTCGATGGGCTACGCCTTGCGCCACGTCGGCGATCTGGACCTGGCCTTTTCCGAGTACCTGCGCGTGCTGCGCCCGGGCGGCCGCGTCTGCATCATGGAAATCAGCCGACCGGCGAGCCGCCTGGCACGGGCGCTATTGCGTTTCCACATTCGCACCATCGTTCCGCTGCTCGCCCGGCTGACGCGCAGCCAGGCCGAGGTCAAGCGCTTGTGGGCATACTACGGCGACACCATCGAGGCCGCGATCGAACCGGAGCGCATTCTTGAGGCGCTGCGCCGGGCCGGCTTTGCCGATGTGAAATGCTCCGTTACCCTGGGCATTTTCCGCGAATACACCGGTTGCAAGGCATGAGCACTCCCGAGACCTTCCTGATCGCGATGACGATCATCTTCACCGTGCCGTGGCTGCTCTGGCGCTTCGGCAACATGGACTACTACGCGCCGCTGGTGGTCGTGCAGATCATCGCCGGCATCCTGCTGGGCCCGGGCATCCTCGGCCGCGCCTATCCCGACTATTACACCCTCGTCTTCAACCCGGCCGTCATCCAGTCGCTGAACGGCATCGCCTGGTGGGCGGTGATGCTGTTCGTGATGATCGCCGGCATCGAGCTGGATCTGAAAAAGGCCTGGGCACACCGGCGCGAAAGCGGCATCACCGCCGGCCTGGCGCTCGGCACGCCGCTCGTCTTCGGCTGCGCGGCGGCGGCCCTGCTGCTCGGCTTCGAAGGCTGGATGGGGCCGAAGGCGATGACCTGGCAATTCGTGCTCGGCGTCGGCATGGCCTGTGCGGTGACGGCGCTGCCCATCCTCATCCTGCTCATGGAAAAACTCGAGATCCTGCGCCAGCCGATCGGCCAGCGCATCCTGCGCTACGCCAGCATTGACGACGTCGCGATCTGGGGCGTGCTGGCCCTGATCCTGATGGACTGGGAGCGGGTCGGCCGGCAGCTGGCCTTCCTCGTCGCCTTCGCCGTCGCCGGCTACTTCTTCCGCCGGTTGATGGCGCGCATCGCCGAGCGCGACCGCTGGTACGTCGCGCTGATCTGGCTGGCCGCCTGCGCCTTCGGGGCCGACTGGTCCGGCCTGCATTTCATGGTCGGTGCCTTCCTCGCCGGCGCGATCATGGAAGCGGAATGGTTCGACCAGGCCAAGATGGATCTGCTGCGCCATCATGTCCTCTTGGTCATCATGCCGGTGTTCTTCCTGTCTACCGGCCTGCGCACCAACTGGGCCGTCGGCGGCGAGGCGGTGTTCCTTGCGGCGGCGCTGCTGCTGGTCGCCTCCGTCGCCGGCAAGCTGATCGGCATCCAGATCGCCGGCCGCATCCTGCGCTGGGCGCCGGGCGAGGCGTCGATCATCGGCTGGCTGCTGCAGACCAAGGCGCTGATCATGATCATCTTCGTCAACATCCTGCTCGACAAGGAAATCATCAGCAGCGAAACCTTCACCGCCCTCTTGCTGATGGCGGTGGCGAGCACCATGCTGACGGTGCCGATGGTGGCGCCGAAACTGGCACGCCTGCAGGAACTGGTCCGACGCGCTGCCTGAGCGTGGCGGCGGACCGCCACGCTCAGGTTTGGAGGCGGCGCTGCGGGGTCAGATCAGCGCGCCGTTGATCGAGATGACCTGCCCGGAAATATAGGCTGCCTTGTCGGAGGCGAGGAAGGCGACCAGTTCGGCGACTTCCTCCGGCTGGCCGGCGCGCTGCATCGGCACCAGTTTCTTGACCGCATCGGCGTCGAATGCGCCTTCGCTCATCCCGGTCTCGATGATGCCGGGCGCCACCACGTTGACCGAGATGCCGCGGCTGGCGAGTTCCAGCGCGAGCGACTTGCTGGCTGCGTGCAGGGCGCCCTTGGCGGCCGAATAATTGACCTGGCCGCGGTTGCCGGCGACCGCGGCGACCGACGACACGTTGACGATGCGCCCCCAGCGCGTGCGGATCATCGGCAGCGTCAGCGGCTGGGTGACGTTGAAGAATCCGTTCAGCGAGACGTCGATGACGCGATCCCACTGTTCGCCCGACATGCCGGGGAACACCGCGTCGTCGTGGATGCCGGCATTGTTGACCAGGATCTGGATGGCGCCGCCTTCGAGCAGCGTGTCGAGCGCCGCGGCGGTCGCGGCGCGGTCGGTGACGTCGAAGGCGACCGCCTCGGCGCTGCCGCCGGCCGCCTTGATCTTGGCGACGACCGCTGCGGACTTGTCGAGGCTGCGGTTGGCATGGACGATGACATGGAGACCGTCGGCGGCGAGGCGCTGGCAGATCGCGGCGCCGATGCCGCCGCTGCCGCCGGTGACGAGGGCGCGTTTCATGATGATGTGTCCTTCACAGGGCGGCGACTTTCATAGGGCCGTGGCGTCGAGCACCACGGCGGCGCGGCCTTCGAGCAGGCCGCGGCCGGCGTGCCCGACCGAGAATTGATAGAGGATGTGGTTGGCGTCGCCGGACAGGCGCTCGGCGCGGATTTCGAGCGCGCCGGGCAGGTCGTCGAGGCGGGCGACGTGCAGCGCGACGCTGCGCACGCTGGTCAGGTAGCCCTGGCGCGGCGGCGCGTCGTCGCCGGCGATCAGGGCGCCGTGCACCGCCATTGCCTGCGCGGCGTATTCGATGCCGGCGGCGGCACCGAGGCGACCGCCGGCGCGCATCGGATTGGCCGGGTCGGCGTGGCTCGTCGCGCGGCAGACGATCGCGCTGTCCGACCAGTCGAGCACCGCGTCGAGCAGGCACATGTCTCCCTGATGCGGGATATGGGCGGCGATCCAGCGCCGGTCTAGCACGGCGCGACCTCCACCCTCAGCTGCATCGGCGCCAGGTAATCGAGACAAATGCGGTCAGACGTGCCGTTTGCCAGTTGCCCCAGCAACGGCAGGGCGCGCAGGGCCGGGATGCTGGTGCGCAGCGCTTCCAGCTCGGCGTCGGCCATGGCTTCGGCGGCATCGGCAGTCGGGTCGACGCGGATCGACGCCAGCGAACGCGCGCTGCGCCCGGCCGTCAGCAACAGCGCGACGGCGCCGCAATCGGGCGTGTCGCGCTTGGTGTGCAGCGGCTCGGGATATTCGCTGTCGTAGGCGATGAGCAGAACTGGCCTGCGTTCGAGCGCAACCTGTGCGAGGGCGTCGAGCAGCCCGGCGCCGAAGCTGGCGTCGAACGCGCAGATGACCTGGCAGGGCGCCATCGAGCCGGTGGCGATGCCCCAGTAGCCGGCGGCGGCGTTGTGTACCGAGTTGTGGAAGCGCGTCGGCGAGATCTGGCGGTCGTCGCTCGCCAGCTGTTCGCACAGCGCGTGGCAGTTGTGGCCGTCGGCGCCGGAGGCGGTGAACACCGTCGCCAGCGTCGCTGCGTCGGCACCGGCCTGGGCGGTGGCTTCCAGGCCGACCGCCAGGCTCAGCTTGACGATGCGGCTGGCGCGTCGGCGCTCGGCCGGCGGCAGCAGGGTCGGCGCGGGCAGGATCGAGGGGGCGGGGGCATACGACTGCTCGCCGCGCAGCACCGCGCACGTGGTCGGCCAATCCGGCAGGCCGGGTGCGATCAGGCCGATGCCTTCGATCCAGGCATTCAGGGGCGAAGCGCTCATGTCGCGACCCCGAAGACGAGACTGCAGTTGCTGCCGCCGAAGCCGAAGGAATTCGACAGCACGCGGCGCACGCGGCCGCTGCGGCTCTCGAGCAGGTACTGGACGGGAATCGCCGGGTCCGGCGTGGCGGTGCCCGGGCTACCCGGCAAGAGACCGTCGCTCAGTGCCAGCGCGCAGATCACCGCTTCGATCGCACCGGCCGCCCCCAGCGTGTGTCCGGTCGCGCCCTTGGTCGACGAGCAGGGCACGCCGGGGCCCCACACCCCGGCGCCCGCCCTGCCCACGGCCGCGGGGGTGGGGGGGGGGGGGGGGGCGGGGCGGGGGGTGT
>JAIBEL010000019.1 GCA_019459285.1 Rhizobium sp. | reverse complement strand
GCTCTCCGGCCCGGGCCCCACCACCCCCCCGGCCGCGCCGTGCAACGCGGGGCTGCCGGGTTGGCCCCCCCCCACCCCCGCCCCCCCGCGCCGTCAAACCAGGCCTTAATGTTGCCGCGGCGCGGCAAAAACCCGGGGCCGGCCGGCCTCGGGAGAGGCCCGACGGCCGCTTCCCTTAAGAGAATCAGGGTAATTTTGGTTATGATGGCGAAAAAACCACACCTGCTCGGTCCGCCCATGCGTCATACCGCCGTCCTGCTGATTTCCTGCCCCGACCAGAAGGGGCTGGTCGCCGCCATTGCCGATTTCCTGCTGTCGCACAACGCCAACATCCTGCATGCCGACCAGCACCAGGACGCCGAGCTGAAGCTGTTCCTGATGCGGGTGGAATGGGAACTGGCGGACTTCAACCTCGACCTGGCCGAGTTCGCCGCCGCCTTCGGTCCCATCGCCGAGCGCTTCGGGATGACCTGGCGGCTCGCCGAGTCGAGCCGCAAGCCGCGCCTGGCGGTGTTCGTGTCGAAGTTCGACCACTGTCTGGCCGACCTGCTCTACCGCTACCAGAGCGGCGAGCTGCATTGCGAGCTGCCGATCATTCTCAGCAACCACGAGGACACGCGCTGGCTGGCCGAGGCCTACCGCGTGCCCTTCCAGCACCTGGTCGTGCACAAGGACGCCAAGCACGAGGCCGAGCAGATCCAGCTGGCGATCCTGCGCGACCAGAAGATCGACTTCATCGTGCTGGCGCGCTACATGCAGGTGCTGTCGCCGGAATTCATCCGCCATTTCCCCAACCGCATCATCAACATCCACCATTCCTTCCTGCCGGCCTTCCACGGCGCCAAGCCCTACCACCGGGCGTTCGAGCGCGGCGTCAAGCTGATCGGCGCGACCGCGCACTACGTCACCGAGACGCTCGACGACGGCCCCATCATCGAGCAGGACGTGGCGCGCATCTCGCACCGCGACAGTCTCGACGACCTGATCAACAAGGGCGCCGACCTGGAAAAGGTGGTGCTGTCGCGCGCGGTGAAATGGCATCTCGACAACCGGGTGCTGGTGTACGCCAACAAGACCGTCGTGTTCGACTGAACGGCATGCTCGCGTTCAGTCTTCCCCAGGTCGATCCGCTCGGCCAGTCCACCGTCGAAACCCGCCCGAAGGCCGTGGCCGCGTGGCTGGGCCGCCTGCCCTACGCCAGTCCGGCGGATGCGGCCCAGCAGCTGCTCGCCGCGCTGTATGCCCTCAACCGCCATCCGCTGGGCGCCGACGACCGTCATGCCTTGCTGTCGCTGTACCGGCCCGTGATCGTGCGCGTGGCCGCCAGCCTGGAGACGCTGCTCGCCGAATCGGGGGTGCCGCCCTATGCGCAGCAGCGGCAGGTCGGCGCCCTGCTGCGCGACCTGCAGCGCGAGCGCAGCCTCGGCTACAAGCATCTGCTGATGGCCCTGACCGACCAGCGCTTCGGCCGCGCCAATCCCCGACGCCTGGCCGAATTCGCCGCCCAGGTGGCGGCCGCGCTGCGCGACCTGCAGACCGCCTGTTTCATGACCTACACGCCGCCGCCCGCCGGCCTGTGGCAGGACCTGCACCAGCTCCATGCGTACGCGCAGGTCGCGAATGTGGCGGAGCTGCCGACCGACGGCGTGCCGACGACCAGCCTGAGCTACCGCCAGGCCTTGCTGATCGCGCTGGCCGATCCGCCGCACCTGAGCCCGGTCGAGCTCGCCCATACCCGGCTCTACCTGGACCGTTTCGCCGCGCTCGCCGAACTGACCTACGAGCCGGTCGCCGACCATCTCGGGTTTCCGGTGTCCACCGACGGCGACGTGCCGCCGACCCAGGCCGCGGCCGGCGGGAAGCCGGGCGGCCTGTGGCTGGACACCGATACCCTGTGCCGCCATGTGCACGAAACCGCGGTGCGGCTGCGCAAGGGTGAGACGCCGGAACAGATCGACTTGCCGCCGGGGATGGACCGCGCGCTCAGCCTGACGCTGTGCAAGCGGCTGCTCAAGGAATGGGGCACCACCGCCCAGCGCACGTACAAGCGCTATCCGACGGCGTCCGACAGCACGGTGCAGGTCGTGGCCGGCGTGAGCGCCATCCACCGGCTGCTGGAACAGGTCCCGTATACGGAGCCGGACGAGAGCGAGCCGGACGAGAGCCTGCCGATTCATGACGTCCAGGGGCTGTTCGCCTCGCCGGTCGCCGTCAACGCCACCGTGTGGTCCGTCACCAACGACAGCGCGGCCGGCGTCGCCCTCGCCGGCGCGCCGGATGCGCCGCTGAACCTGAAGGTGGGCGATCCGCTGGCGCTGCATGCCGGCACGGCGTCGGGGTGGTCGCTGGGCGCGATTCGCTGGATCCGCATGCGCGATGCGCGCCAGGTCGAACTGGGCGTCGAGCGGCTGTCACCGCAGATTCAGCCGGTGTGGGTGCGCCCGCTGCGCGGCCACCGCAAGGCGAATCCGGAGCCGGCCTTGTTCCTGCCCGGCCTGGCCGCGCTGAAGCAGTCCGACCGCCTGTTGCTGCCGCGCCATCTGTACGAGACCGGCATGGATGCGGAGGTGCTGCATGCGCCGCACCAGTACACGCTCAGTTTCGGCCGGCTGCTGGAACACACGCCGGGCTTCGACCTGGTCGATTTCACCTTGATTGCAGACGAAGCGCTATGACCGAGATTCTTGTCCTCTATTACAGTGCCGGTGGCAGCGTGCGCGACATGGCGCATCTGGTCGCACGCGGCATCAACCAGGTGGCGGGGGCGTCCGCCCGGCTGCGTACGGTACCGCCGGTGGCGCCGCGCACCCAGGTGGCCGAGCCGCCGGTGCCCGACGAAGGCGCGCCCTATGTCGAGCTGGCCGACCTGGAGCAGTGCGCCGGCCTCGCGCTCGGCTCGCCCACCCGCTTCGGCAACATGGCCGCACCGCTGAAGTATTTCCTCGACACCACCGGGGCGCTGTGGGCGAAGGGCACGCTGGTCGGCAAACCCGCCGCCGTGTTCACCTCCACCGCCAGCCTGCATGGCGGCCAGGAAACCACGTTGACCAGCATGATGCTGCCGCTGCTGCACCACGGCATGCTGATCGTCGGCCTGCCCTACACGCTGGCGGAGGTGACCACCACATCGAGCGGCGGCACGCCCTACGGCGCCAGCCACTGGGCCGGCCCGAATGACGACAAGCCGCTCACCGACGCGGAACGCACGCTGTGCATTGCACTGGGCAAGCGCCTCGCTGAAACCGCCATTAAACTCGCTGCATGAAGACCCTCCAAGCCATCGCGAGCGCGAGTCTGATCGCGCTGATCTTTCTCTGTCTGGCGTGGGAGTTGTGGCTGGCGCCGATCCGTCCCGGCGGCTCCCTGCTGGTGCTGAAAACGCTGCCGCTGCTGCTGCCGCTGATGGGCATCCTGAAAGGCCGCCGCTATACCTATCAATGGGCGCCGATGCTGGTGCTGGCCTACTTCACCGAGGGCGTGGCGCGCGCATGGTCGGACAAAGGCCTGTCGGCGTGGCTCGCCGGCGCCGAGGTGGCGCTGTCGGTGGTGTTCTTCCTCGCCGCGATCTTCTACGCCAAGCTCAGCGCGCCGTCGCGGCAACCCGGCTGACCCGAGGCGGGGCCGTCTTGGCTGTGCCAGACAGAATGTCGGGAATTTTTACAAAACATTTGAGAGAAAACACAAAGCCCGCATAACGCATTGAATCAAATAAACAATGAAATTCGGCATGCAACATGCTTTACCCCCCCCCGGAATCTTTTTACCAGGGAGGAAAACAATGAAGCTGAAAAAGTTCGTAGGTGCCGCAATGCTGAGTACGGTCGCTTCCGTCGCGAACGCATCACTGATTGGCGATACAGTGCATATCGCACAAAACTACCCGACCATCGGTTCGGAGTTTTATTCAACCAATGCGGTTGTGGGGGCGGGAACAGAGTTCTCCTGGCCCATGGTTCTCAGCATTGACGTGGGGGCAAACACGGTCGACATCACTTTCGATAATATCGGGTTTGTTGATATCCCCAGCGGCGGGAACAACCACAATGGTCCGATCATCAGCGGTCTCAACGACTCGACGGGGAATCTTCTGAGCGGCTTCTCCGGTTTCTTGACCAATACGGTTTTCCCGTCCAGCAACATCATCTGGGACAACGATTACATCGGGTTCAACTTTGATGGAATGCACTTTTCTTCAGGCCAGACCATTCATGTCGATCTGAATTTCGGCCCCCAGAACAACGTGCCCGAACCTGTTTCGCTCAGCCTGCTCGGCGCAGGCTTGGCGGCCTTGACCTTGGCCCGCCGTCGACGGGCCTGACTTCCTTCTTCAAACCCTATGCCCAAAAAAACGCCCCGATTGGGCGTTTTTATCCGGCACTGCCCACACCTGTGGGTGCCCACTCGCGGCTGTCCTGCAGGCCTTCTGCAAAGAGGCGCCCCATACGTCCACCCAGCACGGACGTAGGCTGGAAGGTGCGCGTTCAGAAGTTGTAGGCGACGCCCAGCGAAACCATGTTGGCGGTCATCTTGCCGGTCTTGTCGGATTTGCCGAGTCCGCTCACATGGTCGTAGTCGGCACGCAGGTCGACGTGGTCGCTGAGCTTGTAGAGGGCGCCCACGCCCAGCAGGGGACGCACGACATGGGTCGAATCGGAACCGCTGGCGAGGCTCGCGGGCGCGTCCGCCGTCAGCTTGGAGTCCACCTTCGCCGCCACCACCCCCGCCTTGGCGAACACGGAAAAGCTGTCGCTCAGCGGCAGGCCGACCAGCGCCGCCACGTCCACGCCGCCGGCCTTCAGCGAGCCCTGGGCGCTGCCGCCGCTGTAGCTGGCCGTGTACTTGGCCTTGCCGAAATCGATGTAGCCGGCTTCCACCGCCAGGTTCGGGTTGAAGCGATAGCCGCCCTGCAGGCGCCACTTGGTGCTGTTGCCGGAATCGCTGCTGGACAGTCCGGTTGCGCCGTTGGCGAGAAGCGCACCGTCGAAATGATTACGGTCGAGCGACAGATTCGAACGGGTGATCTCGCCCACGCCGTAGAAACCGTCGGCGAATGCCGTGGTGGACAGGGCAAGCAGGGCGAACGAGGCCAGATGCTGAAGTTTCATGGAGTCTTCCTGAAGTGAATGGAGGGGCCGCCGGATCTGCCGGCGACACCTCCAATCTGCAAGCGCAATGCCAGCTGCACGGCCTCGCTTCAAGGCCTTGATTTCATGGAATACGTGGCGCACCCGCCGCCGCGCGTACCGCAGGACGGCGTGGGGCGCATGCAAGAATCGTCGACAAAACTTGCAGGGCGGCGCGCCGCTCAGGACTGCTCGAGACGGTATTTCTTCAGCTTGTACCAGAGGGTGCGCTCGCTGATGTCGAGCAGCGCGGCGGCACGGGCCTTGTTGCCCTCGGCCTGCATCAGGGCTTCGTCGATCAGCCGCGCCTCGAGGTCCTCGACCGCCTGGTTCAGCGGCGGCGGCGTTTTCTGGCTTTCGGCCGGCGCGGTGGCCGGCTTGGATTTGTTGTCGACGGCGCGCGGGTTGAGCAGGAAATGCTGGGCGTCCAGTTCTCCACCGCCGCTCAGGATCAAGGCCCGCTCGACCATGTTTTCCAGTTCGCGCACGTTGCCCGGCCAGTCGTAGTCGCGGCGGGCGGCGCCGGGAGACCCCGGCGCGGGCCGGCGCGGCGC
>JAIBEL010000017.1 GCA_019459285.1 Rhizobium sp. | reverse complement strand
GCCCGCTCGCGCTGCTTCGACAGCGGCGTTCAAGGCCAGGATGTTGGTCTGGAAGGCAATGCCGTCGATGACGCCGATGATGTCGGCAATCTTCCGGGAGCTGTCCTTGATGGAGGCCATGGTGTCGACGACCTGGCCGACGACCTGGCCGCCTTTGGCGGCAACGTCGGCGGTGGAGACCACCAGCTGGTTGGCCTGACGGGCGTTCTCGGCGTTCTGTTTGACGGTGCTGGTCAGTTCTTCCATCGAGGAGGCGGTCTCTTCGAGGCTCGATGCCTGCGATTCGGTGCGCGAGGACAGGTCGGCGTTGCCCGACGCTATCTCGCGTGAGGCAACGGCGATGGTCTCGGTCGCGTGCCGGATGTCACTCACCGTGCCGGTCAGGTTCTCACGCATTGCATTGATGGCGAACAGCAGGCTGGACGTGTCGCCCTTCTCCAGGGTGACCGACTTGGAGAAGTCCCCGCTGGAGATGGCGCGCGCGATCTCGACGGCATAGGCAGGCTCGCCACCCAGTTGTTTCATGATGTGGCGGACCAGCCAGAACACGATGGCGCTTGCCACGACCAGGGCCAGGACCACGAGAACCAGCGTGATCGTCAGCATGCGCTGGCTGAACGCGGCCATCTCGGTCTTGGTATTCTCGACGGCGCCGCGTTTGACTTTGAGGTAGTCCATCAGACGCGTCCTGATCTCGCGCCAGACCGGCGTTTCTTCCTTGCTGATGACCGCAATGGCCGCAGCCTGGTCGCTGCTGGCAAGCGAGACCACCTTGGCGTGGATCGGGATCTGCTGCTCGCGCAATGCGACCACTTCCTGCAGGACCTTCAGGTCATCCGGATGAGTGGCCGCGAGGGCCAGGGCTTTCTGGCTGGCCTTTTTGAATTCGGCAGACGCCACATCCAGATTTTTATGGGCCAACTGGTTGGTCGGATCCATGACGATATTGCGCACGGCCTGGCCCATTTGCAGCCCTTGGGAATACAGGAGGTTGGCTTCCTGGGCGAGCGCCAGATCCTGCGCGAGGAAATTCTCGAACCGGCTCTTGTTGCTCTGCATGCCGGTCAGCGCCACGCCGATCGCGATGCCGAAGAGCACGAATACCAACCCCATGCTCAAAACGATTTTTGACTTAAGCTTCATTTCAGAACTTTCAATATTCACTGTTACGTTTACTGACTGAAACAACGGCCCACCCGCTGCTGCATACCACCGGACATGGCATGACAGCGGAGGATGGACAGGCGTCTCAGAACTCTTCCCATTCGTCGTTGCCGCCGCCGGCAACCGCCAGCTTCTTCGGCCGGGCAACCGCCGCCGGCACGGCAACCGGTTTGCCTCCCTTGCGGGCCGCCGGCTTCGCCACTACATCCTTCAGCACCGGCAGTTC
>JAIBEL010000038.1 GCA_019459285.1 Rhizobium sp. | reverse complement strand
CCCCCCCCCCCCCCACCCCCCCCCCCCCCCCCCCCCCCCCCCCCCCCCCCCCCCGCCCCCCCCCCCCCCCCCCCCCCGGGGGCCGGCCTTAACCAGCGCCATCACCTTGTTCGGATCCATATGCAGCAGCGCGGCGATTTCGTCGAAATCGTCCGGCAAGGCCGCGTCGTGCCAGCCATGGGCGGAATGTCGGGCCAGATTGACCGCCAGCATGACATTGCGCACACGGGCCGATTGCGCCAGCGCCGGATCCATCAGGTTTCTCAGCAATTCGGGCAGGCGCCACGCAATGGTCAGCTGGCGCTGCAACTCCAGGCCGGCAAAACCCAGCACCAGCGTCTGCGCGTCGGCACTGCGCATGGCGTGGTCGGTCGCCTGCAATTTCTGGATTTCGAGCATCCGCTCGGGGCTGAAACACCACATCAACATTTCGGATACATGGGTAAGCAGCGCGGAGACCTGCACCTCTTCGGCATGCATGTCGTGCAGGCGCAATGCCCAGTCGAAGGCGTAGTACGCCGAACGCTGCGCCCGCCTGACCGTACGCAGCAGATACACCAGCGCGGCACGGTGCTCCTTCAGCATTTCTTCCGCGATCGGCATTGCCGGCACTTCGCGGAAAAACGTGTCCAGCCCCATCATGAGCAACGCCTGTTTCACGTCGACTAGTTCGTGAGTCTGGTTTCGGCGCTTGTGCGTCTGCATGTAGCGCAACAGCTTGACCGTCATCAGCGGGTCGTCGGTGACCACGTCGGCAACCGCGCGCGCGTTGAGTTGAACCTCGTCCTCGCGCAGCCGTTCCAGCTCGCGCGCAGTGCGCTTCAGCACGGGGATATCGGCCCGGCCCAAAAAGGCGAGCCAGTCAGCCAAGCTTGCGGGTTGCTGCGCCATCATCCTCCCCTTTGGTCCGGCATGAATGCATTGTAGTGAGGCCTACACGAAAAACCGCCCGACGGCAGGAGAAACGCACCCATTCACCTTATGCAGACAATTCGAGACGTCTCATATTGTCTATCGGCACCGTTTGCCATCCCTTGAGGGTCTACGCATCCGCAGCCGCCGCTCAGAGCAACGGCCTGAAGTAATCCACGCCAAATGCCACAGCCTGTTCCAGCGTGTATAGGCTATGGGTCTGCCAATTGCCCCCATGCCATTGGGCGGCGGCGTCAACGTCTTTCAGGAAGATCATCTCGGTGCACAGGCTGTGCGCGGCGCTGTCGCCCGCAGGCGCCTGCCAGCGCACGCCCACCTGCGCTGCGGCCGGGCTGGCATCCACGATGCGTTCGCCGTGCTGCCTGATCGTGACCGCATCCCCCGTCACCCGGCAATGCGAACGGATGCGTACCGGACAATCGAACAAGGAGCTGACCGCAAGCGCATCGACCGCGCACATGGCATAAATCGAGTGGCCATTGACCTCGAGTGCATGCGGCGTGATTTCCGACGTAACGGGGTAGGCCCCGAGGATGTCACGCCGGTCTGCGGACAGCACGACGAGATCATCGTTTCCCAGCCGGGCAAGTGCAGCGTCAACCTGCATGTCGCCCACCTGGGCGGCGATCTCCGCCCGAGAAGGCGGGCGTCCGCGCACGACCAGAGACACGATCACTGCGCGATGCAAGGCCCTGAATGCCGGCACGTGGCGGTCCTGGCGCGCCTTCAGGGGCAGCAATTCGTTCAGGCGCAGCACGGAGGATTTGACGGATTCGCTCATGTCCTTCGGGAGGGTGGAGCGACGCACGCCCTGTCACTCACGGTACAGGCACACGGGTCTTCGACAAACTTATTTCAGATTGCTGGACGAGAACAACAGCACCTGGCCCGCAAGAAAATTCACATGGACGGAATGTTTCTCATCGCCCCACTGGCAGCTGCGCACGCCCATCACATCGTCACATCGATCGGGCGCCCCGATCAGCTGGACGACCTCATCATACGGCATGCCCATGGCGATCTTGTTGTAATTTTCCAGCGTGAGCTTGCTGCAGCCTGACATCGTCAGCACCAAGCCCAGTAGCAAGACAATCAAGGTTTTCATGGACACTCCAGGAGGGTCGTCACAGGGTCTCTGCGCTGCATCGGGCATCTCACAGCAAATCAGGCAGGTGGGCGTACGCGTGCCAGATAGTTGCTCGCCAGGGCCTTGTACAGCGGCCGCGGGCACACGACCCGCGACACGGCGGTGGCCAGTAGCGTGGACAGCATCAGGGGCACCACCATGTCATGGTTGCCGGTCATTTCCATCACGATGACGAACGCAGTGATGGGCGCCTGGACCACGCCGGCAAAATAGGCTGCCATACCGATCACGATCAATGCGCCGGCATCCGCCTGGCCCAGCATGCCCGCCACGACCTGGCCGATTCCCGCACCGGCCGACAGGCTGGGCGCGAACAAGCCGCCGGGAATGCCGCTGACGAACGACACGAAGGTCGCCAGCATTTTCCAGATACCGTATCCCGCCGACACGGTTCCCGTGCCTTCGATCAGATGCTTGGCCTCCACGTAGCCGCTGCCGTAGACGGCGCTCCCGGATGCGAAGCCGATCAGCGCCAGCGCCAGGCCACAGAGTGCGGCAAACTTCACCGGGTGGGAGCGAACGAACACTCCCGCCCGGCCCGGCAGGCCGTGCGTCGAGAAGGCCAGCAGCAGACGGCTGAATCCCCCGCCCAGCAGACCGCCCGCCAGCCCGCACAACAACACGCCGAACCAGCCGGACGCCCCGGCGAGCGTGGAATTGGTCGCACCGAAATACGTGTAGTTACCCTGCACATAGACTGCGGCGAGACCGGCAATGATGACCGCAGTAACCAAGGTGCCGCTGGACCGCTCCTCGAACGACCGGGCCATTTCTTCGATGGCGAACACGATCCCTGCGAGCGGCGTGTTGAAGGCCGCCGCCACGCCGGCGCCGCCGCCAGCAACGATCAGGCCGCGCTCCATCAGATGCCGCGGGAAACGGACCAGCCAGCGCAGGTTGTACAGCAGCGCCGCGCCCACCTGAACAGTAGGACCTTCACGGCCCACGCTGGCGCCGCCCGCCAGGCTGATGCAGGTCAGGAACATCTTGCCGATGGCCACGCGCAAGGACAGTACCGCGTCGCGATTGCTGCCTTCGGACATGCGGATGGCCGCGATCGTCTGCGGGATGCCGCTGCCTTCCGCTCCCTTGAAATAACGCTGCGTCAGTGCAGCCACGCCGGCAAGCGTCAGGGGCGTGACCAGGAAAGGCAGCCAGGGGGACGCCGCCACGACCGAGCGGAACAGCGTATGCGCATAATCACTGCTCAGGGCAAACGCCGTGGCTGCCAAGCCGACGACGACCGCCCCGCTCCAGAAAAGCATGTGGCGCAACCACAACCGCAGCGAAAGCAGGCCGACGCGGTGGCGTTTTTGAACGTAGGGGAATCGGGGGCGGGGCCAAGCCATGACGGACCGATATTAACCTACCCGTTCGAAGCGTGTCTCGGCGGCATGATCAAGTGCGGGAAGGCATCCAGGATGCAGGGGCTCTACCCGTTCAGAATCCGCCGATATAGGCGTACCCGTCGTTCTGCAGCTTGACGATGCGCGTATAGCCGTCGTGCACGATCGTCACGCCCGGCAGGACGTCGTCGGCCGTCCAGCCCTTCGATTTCATGACGCTGTGGCAGATTTCCACGCTCACCCCAAGATCCAGCAAATCCTGGGTGATCTTCGCATTGAGATTGACCGCGAACGGGTCGTCGACGACATCGCGATAGGTCGTGTCGATGAGCAGATATTGCGCCGCCTCGCCATGCATCACCAGATGGATGTCGAGTTGCTGCGGCATGACGCCCTGCTTGCGGTAGGCTTCGATCAGGCCGCGCGCATAGAACAGGCCCTTGCTGATGCCTGCTGCCGTCTCGGCGGAATGAATGTCGTACACCACCTTGTAATGCGCGTGCGGGTCGACATTGACCAGCGTCCGCGTCGACAGCGCGGGTTCCAGCGTCTGCGCCGTCGCTGGCGCTGCCAGCCCCAGCATGCAGCCGATCACACAAAGAAATCTCGTACAGTTCATGATGGCGCTTCCCCCATAATCTATGGAACCTTCGGGCTCACGCCCGCTCGAGACGCGATTATCGCGCCCGATGCATGTCCATGCAGGTCTTTATGCCGGGATCAGAACCAGAATGACGTGTCCCTCATCAGGAATTCCACATGCGACATGTAGTGGGAACCATCGCATGAAAACGTCACGCTCACCAAACCGTTGAAAATATTGATCGAGGCCATGCGCAGATAAAAAGTCGGATCGGTGAGCCGCAAGGCCTGCATCGTCCCGAGTATCCGGTTGATGTCGCCCGGCGGGATGGCCGCGTCGGCGGGATATGGGCATGGAGGATAGAGCAGGCAGATATCCGGGTCGCTCAGGGCGTCGGCATCCAGAATGCGATAACGGAACGGATCGTCCACGGTCCAGATCGTGGCCTGACTGCTGGAGAAATGGATCTGGCATTGAAACACGCCGCGTTGCGTCAGCAATTCCTCGAGGATGGACAGGGCCTGTTCCAGATTGCCATCCATCGGGCTTTCCACCCGGCACTGCTGAAATACGGTGCCACGGATCGCCGGATCGCCTTTCACCTGCCGCCAATATCCGGGCTCTTCATAGAGCGCGGACGTCACCGGCAGATTGCGCAAGTCGAAGTCGGCTCCGAGATAGCCCAGGCTCTGGCTGTCCCGGCTCACGATCTGCAGCGCGGTAAGCGAAGGACGGTGTCGGTTCAGCCCGATGTAGGCATCCGAGAGCAGAAACCCCCACACCGGCACCGCCTCCTTCATGTAGGGGCGTTGCGAGCGGTCGCGCCCGAGGTAACCTGGCTCGATTCCATGCTGGCCGACGTTGTTGCAGATCTGAACCCCATCGCCCCCTACGCAGTAAAGAAAGGAACAATGCGGGATGCCGTCAAAGTGCGCGGCGAGAACGGCATCCAGCGCACCGCCATCGCCCCATGCCGGTGCGCAATGCCCGGCCAGTTGCGCCAATGGCTCGCGCAGGATGCGGGCCAGTTCTTCACGTTGCAGGTAGATGCTGTCTTTCCATGAGTTTTTCATGAAGTTTCCACCTCCTCCAGGGAAACGGCATGCCTGTGCTCGACACAAGCAAAGTCGATGCCCATGACGAGCAAGCAGCCACTTGGATAGGGAGCGGTCGGCAATAGTTCAGCGGGGCGTCCGGCATCGCCGGGCGGGAGCGTCAGCGACAGCAGCCGCCTGTCAGGACTCGGCGATGCGCCCGGCGATATGGGCCAGGGCCTCCTCCACCTGATCGATCAGGATCAGGCACAGGTCGCCGGCCTTCAGATGCGACAGGGCGATATCGATGGCCAGGAATTCGCCGGTGACTTCCGTGAGGTCGCGCGTGCGCGGAGCGTCGCGCAACCCCTCCCGCAGCAACGCCAGCACCTCGCCTTCTGCACGGCCACGCTGACACTGGTCCTGGTAGAGAATGGCCTCGTCGAATGCCGCGCCCAGGGTACGCGTCTGTTCGCGGATGTCCTCGTCCCGCCGGTCGCCTGCGCCGCTGATCACGACGATCCGGCGCTGCGCCGGCAGGGCGTCCACCGCCCTGACGAGGGCAAGAATGGCATCGGGGTTGTGGCCATAGTCAGCGATGAGCGTGGCGCCCCGGTAATCGAACAGGTTGAAGCGGCCCGGGACGTTCTGCGCCGTGCTGTCGAAGCTGTGCAGGCCGCGTCGGACGATGTTCCAGTCCAGCTCCAGCGCCCAGGCGGCAGCCGTGGCCGCCATCACGTTCTCGATCTGGAAACGGATGGTGCCGCCGCGCGTCAGCGGGATCTCCGCCAGCGGCAGGCGTTGCTCGCTGTCGCCCAGCGCCGCCACGAGGCAGTCGCCATCCAGGTAGACCACCCGATTGCCCTGGGCGCGATGGGCCGCGATGATGGGATGATGGGACTCGCCGGCGAAGAAGATGACCGATCCCGGGCAATGGATCGACATCTCGACACACTTGGGATCGCAGGCATTGAGAACTGCCATGCCGTCCGGCGCGACGTTCTGCACCACGACCTGCTTCAGCACGGCGAGATCCTCCACCGTGGTGATGAAGTTGAGGCCGAGATGGTCGCCCATGCCGATATTCGTCACCACCGCGACCTTGCAGCGGTCGAACGCCAGACCTTCACGTAACAGCCCGCCGCGGGCGGTCTCCAGCACCGCCGCGTCGACATCCGGATGCAGAAGGATGTTGCGCGCGCTTTTCGGGCCGCTGCAGTCGCCGGTGTCGATGCGCCGGCCCTGCACATACACGCCGTCCGTCGCAGTCATGCCGACCCCCGAGACCCGCCCCCCCCCCAAAAACGGGGTCACACGCCACGGCGTCTG
>JAIBEL010000034.1 GCA_019459285.1 Rhizobium sp. | reverse complement strand
CGCCCCCCCCCCCCCCCCCCCCCCCCCCCCCCCCCCCCCCACTCGACATAATACGGAGACCCACCCCATGAATGTCAAACGACAGTCGAAACCCGTCGCACGCGTACTGGCGAATGTATCGTTCCTTGCCGTGCTCGCCGGCGTTGCGCCGGTTTATGTTGCTCAAGCGGCAGGCCAGGACGGAGGAGGGCCTGCAACGAATATCAGGACTGCCGGCAGCGACCGGCCGGATTCGCTCGCACCGCGCAATGCCGAGGGCAACTGGACATGTCCCATGCATCCCGAGGTCCATCGCCACGAACCCGGAAAATGCCCGGTGTGCAAGATGAAACTGGTCAAGGCCAAGCCGAAGAACGTCTAGCCGTCCCGATCCGGACGGCCTTCGATACACGTCAGCAACAGGCAGGATATCCTCCCATGACCTCGTCGTTTCTTCGTGCGCTGTATTACGGCGTGCTGCTGTCCGTTCCTGTCTGCATGGCCGGCGTCGCGTATTTTGCAGAACGGCTCCCGGGCGCGAATGCGGACGGCCTCGTGCAATCCGCGCAGGCTGCTGAGCGCCTCGAACATCTGGATGGAACGGGGGCCGCCCAGAAAACGTGGGTCTGCCCCATGCATCCCAACATTCTCCAGGACCACCCAGGATCGTGTCCGATATGCGGAATGGATCTGGTGGAGACGGGCGCGGCGCACGACCATCGTGCAGCAGGTATGCAGGTCGATACGGCATTGCAGCAGCGCATGGGCATGCGACTGGCGGACGTGGCGACGCATCGCCTCAGCCGGGAGGTGCATACCTACGGCAACGTGGGTATCGACGAGACTTCCCTTTACAGCATCAGCCCCAAGACCGACGGCTGGATCCGCAAGCTGCATGTCAGCGCGCCGGGTCAGCGGGTCACTGCGGGGCAGATCCTGTATGAGATCTACTCGCCCGAACTGGTGCAGCGCCAGCGCGAATATATCGAACTGCTGCAGCGGCGGGATCAACTGCTGGAAAACATGACGGATTTTTCCGGCCAGAATGCCCAGATGGCCGCCAGCCTGGCGCGTGAACGCATCCGGACGCGGGAGAAGTTCGCCTATGCCGATGTCGGCGCCGCCACGCTCGCCACCATCGAGTCCACCCGCCGCACGATTGACCGGCTACCGGTGTATGCCGCCCGATCCGGCTTCGTCACCCAGATCGGTGCACGGGAAGGCGACTACGTGACGCCGATGACCAGGCTGCTGACCGTGGCCGATGTCGCCACAGTCTGGATCGACATTGTCCTGTATCCCGACCAGCTCGAATGGGTCAGGGAAGGCGACCGCGTGACCGTGACGTTTCCTCATTCCGGGCGACCGCCGCTGACAGGGCATCTCGCGTTCGCATTGCCTACGGTGGATGGCGCGACTCGCACGGCCCGGGCGCGCCTGACGGTGAAGAACGCGGATCACCAGCTTCGGCCGGGCGCGTTCGTGGATGTCGTCATCGCCACGCATCCGCGAACGGCGCTCGCGGTACCGCGTTCGGCCGTGATTCGTACCGGCCGGGGCAACCGGGTCATGCTGGCACGGGAAGGCGGGCATTTCATGCCGGTTCCCGTGGAAACGGGCATCGAGAGCGGCGACCTCGTCGAGATCACCGACGGGTTGCAGGAGGGTGCGCGGGTCGCCGTGAGCGGGCAGTTTCTGCTGGATGCGGCGGCCTCCCTGAACGATTCCGTGCAGCGCATGCAGAACAGCCACTGAGCATGATCCGGCGAATCATCGAGTGGTCGCTCGCCAACCGGCTATTGGTGCTGCTGGCCACACTGCTGCTGGCGGCCTGGGGCGTGTATTCCGCGCAGAATATTGCGCTGGATGCGATACCGGACCTGTCCGATACCCAGGTCATCGTCAAGACGGCGTATCCCGGCCAGTCGCCGCAGCTCGTGGAAGATTCGGTGACCTATCCGCTGACGTCGAGCCTGTTGTCGGTTCCGGGCGCCACGGCCGTGCGCGGTTTTTCCATGTTCGGCGAGTCCTATGTCTACGTCATTTTCAAGGACGGTGTCGATCCGTACTGGGCACGTTCCCGCGTGCTGGAATATCTGAGCCAGGCGGCGTCACGGTTGCCGGCGGGCGTGACGCCCACGCTCGGACCCGATGCATCCGGCACAGGCTGGATATTCGAATACGCGCTGGTGGATCGCCACCATCGTTACGATGCGGACCAGTTGCGGGCCATCCAGGACTTTTATCTGAAATACGAGTTGCAGGGCCTGCCCGGCGTGGCCGAGGTGGCCAGCGTCGGCGGCATGACGCGCCAGTTCCAGATCGAGGTGGATCCTAACCGCCTGGCCGCCTACGGGATTTCGCTGGAACAGGTCAGCCAGGCGGTGCGCGACAGCAATCTCTCGGGCGGCGGGTCGGTCATGGAGATGGCACGCGCCGAATACATGATCCGCGCCAATGGTTATCTCAAGACGCTGGACGATTTCCGCACGATTCCCCTGGGCACGGATGCCGAGGGCGTTCCCATTCGGCTGCAGGATGTGGCAGATGTCCAGACGGGACCGGAAGCGCGACGAGGGGTGACCGACCTCGATGGCGAAGGCGACGTCACGGGCGGTATCGTGGTCATGCGCTATGGCAACAATGCGCTGGAAACCGCGGCACGCGTCAAGGCCCGCCTCAAGGAACTGCAGGCGGGCCTGCCGCCCGGCGTCGAGCTGGTGATCACGTATGACCGTTCCGGCCTCATCACGCGTGCCATCGACAATCTGCGCAGCAAACTGGTGGAAGAGACCTTGATGGTGGCACTGGTCTGTCTGCTGTTCCTGTTCCATTTGCGCTCGTCCCTGGTTGCCGCGCTCACCCTGCCGGTCGGCATCCTGGCGGCGTTCATCGTGATGAAGCAGCAGGGCGTGAGTGCCAACATCATGTCTCTGGGCGGCATTGCCATCGCCATCGGCGCCATGGTGGATGCGGCCATCGTGATGATCGAGAACATGCACAAGCATCTTGAGCGGGCTGGGCCCGGCAGCGACTACTGGGCGGTCGCACGCGCCAGCTCGGTCGAAGTCGGCCCCGCGCTCTTCTTCTCGCTGCTTATCATCACGGTGTCATTCCTGCCGGTTTTTGCACTCTCGGGCCAGGAAGGAAAACTGTTCGCACCACTTGCCTACACCAAGACCTATGCCATGGCGGCGAGCGCGGCGCTGGCCATCACGCTGACGCCGGTGCTGATGGGCTATTTTATTCGCGGCCGCATCGTCCATGAGCGCAGCAATCCGCTCAACCGCGTGCTGCAGGCGCTTTACCGGCCCGCGCTGCTGGCGTCGCTGAATCACCCCAAACGAGTGCTGTTGCTGGCCATTCTGCTGCTGGCCAGTGCGGCATGGCCCGTATCCCGTTTGGGCAGCGAGTTCATGCCGCCCCTGTATGAAGGCGACCTGCTGTACATGCCGACCACGCTGCCGGGCGTATCCATCGACGAGGCCGCCAATATTCTGCAGATCACCGATCGCCTGATCCGCCAGATGCCGGAAGTGGCGCGCGTGTTCGGCAAGGCCGGCCGCGCCGACAGTGCAACCGACCCTGCGCCGCTGTCCATGCTGGAAACCACCATCTTACTCAAGCCAAGGAACGAATGGCCGCCGGGTGAGACGGTAGAGGAACTGATCCAGAAGCTCGACCGCACCGTACGGTTGCCCGGGCTGACCAATTCCTGGGGCTATCCGATTCGCACTCGCATCGACATGCTGTCCACCGGCATCCGCACGGCGGTCGGCATCAAGATCACCGGCCCCGATCTGGCCGGGATCGCCGCACTGGCGGAAACGCTCGAAGCCACGCTGAAAAACATCCCCGGAACGCGCGCCGTATTCGGCGAACGCGTCACCGGCGGGCGGTATCTGGATATCGATATCGACCGCGCGCAGGCCGCGCGCTATGGCATCACCGTCGCGGCGGTGCAACGCCTGGTGCAAAGCGCCATCGGCGGGGAGAACATCGGTACGGTCGTGGACGGGCGCGAACGGTTTTCCATCAACTTGCGCTATCCGCGCGCTTTGCGCGACTCGATGGAGGCGCTTGCCGAGAGCCGGATTGCCACGCCGTCCGGAATTCAGGTGCCGCTCGGGACAGTCGCCCGCCTGCGCATCGCCGACGGGCCGGCCGAAATCAAGAGCGAAAACGGACGCCTGACCGGCTACGTCTATCTCGACATCGAAGGCCGAGATCTGGGCGGCTACGTCGAGGCAGCCCGGCAGGCGGTCGACGCCCAGGTCAGGCTGCCGCCCGGCTACGCCCTTGCCTGGTCCGGCCAGTATGAGAATCTGCAACATGCCCGGCAAAAAATGCAGTGGCTGATTCCGCTCACCCTGCTGCTGGTCCTGCTGCTGCTGTACCTGCACTTCCGCGAGCCAGGCAAGGTGCTGCTGGTCGCGGTCTGCCTGCCGTTTTCCCTGGTGGGCGGGTTCTGGCTGGTCTACTGGCTGGGCTACAACCTGTCGGTGGCGGTGGGTGTCGGCTTCATCGCGCTGGCGGGCGTGGCGGCGGAGTTCGGGGTCGTGATGCTGCTCTATATCGACAAGGCCGTCGAGGATGCGCGGCCGTCAGGCAGCCAGCCGGTTGATCGCGTCGAGCTCCGGCAGGCGATCGTTCAGGGCGCGCTCATGCGCGTGCGGCCCAAGATGATGACGGTGGCGGTGATCGTGGCGGGTCTGCTGCCCGTCATGTTCAGCACCGGCGCCGGCTCCGAAGCGATGAAGCGGATTGCCGCGCCGTTGGTGGGCGGCATGCTGACGGCACCGCTACTGTCGCTTTTCGTTATCCCGGTGCTGTACTGGGGTTGGCAGGGGCGGGGCGCCCTTCCCCAGACTGGAAATGATTGAGCGGCGCATTCAAAACACAAGGCCCGGCATGCTTGCGCGCGGCCCGACCTGGGGGTGCGAATCGAGTTATTTGGTGAAACCGCAAAAGACGTCGCGCATCATGCCCAGAAGCTTCAGGGTGCGGGTGTCGCCCACGCGATAAAACACGCGGTTGGCGTCCTTGCGGGTGCGCAGCACCCCTTTGTCGCGCAGGATGGCGAGATGCTGCGAGATATTGCTTTGCGACGTACCGACATGGTCGACGATATCCTGGACGCTGACTTCCTTGTCGCCCAGTACACAAAGAATTTTCAGGCGCAGCGGATGTGACATGGCCTTCATCGCACGCGAGGCTTGCTCGATGTGCTCGTCCTTGTCCATGAGGTCCACTTGATCCCAGTCAGCTGCCATATTCATTCCTCAGTCCTACGGGTCGCGTAACGGCGCGGCCAACTTCGTCAAAATACAGCCGTGCGCTACTTATAATCTTACTTTTTGGATTGCGTATAGATTAGCAATCACGCATATATTAAAATATTTCCACGAAAACGAGTCAGGTTATATAAATTTTTTCATGAAAACCGTGCCGGTTCTCCTCATCATCCTCGACGGTTTTGGTTGCCGCAAAGAAAGCGCGGACAACGCGATTGCCCAGGCTACCAAGCCCAATTGGGACCGGTTATGGAAGAATAATCCCCATACCCTCATTCATGCATCGGAATCGGAAGTGGGGCTGCCCAAAGGGCAAATGGGCAATTCCGAGGTGGGGCATCTGAACATCGGCGCGGGACGGGTGGTGTATCAGGAATTCACCCGCATCGACCGCGCCATCGAATCGGGCTATTTCTACACCAATCCGGCCCTGCTGAACGCCGTACATTTGGCACGCGACAATGGCAGGACGCTGCATGTGCTGGGCTTGCTGTCGGATGGCGGTGTGCACAGTCACGAGTCGCATTTCCATGCCTTGCTCGCTCTGGCGGCGCGCGAGGGGCTGCACAAGGTCTGTCTGCACGTATTCCTGGATGGTCGCGACACGCCGCCCAAAAGCGCCGAGATCTATTTGCGTCGCCTCAACGAGAAAATCGGGCAGACCGGCGTCGGCCATATCGCATCCATGATCGGCCGTTATTACGCGATGGACCGCGACCGGCGCTGGCAGCGGGTCAAATCCGCCTACGATCTCCTGACCCAGGGGCGCGCCGAGTTCATGGCGGAGAATGCGCTGGCCGGACTGGAAGCCGCCTACGCACGCGGCGAAACCGACGAATTCGTCAAGGCCACGGCCATCCTGCCGCCCGATGGCAAGCCGGTGAAAATGGAAGATGGCGATTCGGTCATTTTTCTCAATTTTCGTTCCGACCGTGCGCGCCAGTTGTCGCGTCCCTTCATCGAGCCCGATTTCAGCGAGTTCGAACGCGAGGTCACCCCACGGCTGGCGACCTACTGCACGCTGACCGGCTACAGCGACGATTTCCAGGTGTCGGTCGCCTTTCCCCCCGAACGGATCAAGAATGGCCTGGGCGAATATGCTGCCAACCTCGGCTTGCGCCAGTTACGCATCGCCGAAACGGAGAAATATCCCCACGTCACTTTCTTCTTCAATGGCGGTGAGGAGGTCTCTTTCCCCGGCGAGGATCGCGTGCTGGTGCCGTCCCCCGACGTGGCAACCTATGACCTCAAGCCCGAGATGAGTGCCTTCGAGGTGACCGACAAGCTGGTCGCCGCGATCGGCAGCCAGCAATACGATCTCATCGTCTGCAACTTTGCCAATCCCGACATGGTGGGCCACACCGGCGACCTGCAGGCTGCGATCAAGGCGATCGAGACGGTCGACACCTGTCTGGGCCGGGTGGTGGACGCGCAGCAGGCACGGGGTGGGGAGGTGCTGATCACCGCCGACCACGGCAACGCCGAATTGATGCGCGACGCCGCAACCGGTCAGCCGCATACCGCGCATACCATGAACCTGGTACCGCTGATCTACGTTGGACGGCGCCATGCCACGCTGGCGGAAACCGGCGCGCTCGAGGATGTCAGCCCGACCCTGCTGAAGATGATGGGCGTGGCGCAACCGCCCGAAATGACCGGCGAGGCCTTGGTGCAGTTTGAGTAAGCCCGTCCGGTTCGGGTAAGCTCGCCAGGGTGAACCTCAAACAACTCTTCGTCCTGCTGGCACTGTCCGGGCCGCTGTGTGTCAGCGCCAACCAGGCCGACCGCAAGCAGTCTGAACTCGACGCCCTCAAACAGCGCCTGCAAACCCTGCAGCAGGATTTTCGCGACACGCAGACGCATCGCCAGGAAGCGGCCGACGAGTTGCGTCAGTCCGAACGGGCGATCAGCAATGCCGTACGCCAGTTACGGCAACTGGATGGCGAACGCCAGCGGACCCAGAGCGATCTACAGTCGCTGACGCAGCAGGCCGATGCAACCTCGGCGCGTATCCGTGAACAGCAGACCCATCTGGCTCAGACGCTCAAGGGCGCCTACCAACGCGGGCAGGGCGATGCGCTCAAGCTCATCCTGAATGGTGCGGACCCCAACCAGACTGCACGTGATTTGCGCTATCTGGCCCACCTCTCGCGTGCGCAGCAAGCCATCATCGAGACACTGCGTGCCGATTTGGCGCACCTGTCCGCCTTGCAGCAGCAAGCCTCGCAGAAGACAACCGATCTGGCGCAATTGCAGGCCTCGCACGAAGCCGAGCAGCAAAAGCTGTTGGCCGACAAGCACGCCCGCGAGCAGGTGTTGCAGAAACTCTCCGTGCAAATCCAGCAACAGCGGCGCGAGATTTCCACCTTGAAGCGCAACGAACGCAGCCTGACCCAGCTGGTCGAGCGCCTCAACCGGGTGGTGGCGGAGCAGGCCGCACGTGAGGCCGCGCGCGCGCGCGCGGCCCGGCCGGGGCAGCAGCGGGGGGCGGCGCGCGG
>JAIBEL010000025.1 GCA_019459285.1 Rhizobium sp. | reverse complement strand
CCCGCCATTTTTCTATTCGTGGTGCCCAAACCCCAGGGTGTGTAATCTCCCCGGGGTGCCCGCTGCCGCGCGGGGCCGCCGGGCGCGCGCCGACATGCTGGTGTATGGCGTGAAGACGACGATTCCCTATTACCAGGAAATTCTCAAGAATCCCGAGTTCCGCAGCGGGCGTTTCAACACTAGCTTCGTCGAAATGCACCCCGAACTCACCCAGTACACCGAAAAGAAACCGCCGGAAGTGATCGCAGCCGCCATCGCTGCCGCCATTGCCGCGCATCAGGGACTTTAATCAATCATGGCCAAAGTACACATCACCGATCTCGTCCTGCGCGACGGTCACCAGTCGCTCATCGCCACCCGCATGCGCACGGAAGACATGCTGCCGATCTGCGGCAAGCTCGACCAGGTCGGCTTCTGGTCGCTCGAAGCCTGGGGCGGCGCCACCTTCGACGCCTGCGTGCGCTTCCTGCGCGAAGACCCGTGGGAACGCCTGCGCAAGCTCAGGAAGGCATTGCCCAACACGCGCATCCAGATGCTACTGCGCGGGCAGAACCTCTTGGGCTACCGCAATTATTCCGACGACGTGGTGCGGGCCTTCGTGCAGAAGTCGGCAGACAACGGCGTCGACGTCTTCCGCGTATTCGACGCGATGAACGACCTGCGCAATCTCAAGGTCTCGATCGAAGCGGTGAAAGCCGCCGGCAAGCACGCCGAAGGCGCGATCTGCTACACCACCAGCCCGGTGCACGACATTCCGCATTTTGTCGGGCTCGCCAAGGGGCTGACCGAGATGGGCTGCGACACCATCGCGATCAAGGACATGGCGGGCCTGCTCACCCCCTATACCGCGTATGACCTGGTGTGCGCGATCCGAGAAGCCACCCACCTGCCGATCCACACCCACAGCCACGCCACCTCCGGCCTCGCGCACATGACGCACCTGAAGGCGGTGGAGGCCGGCGCCACCCTCATCGACACCAGCGTCGGCGCGTTTGCCGAGGGCGCCAGCCATCCCACCACGCAGAGCCTGGTCGCCGCGCTTGCCGGCACCGCCTACGACACCGGCCTGTCGCTACCGCTGATCGAGGAGATCTCGGCCTACTTCAAGGAGGTGCGCAAGAAATACTGGCAGTTCGAATCGGCCTTCACCGGCACCGACACCCGCGTGCTGATCAACCAGGTGCCGGGCGGGATGATTTCCAACCTGGCCAACCAGATGAAGGAACAGGGCGCGCTCGACCGCATGGACGCCGTGCTCGACGAAATCCCGCGCGTGCGCCAGGACCTCGGCTACCCGCCGCTGGTCACCCCTACCTCGCAGATTGTCGGCACCCAGGCCGCGTTGAACGTGCTCACGGGCGAACGCTACAAATCGGTCACCAACGAGGTGAAGCTCTACCTGCAGGGCCGCTATGGCAAGGCGCCGGGGCACGTCAACGAGGAGGTGCGCAAGCTCGCCATTGGCGACCTCGAGGTCACCACCTGCCGTCCGGCCGACCTGATCGCCGACGAGCTCGACAAGCTGCGCGGCGAGATCGAAGGCTTGGCCAAGTCCGACGAGGACGTGCTGACCTACGCCATGTTCCCCGAGATCGGCAAGACCTGGCTGCAGGAACGCGCGGCCGGCAGCCTCAAGCCCGAACAACTGCTGCCGGCGGGCGCGTCGCAGGAAGACAGCGCGCCGCGCTACGCCGCCGACGAATTCAAGATTACGCTGCACGGCGAGACCTACCACATCAAGCTGTCCGGCAGTGGCCGCAGTGACGCCGCGCAGCGTCCCTATTTCGTGTCGATCGACGGCGTCTCGGAAGAAGTGTTGGTCGAGCCGCTGAACGAGGTCGCGGTGTCAGCCGGCAGCGACAATACGCCGCGCAAAACCGCTGCGGCTCCCGCGCCCGGCCAGAAGCCGCGCGCCAGCCATCCCGGCCACGTTACCGCCGCCATGCCCGGCACCATCGTCGACGTGCTGGTGAAGATCGGCCAGACGGTCAAGGCCGGTGACGGCGTGCTGGTGATCGAAGCGATGAAAATGGAAAACGAGGTGCAGGCGCCGATCGCCGGCGTCGTCATCAGCATTTTCTGCAAGAAAGGCGATGCGGTAACGCCCGACATGGCACTGGTGGAAATTCAGCCAGAATAAAAAGAAATGAAGCTTGTCCTGGCCTCCACCTCACGCTACCGGCGCGAACTGCTGTCGCGCCTGCATATCCCGTTCGACATTTTGGCGCCCGACGTCGACGAAACCCCGCTGCAGGACGAGTCGCCCTCGGCCACCGCCTTGCGCCTGTCGGTACTGAAGGCACAGGCCGCCGCATCGACTTATCCGGACGCCCTCATCATCGGATCGGATCAGGTGTTGATGCTGGACGACGAACAACTCGGCAAGCCTGGCGATTTCGACAAGGCCTTCGCCCAGCTGAAGAAAATGCAGGGCAAGGCCATGGTGTTCCACACCGCGCTGACGCTGCTGAACAGCCGCACCAGTCACACCCAGACGCGCGACGTGCCGACCGTGGTGCACATCCGGCCGCTCAGCGACGCGCAGATCACCGTCTACCTCCACAAGGAACAGCCCTACGACTGTGCCGGCTCGGCCAAAAGCGAATCACTCGGCATCGCCCTGATGGCGCGCATGGACAGCCCCGATCCCACTGCGCTGATCGGTTTACCGCTGATGGCGCTGACCGAAATGCTGCTGAACGAAGGCGTCGACGTCCTCACATGGCGCCAGGCTTGATTTCGTGACGGGCAGCCTCTACCTGATTCCGGTGCCGCTGGGCCCGGTCAACCCCGAGGCCTGCCTGCCGCCCGACACACTCGCGGTCGCGCGCCGGCTCGAGCACTTCGTCGTCGAACGCGCCAAGACTGCGCGCGCGCACCTGAAGGCGATGGGCCATCCGCAACCGATCCAGGCGCTGCACCTCGAGGAGCTCAACGAACACACGCCGGCCACCGCAATCGCCCCGCTGCTGGCGCCGCTCAAGGCCGGCCACGACGTCGGCCTGCTGTCGGAAGCGGGCTGCCCTGCGGTGGCCGACCCTGGGGCGGCGCTCGTCCTGGCCGCGCATCGCGCGGCTATTCGCGTGGTTCCGCTGATCGGCCCATCGTCGATCCTGCTGGCGCTGATGGCCTCGGGCCTGGGCGGGCAGCGCTTCGCCTTCCACGGCTACCTGCCCGCCAAGGAACCCGAGCGCAGTCAGGCCATCCGCGAACTGGAAAAAACCGCGCGCCGCGACCGCGCCACCCAGCTCTTCATCGAGACGCCCTACCGCAGCGCCGCCCTGCTGGACGCATTGGCCACCGCCCTGTCGCCCGATACGCTCGTCAGCGTCGGCGCGGATCTCAGTTTGCCGAGCCAGCTGATCCAGACTTATAGCGCCAAAAGCTGGCGCGGCAAGACCGATGCGGTCAAGGATCGCCTGGTCGTATTCGGGATCGGATTTGAATAGCTCAGATATTTACAAAGCAAAACCGGGAACGAAAGTTAGGTTCAGTTCCGGTCAACCTGAACCCTTTGTGATTGACCCCTTCTGCGTATAGACCTACAACAAATACGGCAAGGAGTTTATCTTTTATTTTATGGTCCGTTAGATTGTTCATTATTTCATTCTGGGACAACGGTTATCGCATCGGGTGGTGGTTTGTCTCCAATTCGAACAACCCACACTGTCAGAACAACTGATAGGATTAAAAATACAGCCAGTGCGACAGTAATTCGTATTGGCAGATCAAACTTAGCCATCAAGAAGTAGGCCACGTTCCCAAGAGCGAAGCAAACAAGGTATCCGATAATCATTTGTTACACACCTCGCACTCTTCCTGAATTTGTGGGCTTTTTTCAAGAACTGACCCTATCTGCTACATGTTCGTCGTTCATGAAATTGGCGGCTTCTTCAGATTCATTAATCAAGAATCAGAGCTGTGGACATGTGAACCAATTTGGCTAACACGCTGAAACAACCGGTCAAATAAAATGGGGCTGCCAATGACTACGGCCTGTAACAGGCCTATCCAAAGCACGGCGGGGAAGGTGAGATCAAGAACATCTCTGTAAAACCAGGGTTGACCAACTAATGCTGCGATGACAAACAGTACCCAATACCCCAAAGACAGAAGAACCGCTACCGCAATGGATAATGCAAATCTCGAAGATACATAAGCCGTAAACCACCAACCCACCAGCAACGCATAAGCATCAACTGCGCTCATGCCACCCCCTACGAAGCGAATCATCCAATAGCCAGCAATCCAACTGATTGCGCCAATCATGGCCCCCGAGAGAGATTTTCGATTCATCATTTGACGATCACCGGCACCGCCCCATCAGGATCACCCATGATGTCCTTCCGCAATTGGTCGGTCTGATCGTTACCAAATACTCCGCCACCCACATCAATGCAACCAGCCGAACCGGCATACGAACCACCATGCAGGAAGAAGCCTGATCGACGGTGGGTATTGGTTCCTGAAGATGGGGTTAACGGCGCTCGCCAGTCACCCCAATCACCGCGCAAATTTCTAACGATGTCGCCCAAGGCACCAGGGTTGGTAAGCTGCTTGTTGTTAAGCGTGTAATTCCCTTTCGGGATCGGCCCTTTATT
This sequence comes from Rhizobium sp., assembly GCA_019459285.1. GTDB lineage: Bacteria > Pseudomonadota > Gammaproteobacteria > Burkholderiales > Thiobacillaceae > Thiobacillus. The sequence continues at coordinate 50,504 of JAIBEL010000025.1, read as the reverse complement.
CTTGTTCGTTTCGTCGCATCCACAATTCGGCCGACCCGATGAAGCCGGCATAGTATAGGGGGCACGTCCCTTTGTTTGTGGATCGACAGTCAATGTACCTCTCGATGGGTCAAACATAATGGCTGTTAAACCAAGCGGATCGGTATAGAGAAGTGGGTTGGACCGGGCATATTCGTAAATATTGAGTCCCCCATCAAGCCCGATCGGATCCGCCTCCAAGTATCGCCCACCCGCTGGGTCGTAATCCCTGAAGTAGTTGTAATGTAGGCCCGTCTCGCGATCGTAGTACATAGCCTGAGCCATGGAAGTCGACAACAAAGTCAGAACTAACACAATGAACCGCTTCATGATTTTTCATCCCCCCCTAGTTTTTTGCCCAATCGCTAGCGCCTTATAGCTTACAAAACCAAGCTCCTTAGCCTTTTCGGCAGCTTGTTGCGCTTTCACTTGATAACGCATTGCTGCCCCGCCGGACAGAGATTTGCTCAGCCTTTGATATACGCTCGCCAAATTTGAATAATGATCAGCGAACCGTGGGTCAAGTTTGACGGCCAATTCAAAATATCGAATGGACTTTCGGGTGTTTCCTCGCTGCGCATAGAAATAGGCATTTGCTGCCACGATTTCCCCAAGGAATTCTTTGTAGCTCAAGGTTCTGAGATAGCTCCCGCTTGCCCGCCCTTTGAAGCCAATGGCGAAATCTTCGGCATACATATCGTCCGAAAAATACTTGCCTCCATTGGTGGTTTCTATGTTCTGTTCCTTGAAATCCGGGTTGACGTAGCGCACGAACAGATGATCGGGAGCGGCGACAGGGTAGATCGGATAACCAAGTCGCTGAGCGACGGCAACATACAATAGCGGCATGGTGTAGCAGAGGCCCTGCTTCGTATCAAGGATACCATTCAGAAAATAGTAGTCCTGCCTGCTGCGGGAGAACGGAGTGCGGTCGTAATGGATACCCGCCTGACGAAACAGAACCGTGTTCAGCACCCGAATTCTTTGCTCAGGGTCTTGTGTACCCTTGGCAAGCCACCTGACCTTTTCGGCCAGCAGGTCGATCCTAGAGGAATAGGCTGCAACATCAAGATTCGGGTAGAACTCTTTGGCGAGAGTCAGGGCGACAATGCCGACGTCTACCTTATTTTCTGGCAATGCCAGCAATTTCTCGATCTCGCTGGCTGTCGCTGTTCTATGCGCGGAAAGCGTCATAAACAACCCGATAAACAACACCAGATGTCTTGATGTAAAAGCGCGCATGGTAAGACCCGGATGAATTTAGGTGGCGGCTTTCGATGTGTGCTGACATTCCATCACACCCAGCCAGCTTGTGCCTGAAAACCATCAGGACTGTATATTGCGCGCCTTCCGCCTGTCTATACGACTAAAGTATTAGGCGGCAGTCGGTCGTTGGCACATCGTACTATTCGAAATCTATTGCTCGTGTTAGCTTTCAAGCATTTAACTTCGCATACTCAGAGCTTCAGGCGATCCAGCCTGAGCACCACCCCCTCCCCCGTCTCATTCCGCGCCTGCAACCACTCCGCACCGTCGCGGGTATACATATCCAGCGGCAGCAGCCTCTGCGATGTACCGTCTACCCGCACATCCAACCACTGCCGCGTGAGTGCCGCAAACTCCAGGCGTTCGTGATCCGCACAAGCGATCGGGCGGTAATCGCTCAACGCAGCGTGACGCCCGCTTTTTCGAATGGCGTCAGCGCCTTCGCCATCGATGCGCCCAGGCGTCCGGCCAGCCGCTCGGCCAGGCCTTCATGCTGGGTGAAGTCGACGATGTCCTTGGCCTTGATGACGTCGCGCGCGACCGATTCAACCGTGCCGTAGCCGTCGGCGAGGCCCAGCTGGATGCTCTTTTCGCCGCTCCATACCAGGCCGCTGAACATCTCGGGGGTTTCCTTCAGGCGCTTGCCGCGGCCTTCGCGAACCACGCTGATGAACTGGCCGTGGATCTCCTCCAGCATCTGTTTGGCATAAGCCTCCTGCTTGGGATCGACCGGCGAGAAAGGATCGAGGAAACCCTTGTTTTCGCCCGCGGTCAGCAGGCGGCGTTCGACGCCGAGTTTCTGCATGGTCTGTGTGAAGCCGAAACCGTCCATCAGCACGCCGATGGAGCCGACGATGCTGGCTTTGTCGACGAAGATATTGTCGGCCCCGACCGCGACGTAATAGCCACCCGAGGCACAGATGTCGTCCACCACGACATACAGGGGGATATCCGGATGCAGGCCGCGCAGGCGCTTGATCTCGTCATGGATCTGGCCGGCCTGGACCGGGCTGCCGCCGGGGCTGTTGATGCGCAGGATCACGCCCTTGGTCTTCTTGTCGTCGAACGCGCTCTGCAGGCTGGCGATCACGGTATCGGCACTGGCCTTGTCGGATGCGATCTCGCCCTGCAAATCGACCAGCGCGGTGTGTTCCTTGATCGACACGCCGTCCGACCCGAACCAGCCGGCCGCGAGAAACAGGATGATGAAGAGATACAGGAAGCCCAGCGTCTTGAACAGGATGCTCCAGTGGCGGCTGCGGCGCTGTTCCTGGATCGCCGACAGCGCCAGTTTTTCCAGGACTTCACGTTCCCAATTTGCCGGGGCAGATTTTTCTGGTTCACTCATTGTTTTTCCATCAGGCTGTTTCCAACACATACACATGGCCGTCGCGTTCGACGACCGGGACCGGGATCAGGCCGCGCCCGGCACAGCGCCCGCCGACACAGTGTCCGCTTGCGGGATGGTAGAGCGCGCCGTGCGTGGAGCAGATCAAGTATAGCCGCGAGTAGTCGAAGAATTCGCCTTCCTGCCAGTCGAGTTCCACCGGTACATGGCCGCACTGGTTGAGAAAGGCACGCGGCTGGCCGTCATAACGCACCACGAAGGCCTGCTGCGGCTGGCCGAAACGCATCAACTCGAAACGCACGCCACGGCCCAGTTCGACGAGATCGCTGGCGGCGCAGATCAGGCGTTCGCGTTCAGCCATGCGTATACCTCGGCAAAACTGTCCATCAGGGCAAGCGGGGCATGCGGATGCAGGTCGCCCGCCTCGTGCGCGCCGTAGGTCACCCCCAGGCTGGCGACGCCGGCATTCGACGCCATCAGAAGATCGTGGCTGGTGTCGCCGATCACCAGCGTGCGGGCAGGGCCAGCACCCAGTTCGTCGAGCAGCTCCAGCACCATCGCCGGGTGCGGCTTGGAGTGCGTCTGGTCGGCGCAACGGGTGGCGGCGAACCACGCGCCCAGCCCGCTGGCTTCGAGCGCACGCTCGAGGCCGATGCGGCTTTTGCCGGTGGCCACGGCCAGCTGGAAGCCGCTCTCGTGCAAATCGCGGATGCCGCTGGCCACTCCGGCGAACAACGGCAGGTCGGCGTCGCGGCCCAGATAATGATGGCGGTAGCGCTCGACCAGCCGGGGATAGTCGTCGGCCGGCAGATGAGGCAGCAGGGTCTGCAACGCCTGGATCAGGCCGAGGCCGATGATCTGGCGCGACGCGCGTTCGCTCGGCGCGGCCAGGCCAATGTCCTCGCAGGCACGCTGGATCGAATCGACGATCACCCCGGCGGAATCCATCAGGGTGCCGTCCCAGTCGAAAATCAGTAAATCAAACTGCCTGGGCATTCAATGTATCCAGAAATTTGGCCAGATCATCGGGCAAGGGCGCTTCGACCTGCATGCGCTCGCCCGAAATGGGATGGTCGAACACCAGCTTGGCCGCATGCAGGAACATGCGCTTCAGTCCCTGTTTGATCAGCTGTTTGTTGAGTTCGAAATCCCCGTATTTGTCGTCCCCCGCGATCGGAAAGCCCAGATGCGAGGTGTGCACCCGGATCTGATGGGTGCGCCCGGTCTTCAGTTCCGCTTCCAGCAGGGTGAAATCGGCGAACACCTCAAGGCGGCGGAAGATCGTGTGTGCGGTCTGTCCCTCGTCGCGCACCGTCACGCGCTTCTCGCCCTCGTCGGTGACGCGCTTGTGCAGGGGCAGCTTCACATGCTGAACCGGATTCGGCCAGCGCCCCGCCACCAGCGTCAGGTAGCGCTTCTCGATCTTGCCGTCGCGCATCGCGGCGTGCAGCCCGGTGAGCGCGCGCCGCTTCAGCGCGATCAGCAGGACGCCCGAGGTCTCCCGGTCGAGCCGGTGGACCAGTTCCATGTAGTGGCATTCCGGCAGTTCCAGCCGCATCTGCTCGATCACCCCGCGCGAAATGCCGCTACCGCCATGCACGGCCATGCCGGCCGGCTTGTTCAGCGCGATCAGCGCGTCGTCGCGGTACAGGATGCTCGGCAGCAGGCGCATGCCCCCCTGTGGCAGGTGGGTCGCGGGCGTGATCACGGGCACGGCCACGCGCACCGGCGGAATGCGCACCTCGTCACCCAGCTTCAGGCGATAGCCGACGTCGACTCGGCCGCCGTTGATCCGCACCTCGCCGCCTCGCACCAGCTTGTAAATCCGGCTTTTGGGCACGCCTTTCAGCCGCGCCATCAGAAAGTTGTCCAGACGCTGGCTGTCCGCGCTATCGTCGATCTTCAGCCGCCTGACCGAATCTTTCTCTAAGTCCTTCATTTTCATATACACTACCGCCGGTTCAGGCCGATTTTTGCCTGTCCAATTGCCCGGCATCCATGCCGGAGATTTTAGAGATCACGCCGGTTAAAACGCTCACCGGCCGCCGCCAGCCCGGCCCGTCTGGATTCCTGCCGCCCAGCCAACTCTACGTTGGCGCGAGCAGTCGAAGCCACCCGCCCCGCGCAATCGGCAAAGCAGCGATGTTATCAATGACGCGACAAGAAGCATACGAAATCAGTATTCACGCTCGGCTCCGTGCCAGCGGGAATCGGAAAGACCGCCCCGGCTCTGCCGGCGCCCCTCTCCAGGAACAGGACACCTCACCCATGCCATTTCACTCAATCCAATCCGTGATCGCATGAGCCGCCCGCTTTAGGCGGCAGTCTGGCCTGTCCCGTATGCACGCGCGCGGGAGTAAACAATGAAGCGCATGCTTTTCAATGCAACCCAGGCGGAAGAACTCCGGGTTGCCATCGTCGACGGACAGAAGCTCGTCGACCTTGACATCGAGTCCGCCAGCAAGGAACAACGCAAGGGCAACATCTACAAGGGTGTCATCACCCGCGTCGAGCCCAGCCTGGAAGCCGCATTCGTCGATTACGGCTGCGAGCGCCACGGTTTCCTGCCGTTCAAGGAAATTTCCCGTGCCTGCCTGCCCAACGGCGGCCGCGTCCCCGAAAACCTGAAGGAAGGCCAGGAACTGCTGGTCCAGGTGGAAAAGGACGAACGCGGCAACAAGGGCGCGGCCCTCACCACCTACGTCTCGCTGGCCGGCCGCTATGTCGTGCTGATGCCGACCAACCCGCGCGGCGGCGGCGTCTCGCGCCGCATCGAGGGCGAGGAGCGCAACGAATTGCGCGACACCCTGGCGCAGCTCGACATCCCCGAAGGCATGAGTTTGATCGCCCGCACCGCCGGCATCGGCCGCACTGCCGAAGAATTCCAGTGGGACCTGAACTACCTGCTGAGCCTGTGGAAAGCCATCGACGGCGCCTCCACCTCGCAGCCCGGCGCCTTCCTGATCTACCAGGAAGGTAGCCTCGTGATCCGCGCCATCCGCGACTATTTCTCGGCGGACGTCGGCGAAATCCTGATCGACACCGAGGACATCTACGAACAGGCGCAGCAGTTCATGGCGCACGTGATGCCGGCCAACGTCAACAAGGTCAAGCTCTACCGCGACGACGTGCCGTTGTTCTCGCGCTTCCAGATCGAGCACCAGATCGAGTCGGCGTTCTCGCGCCAGGTCAACCTGCCGGCCGGCGGCGCCATCGTGATCGACCACACCGAAGCGCTGGTGTCGGTCGACGTCAACTCGGCACGCGCCACCAAGGGTAGCGACGTCGAGCAGACCGCCTACAACACCAACCTCGAAGCGGCCGACGAAATCGCCCGCCAGATGCGCCTGCGCGACCTCGGCGGCCTGATCGTGATTGATTTCATCGACATGGAAAACCCCAAGCATCAGCGCGAGGTCGAGAATCGCCTGCGCGATGCCCTGCACCATGACCGCGCCCGCGTGCAGACCGGCAAGATATCGCGCTTCGGCCTGCTGGAAATGTCGCGCCAGCGGCTGCAGCCCTCGCTCGGCGAGACCAGCTACACGCCCTGCCCGCGCTGCCACGGCACCGGCCACATCCGCGGCACCGAATCGTCGGCGCTGCACATCCTGCGCATCCTGCAGGAAGAAGCGATGAAGGAAAACACCGGCGCCGTACACGTGCAGCTGCCGGTCGACGTCGCCACCTTCCTGTTGAACGAGAAGCGTGTCGACATCCACACCGTCGAATCGCGGCTCAAGGTCAATGTGGTGTTGATCCCCAACATCCACATGGAAACCCCGCACTACACCATTACCCGCCTGCGTCACGACGAACTGAACCTGACCGGCTCGGCCGAACCCAGCTACAAGATGGCGGTCGTGCCGGAAACCGAGTCCGTCTACCAGACCGCCCAGGCCGCCGCGCCGGCGCGCCAGGAAGCCGCGGTCAAATCCATCGCGCCGCCGCAACCGGTCCCCGCGGCACGCCCGGTGGTACCGGCCGTGCCGCAAGCAGCCCAGGGCGGCCTGTTCGAGCGTATCTTCGGCTGGTTCAAGAAACGGGGCGAAGAACCTGCTGCGGCCGAAACCGCACCCGCAGCCGAACCGGTTGCCGCCATCGCACGCAGTGAACGCCCGAGCGAGCGCCGGGGCGAACGCGAACGCAAACCCGGTCAGCGCCGCGGCCGCGGCGAAGGGCGGAGCGAACCCCGCAACGGCGAAGCCCGCCAGCAGGAGCCGCGCCAGAGCGAAGGCCGTGAGAGTCGCGAGACCCGGGAAACCCGCGGCAGCGAGCCACCCAAACAGCCGCGTCCGCCACGCCAGCCGAAGCCGCGTCCCGAAGCCGAAGCCGCCCCGCGCCCAGCGGAAACGGCCGACGCTCCGCGTGAAGCCGGCGCCGAGGAAAAACGCGAGTCGCGCAGCCGCCGCGGACGCGGCAATCGCCGCCCTCGCGATGCCCGTCCGGATGCGGCCGAGGCTGGCAGCGCGGTCGCGCCGCACGCCGTCATCGAAACCGCCGGTTTCCGTGCAATCATCGAAATCGCGCGCAAACCCAAGGCAACGCCCGCACCGGCAGCGGTCGCTGCCCCTGCGCAGCAGGCCCTGCAACTGGAAACCGTGGCCGCGCCGAGCGCACCCTTGCCCGGTGCGGTCACCGCATCGCCCGCCACCATCCTGGCAGACCTGGCAGCCAGCAAGGCCGATCTGCAACAGGTGGAAACCCAGGGGGTTGCCGCCGACACGGCTGAGCGCAGCGAACCGTCTCACTCACGTCGCCGTCGCCGTCCCGCGGTCAAGGCAGAAGCCGAAGCCGTCAGCCTGATGCAGGTGGAAACCACGGCGCCCGTGACGAGCGTCACCGATATCCCGGCATCGGCTGAAACGGCTCCGCATCCCACGCGCCGACGTACCCGCCCGCAGGTGACGCCGCCCCAGGAGCCGCTGGTGCAGGTGGAAACGCAGTCGAATTAATCGCCTGTACCAACCCCACAGAACATGGGCCGCTTGAAGCGGCCCATGTTCTTGCTGCACCCGAGACAACCTGCAATTCGACTCAACGCGCGCGGCAGACCTCGGAACGGCCCGCCTGTTCGATATAGGCGATCAGATCGGCACGCTCCTGCCTGTCTTTCACGCCGGCATATCCCATCGTGGTTCCAGGAACGGTCTTCAGCGGATCGGCCAGAAAACGATCGAGGGTTTGCTGGTTCCAGACCCAGTTCGCGCGCTTCATCGCCGTTGAATATTCAAAGCCTGCCACGCTGCCTGCGCGCCGTCCCAGCAAGCCGCAATGTTTCGGGCCGGTACGATTGTAAGCGAGCGCATGACAGGCAAAGCAGCGCGCATAGATTGTTTCGCCTGCTTTCGGGTCACCGGTTAATTCGCCTTTCGCCGCAGCCGCGCCGACGACAACGGCGAGCACGGCGGCAGCCGACATAGGCGCCAGCTTCACGACATGAACGCAGCAGGCACCGGTGCGTCGCCCAGCGCGTTGCGCAGGATCGCCCAATGCATGGCCTCGTCGCCCAGGATGCTGGCTGCGGCCTTGGCCAGATCGCGATTGTCGAAGACCGGTACCGCGCCCAGATAGGCACTGACTGCGCCCTTTTCGAGCATGGCGGCGAAACGCAATACATCGGACTGGGTTTTCAAAGTCTCCACCGGGAAGGTGTACTTCTCTTTTGCCGACACAGGCTGGCCGCCCAGCTTGATGATGGTTTTTGCGAGCACGTCGGCATGCTCCTTGTGATGCCCCTGGAACGTCACGGCCAGGTTGAGCACGGGCTTCTGCAACAGGCCGCTTTCCGCCCCTACCTGGTATGCGGCGATGGCCTCGAGCTCTGCGCCCAATGCGCTATTCAGCACGTTCACATCGGAACCGGCAGACCGGTTTCCTTTTGCCAGCACATCCCGGCCGGCCAGCAACGCGACCGCCGCACCGGAGAGCACCAGTCCCGATTTCCCGAGGAAGGAACGACGTGTTTCCAGGTCCGGCGCGTCAGAGGCGAGGGAGAGTGAAGCATCCGGGGATTGCATGCGTGAAGACATGGTGTTTTTCCTTTTCAAAAGTGCTGCGAACAAACCTGCATGCCCAGCCGTGGCCCAGCTGTGCCTTGTGCCGGACAACCAGGCGAATCAAATACCGGGGGATGAATTGCCGAGCTGGCGCAACACGCCAGCGACGATGCGATCGCAACGATCGCCGGCAAACGAGAATGCCTCGCTCAGGCTGAAGTCGATTTCGCGTGCTAGGGCTTCGCGCAACAAGCCTTTCGCCCGGAAATAGCGCGTGCGTACCGTGGCTTCGGGAATATCCAGGCAAATCGCCGTCTCGGTCACCGACATTTCCTCGATTGCACGCATGACGAATACCGTGCGGAAGGCATCCGGCAGCCGGCTGATCTTGTCCTCGATCAACCGCCGGGTTTCCGCGCGCAAGGCGGCACGTTCAGGTTGCTCAGGCGTGTGTTCATCCATCTCGGCCCCCTGTGCCATCCCCCCGGTCTCGCGAAAATCCGCCGGATCGGCAACCAAGTCGATCACCTTGGCGCTACGGTTAAGCTTGCGGGCGCGCCGGATCGACACATTGACCGCAATACGGATCAGCCAAGTCGACAATTTCGCATCGCCGCGGAAATGATCCATTGCGTGATAGGCCAGCACATAGGCCTCCTGAACGGCATCCTCGGCTTCGGCATCGTCTTTCAGGATGCTGCGTGCGGTACGGTAGAGCGTCTGGTTGTAGCGGCGCATCAGGCACTGAAGCGCAAGCCTGTCTCCCGATGCGATGCGTCCCGCCAATTCGGCGTCCGTCAAATCCTTGATGGGTGCTTGCGGCACAGGCTGCTGCATGAATGTCTCCTGATGTGCGATCTGCTGTCACGGCATTAGATGACAGCAAAACACATCCCGTTCCCACTGGCGATACCCAGCCTGGAATAACGGTGATCACGGAGATGGGACAAGCCGGGCAATCAGCAGCCCGGTCTTGCAAGTCGACGAAGCGTTAAACGGATTTTCGGGTGTTTACGCTTGAATCGGAGGTGATTTCGCGGATCAGGCCCTGTACCGCATCCGCGATCATGTCGAGGTTTTCCTCGAATCCCTGCGGGCCGCCGTAATACGGATCGACCACATCGAGGTTAGGGTATTTGCGGCTGAACGACAGCAGCCGGCGGATCTTGCCGTGGTGGCGCGCCGGCGCGCGCTGGATCAGCTTGTCGTAATTGTCGCCGTCCATCACCAGGATGTAGTCGAAGCGCTCGAAGTCCTCGTCCGCCACCTTGCGCCCGCGCAGATTGCTGATGTCCACTCCGCGCTGGCGGATCGCCTGCTGCGCACGCGGGTCGGGCGCCGAGCCGATGTGGTAGGCATGCGTGCCGGCCGAATCCACTTCCACGTGGCGGTCGAGACCCGCCTCCTGCAGGGCCTTGCGCAGCATGCCCTCCGCCATCGGCGAACGGCAAATGTTGCCCATGCAGATCATCAACACCCTAGTCATGTTCTTCCACTCCAAATAACACCTGCTTGAGTTCCTTCAACTGGTCGCGAAGTTCCGCCGCCTTCTCGAATTCGAGGTTCTTCGCCGCGTCCAGCATGTCCTTTTCCAGCTTCTTGATCCGCTTCGTCAGCGATTTCTCGTCCAGCAACTTGTATTCGGCCACCGTCTGCGCCGCCTTGAGCTCCTGACGCGTGGCGTCGGCGTCGTACACGCCGTCGATGATGTCCTTGATGCGCTTGACCACGCCGCGCGGCGTGATGCCGTGCTCGGTGTTGAAGGCGACCTGCCTGGTGCGGCGGCGGTCGGTTTCGTCCATCGCGCGGCGCATCGAATCGGTGATGCGGTCCGCATACAGGATCGCGCTGCCGTGCAAATGACGCGCGGCGCGACCGATGGTCTGGATCAGCGAGCGCTCGGAACGCAGAAAGCCCTCCTTGTCGGCATCGAGGATCGCCACCAGCGACACCTCGGGGATGTCGAGGCCCTCGCGCAAGAGGTTGATGCCGACCAGCACGTCGAATTCGCCCAGCCGCAGGTCGCGGATGATCTCGACGCGCTCAACGGTGTCGATGTCCGAGTGTAGGTAGCGCACCTTGATGCCGTGCTCGGCCAGGTAATCGGTGAGATCCTCGGCCATGCGCTTGGTCAGCGTGGTGACCAGCACGCGCTCGCCGACGGCGATGCGCTTGCGCGCTTCGCTCATCAGGTCGTCGACCTGCGTCCCCACCGGGCGCACTTCGACCACCGGATCGACCAGGCCGGTCGGCCGCACCACCTGCTCGACCACCTGCCCCGTATGCTCGGCCTCGTACTTGGCCGGGGTGGCGGAGACGAACACGGTCTGCGGCATCAGCCCCTCGAACTCCTCGAACTTGAGCGGCCGGTTGTCGAGCGCCGAGGGCAGGCGGAAGCCGTAGTCGACCAGGTTTTCCTTGCGCGAGCGGTCGCCCTTGTACATGCCGCCGACCTGCGTCACGGTGACGTGCGACTCGTCGATGAACATCAGCGCGTCCTTCGCCAGGTAGTCGATCAACGTCGGCGGCGGCTCGCCCGCCTTGCGGCCCGACAGGTGGCGCGAGTAGTTCTCGATGCCCTTGCAGAAGCCCAGCTCGACCATCATTTCCAGGTCGAAGCGGGTGCGCTGTTCCAGCCGCTGCGCCTCGACCAGCTTGCCGTTGGCGTAGTACCACTCCAGCCGTTCGCGCAGTTCGACCTTGATCTGTTCGATCGCACGCAGGGTCGTCTCGCGCGGGGTCACGTAATGGCTCGAAGGGAACACGGTGAAGCGCCCGACCTTCTGCAGGATCTGCCCGGTCAGCGGGTCGAACAGGTGCAGGGTCTCCACCACATCGTCGAACAGCTCGATGCGGATCGCAGTTTCCGCGTGTTCCGCCGGGAAGACGTCGATGACGTCGCCGCGCACGCGGAACACGCCGCGCTTGAATTCGACGTCGTTGCGGTCGTACTGCATCTGCGTCAGCCGCGTGATGACCTCGCGCTGGGTCATCTTCTCATTCTGGCGCAGCAGCAGGATCATGCTGTGGTAGTCGGACGGGTCGCCGATACCGTAGATCGCCGACACGGTGCAAACGATCACGGTATCGCGCCGTTCGAGCAGGGATTTCGTCGCCGAGAGCCGCATCTGCTCGATGTGCTCGTTGATGCTGGAGTCCTTCTCGATGAACAGGTCACGCGCCGGCACGTAGGCCTCGGGCTGGTAGTAGTCGTAATAGGAGACGAAGTACTCGACCGCGTTTTCCGGGAAGAACTCGCGCATCTCGGAATACAGCTGCGCCGCCAACGTCTTGTTGGGCGCCATGATCAGCGCCGGACGGCCCGTCCGCGCGATCACGTTGGCCATGGTGAAGGTCTTGCCCGAACCGGTCACCCCGAGCAGGGTCTGGTAGGCGAGGCCGTCCTCGATCCCTTCGACCAGCTGGGCGATCGCGGTCGGCTGGTCGCCGGCCGGGGGAAACGGCTGGAACAGACGAAACGGGCTATTGGGGAAGGTGACGAACATCAGAACCCGGATATTTCATAAATTAGGACGCGCCGCTCTCTGGTCAGCGGAGTCGTTGCGCCTTGGCGCTTACGAATCCGGCGTCCCCCTTGCGGGGGCTTTTGTCCCGTATGGAAACTTTGCTCCACCCGCAAGGGGCAGGCCATGGTTGTAAAGCCAATGAATTGACAACAACCATGCTCAGTCGGGCGTATGAATCACTACGCCACTCCTTCACAAAATTCCCCTACAAAACAAAATCCTGCGCGATCATCACGCGAATTCATGAAACATTCGGGTTAAAATCGCGCGGCTCAAACTTGTCGATAGTAGCACTTCCGCTCCAGCGGATGCTCTGAAGGAACCATAGTGGAACTCTCCCGCCGCGTACAGGCCATCAAACCCTCGCCCACCCTGGCCGTCACCGCCCGCGCCGCCGCGCTCAAGGCGAGCGGCCGCGACATCATCGGCCTCGGCGCGGGCGAGCCCGACTTCGACACACCGCAGCACATCAAGGACGCGGCGATCAAGGCGATCAACGCAGGCTTCACCAAATACACGGCGGTCGACGGCACGCCCAGCCTGAAGGCGGCGATCATCGAAAAGTTCCGCCGCGACAACGGCCTCGACTATGGCCCCAAGCAGATCCTGGTGTCGTGCGGCGGCAAGCAGAGCTTCTTCAACCTGGTGCAGGCCGTGATCAACCCCGGCGACGAGGTCATCATTCCGGCGCCCTACTGGGTCTCGTACCCCGATATCGTCATCCTTGCCGACGGCAAGCCGGTGATCGTCGAGGCCGGCATCGAGCAGGGCTTCAAGATCACCCCGGCGCAGCTGGAAGCGGCAATCACGCCGAAGACCCGGCTGGTCGTCATCAACAGCCCGTCCAACCCCACAGGCGCGGTCTACAGCGGCGACGAACTCGCGGCGCTCGGCGAGGTGCTGCGCAAGCACCCGCACGTGCTGATCGCCTCCGACGACATGTACGAGCACATCCGCCTGAACGACGTGCCCTTCGTCAACATCCTCAACGTCTGCCCCGACCTGTACGACCGCACCCTGGTGCTGAACGGCGTGTCGAAGGCCTATTCGATGACCGGCTGGCGCATCGGCTATGCGGCAGGGCCCGAGGCGATCATGCGCGCGATGACTAACGTGCAGTCGCAGTCCACCTCCAACCCCACCTCGATCTCGCAGGTGGCCGCCGAAGCCGCGCTGAACGGCGATCAGGACTGCATCGCGCCGATGCTCGACGCCTTCAAGGAACGTCACCGCCTCGTCGTCGACGGCCTGAACGCCATCCCCGGCTTCAGCTGCGTCGACAGCGGCGGCGCGTTCTACGCCTTCCCCTACGTGCGCCCCGCGATCCTGAACCTGCTGGCGCGCGACGTCATCGAGGAAGCGACCGACATCGCCTTCTCCGAATATCTGCTCGAAAGCGCCGACGTCGCCGTCGTTCCCGGCTCGGCCTTCGGCGCCGAAGGCTATATCCGCCTGTCGTTCGCCACCTCGCACGCCAACCTGGAAAAGGCGCTGAAACGCATCGCCGCCGCGCTGGCCTAGCGCGCCCGGCGCGGGTAGGCTAGCGGCATGTCCCCACCCTCCGCCCTACCCTCCCCGCGCGGGACTGTTTCCCTTCCGGGAACGCTGAGCTGGCTGCTCCAGCTCGGCTACACCACCGCGCGCCTGTTCAAGCAGAACAGTCTGCAGAACCACGCCGCGGCAACCTCGTTCTACTTCCTGCTGTCCGCCACCCCGCTGCTGCTGTTGCTGAGCTACGCCCTGCAGCTGCTGGGCCGCATCGCCGAGAACTCGGTGCCTGCCACCATCCTGATGGCCGCGCTCTACAGCCAGATGCAGCTGGATACCCTCACCTCGCTCGGCTTCATTCCGCGCCAGACCCAGCTCGCCGCCGGCGGCGTCGGCCTCGTCACCCTGCTGCTGTCGTCGCGCGGGCTGGTGAACACGATGCAGGGCGCGTTCCGCATCATTTTCCCCGACACCACCAGGCGCAACCTGGTGGTGTCGTGGGTGTTGCCGCTGATCATCCTGCCGGTGCTGTTCCTGCTGATGGGCGTGGCCGCCCTAGCGCAGGTGACGCTGAGCTTCCTGGCGCAGAACGACTTCATCGGCATCGGCAACGCGCTGGTCCTGAAGGCGCTCAACTCGCTGTTCGGCTTTGCCATGATCTGGGCGCTGCTGTTTGCCGCCTACTGGCGGCTGCCGCGCAAGCATCCGCGTGCACGCGTCGCCGCCGCGTTCGCGCTGGCTGCGACGGTCAGCCTGGGGCTGCTGTTCGCCCTGTTCGGCGCCTTCTTCAAGCTGGAGAACTATCACAGTCTCTATGGCGCACTCGGCGGCGTGGTGTTCGTGCTGATCGGCGCCTATTTCGCCTTCCTGTTGCTATATCTGTGGGCGCAGGCGCTGTATGCCTGCGGCAAGGCCGACATCACCGCCTTGGAGAAGCTGTTCCTCGCCGCCACCGACGAAGGGACCAGCACGCTCGAAAGCTACGTCTTCGGCAGCGCCCATCGCCTGCTGGAAAAATACGGCGAGACCTACCCGGCCGGCCATGTGCTGATCGCGGAAGGCGACGACTCGCGCATCGCCTACTTCCTCTACGCCGGCCGCGCCGGGGTCTACAAGGACACCGCCGAAGGCCGCCGCCGGCTGAGCGAACTCAACGAAGGCCAGCTGTTCGGGGAAATGGCCTACCTGCTGAACGAACAGCGCACCGCCTCGGTCGTCGCCGACAGCGAGATCACCGTGCTGGCCTTGCCGCCGCATCTCCTCGAAGAACTGATGCGTCATTCCGCCCCGCTGTCGCGCCGCATCATCGACACGCTCTGCCAGCGGCTGGAGCGGATGAACCTGGCGAACCCGGGTTGAATTGATCTGGAATAGTGTATGGATATACACTATTTCAATCGCAACCCCAGCCCGGCCTGCCCCCTCATCCGGGAAAGCCGGGATATCGCAGCCGCCATGTCCCTGCAGTCGCTCTACGTCGATCTCAACTCCTTTTTCGCCTCGGTCGAGCAGCAGCTGCGTCCCGAATTGCGCGGCCGGCCCATCGGCGTGCTGCCGGTGATGGCCGACACCACCTGCTGCATCGCCGCCAGCATCGCCGCCAAGCGCTTCGGCATCCGTACCGGCACCCCGGTGTGGCAGGCCAGGAAACTCTGCAGGGACATCGTCTTCGTACAGGCACGGCCCTCGATCTATGTGGACATCCACCATCGCATCATCGCCGCGGTGGAATCCTGCACCCCCGTCGGCGAGGTGCTCTCCATCGACGAAATGGCCTGCGAACTGATGGGCAGCGACCGCGAGGAAGCCAACGCCATCAAGCTCGGCAAGCAAATCAAACAGGCGATCTACGACCAGGTCGGCGAAATGCTGCACAGCTCGATCGGCATCGCACCCAACCGCTTCCTCGCCAAGACCGCGTCCAACATGCAGAAACCCGACGGCCTCGTCGTCATCCGCCAGAACGAACTGCCCGGGCGGCTGTACGGCCTCAAGCTCGGCGCGCTGACCGGCATCGGCCGCGCCATGGAACACCGCCTCAACCAGCTTGGCATCCACACCGTCGAGCAGCTCTGCACCGCCAGCAAAGAGGCCCTGCGCCATGCCTGGGGCGGCATCGAAGGCGAACGTTTCCATGCCAAGCTGCGTGGCGACGCGACGGCCGCCGCCCCCACCCAGCGCGCCAGCATCGGCCATTCGCACGTGCTCGCCCCCGAACTGCGCGACCCGGCCTCTGCCTTCGCCGTGCTCAAGCGCCTGCTGCACAAGGCGGCGATGCGGCTACGCCACTACGGCTACTGCGCGGGCGCCCTGAGCCTGCACCTGCAATACATGAAGACCGGCACCGGCCATCCCCGCTGGGTCGACCAGGCGCGCTTCTCACCGCACGCCGACACCTTCAAGTTCAACCCCGTGCTGGCCGAACTGTGGCAGCGCCGCCCGTCCGACCCCGGCCCCATTCTCAAGGTCGGCGTCACCCTGTCCGACCTCGTCGAACACGGCCAGGTCACACGCGACCTGTTCGACCCCGAAGACCTGCACGAACCCCTCAACAACGTGCTCGACCAGATCAACCAGCGCTACGGCCCCAACACCCTGTATTTCGGCGGCGCCCACAGCAGCCGCGGCGCCGCGCCGATGCGCATCGCCTTCAGCCACGTGCCCGAATTGCAGGTGGAAAATGACGGCTGAGGGTTGACCGAATCGCCCGCCATCTCTAGAATGCGCGCTTCCCATTCCCCGATAGCTCAGTCGGTAGAGCGACGGACTGTTAATCCGCAGGTCCCTGGTTCGAGCCCAGGTCGGGGAGCCAGACAAAACAAGCATTCAAGCCATCCTTCGGGGTGGCTTTTTTGCTTTCCCTGGAATTCTGTATCGGCTCTGGGCTCCGCCTTGGGTCACGCGCTCATCCACACGTCAAAGGAATCGACATGCAAGCAGACCAAGTTCTAAGCCACTTGAAAAAACATGGGCAGCTTCTCGACCTGGAGATCGCATCAGCAACCGGGATTCCACTGACTCAAGTACGCAAGTCACTGGCTGACTTAACGACACGCGGAGAAATATCACAGTGCAGCGTCACCCACTTCAATGGCAACAAGCGTATTGATGGGTTTCAGTGCAGGATCTCGGGTTATGTGCCGCCCGTCGCGCCAGGTCGAAAGGCTGGGCCTAGCAAAAGCGCCTTATCCGACTAGTAACGGGGCAGCCATTGAGGCGGTCTAGGAGTCCAGCGGGTGATCCCTTCAGCGAGGGGGTATCCCAGTGGGTTTTAACCAAGATCAAGGAGCAATACCAGTGACCAACGCACAACGCCGAGCAGCATGGCTCGCCAGCCGCAAGCTTGAAGGGGATTCGTTACGTAGCGACAGCAAACCTGAGCCAACGCCCAGCAGCGCGTTCTGCCCTCATGAGGCTGGCGCGTATTATCTTGCTGCCGTGGCTACTGTCGGCACGTTCAAGATGTTTGCCAAGGACCTCAAGCCGCCCGTTTACACCTACGGCATCACCACCGTTCACTTTGAACTGGATTCTGATACCGGCAGATGGATCTGGTTTGATGGCGAGAAAACCCTGTCCCCGCGCAAGACCCAGGATGGATGGCGTCTTGGCAGCAGAAGGCTGCACGACACACGCGAAGGCGCAGAGGCCGAACTTCAGCGTGAGATGGCCAAGAACGGCGACCGGGTAACCAGGGTGCATGACCTGCCCGATGATATGACTGCGCTGAAGAAGATCCGTAGCGCCCATCACCCGGACCGCAACCATGGCGCCGATCTGGATCTCTATCAGGCTGTAGTCGAGAAGCTGGACAGGATGCGCACGGTGAGCCTCGCCGAAGCCTGACAGGGTCTAAACCATGCAAGAGATTCAGCCCAACAATCCCCTCCACGGTGTCACGCTTGAACAGTTATTGAAACAACTGGTTGCGTACTATGGCTGGGAGGCATTGGGACAGAAAATCGAGATCCGCTGCTTCACCCATGACCCGAGTATTGCGTCAAGCCTCAAATTTCTTCGTCGTACCCCGTGGGCAAGGGATCGTGTGGAATCGCTGTATATCGAAATGGTACAAAGCATTAGTACCGGGCAGCGGTAATCCGCAGGTCCCTGGTTCGAGCCCAGGTCGGAGAGCCAGATACAAAAAGCCTCGCATCGCTGCGAGGCTTTTTCATTTCAGCGTTTACTAGACGGGAACGTCTGAGGCCACGCGGGCCTTCCGGTGAAATTCAGGGGGGAGTGGAAACGCGATGGTCTGGTTCGTCGCAAGACCAACTCGAGAAGCCAACCCAAAAAGGCCCGCAACGTTGCCGGCCTTTTTCATTTCCAGTTGCCACCCTTCGCATGCACGGGTTCAGGCTCGACAAGCAGCCTCGGCTAGTTCTCTTTGATTTCGCCGAGCAGTTGCGAGAATTTTTCCATCTGCTGCTGGGAAAAGCTTGTCCTTGCGAAGGCAGCCAGCATCATCGCTTTCTGCGGGTTCATGCCTTCCAGCGATATCGAGCGGTTCGCCACATCTGCCAGTTTGCGCAGATTCGGCGTGGCGACACCTTTATGCTTGAAGAACGATTCAATTCTCGTTGCCCATTCTTCCGGGATCTTGCTTCGCCCTTTCTCGAGGTTACTCAAAAAAGCCGAGGTCACGCCCAGCGCGGCCGCCATTTCACTCTGGGTCACCTTGGCGTCAAGCCTCGCTTTCCTCACGACTATCCCGAATTCCGTTAGATTGACCATATAGTTTCCATGCAAGCGTCCATCAACGATTAGGGGGATTCATTGATGCGTATCAAGGGGAGTAGCGTTAGCAGCTCGGCGAGGTTTCCCGTGGGGGAAGACATGGCGATTCGTTTGATCGACACGCCATGAAAGGCTGGAAAGACAGGCACCCCAAACATCCCGCGGTGGCGTTCGCTTGAGCTGGCGGGGTAATGCCTCTGTCCACGGATCCCGGTGGTTTGGCCAAAGGCCGCACGCCAACATCCGTATCGCCGCAAAAGGCTTCACGCCATCGTTTAACGCATCCAGGAACCCTTAATTTTCAGTACGAAAACCTCCTTGCCTTGGGAGGATTTTTGTTTGATCCTCCAGAACATCAATGATCCTGGCGCCTTCGCATAGCAAGACCTTGCAAAACCAAGAGGCGCAGCAACAGAAATTATTGACGACCCCAATCATCAATCAAGCGATCGCCATTTTCAAAGACTTAATGTCAATGACTCATATAGGAAATGGCTATGGGTGGGCGGATGGGCGTTTTCGTCCCGGTTTGAGACGGCCTGGAGGCGGAAGCGGCGCATTTGCGGGTGGCCAGTTCGTCGTCGAGTGGTCCACGTTTCCGTTCATTCGCGCCACGATCGTGCGGGCCCTCTCCAAGGATCGCTACAATAGGCGCTGAACCGGCCCCGCCGCCCCTCTCAATGTGCCATGACAACCCAGAAAATCGCGCGTAACGATCCGTGTCCGTGCGGAAGCGGAAAGAAATACAAGCAGTGCTGCCTGCTCACGGCGGGGCAACCCGCCCCCCCCGCTTCGGCGACGATGGATCTCGCGAATGCCTTGCAGCGCGCCTCCGCACACTACCAGGCCGGGCAGTTGCGCGAGGCCGACGCGGTTTGCCAGCAGATCCTGCAACTGTCGCCCAATCATCCGGATGCCTTGCATATGCAGGGGATGATCGCGTATCAGATCGGCATGCTCGATGTGGCGGCCATCCTGCTTGGCAGTGTGACCGAGATCGCGCCGAACTTTGCCGACGGGCACAACAATCTGGGGGTGGTGCTCATGGCGCAAGGCGCGCTGGACGAGGCGATCGCCCGCTACCGGAAAGCCATTGCGCTGCAGCCCAACCATGCCAATGCCCATTACAACCTGGGGAATGCGCTCAAGGAGCAAGGCCGGCTGGACGAGGCGATCGCCAGCTACCGCAAGGCCGTCGCGTTCACGCCCAACTATGCCCAGCTGCACAGCAACCTGGGCGATGCGCTGCAGACGCAAGGCCGGCTGGACGAGGCGATCGCCAGCTACCGCAAGGCCCTCAGGCTCGATCCGGATCTTGTGGAAGTGCACTACAACCTGGGCGATGCGCTGAGGGAGCGGGAAGATCTGGACGAAGCGGCCGCCAGCTACCGGCGGGCGATCGAGCTCAAGCCGGACTATGCCGACGCGTACAACAACCTGGGCAACGTGCTGAAGAACCAGGACAAGCTGGACGAGGCGGCCGAGGCCTATGAGCAGGCCATCCGGTTCAAGCCGGACTTCGCCGAGGCCTACAACAACCTGGGCGTCATTTTCCAGAAACAGGACAAGCTGAATGAAACGATCGCCTGCTGCCGGCAGGCCGTTTCGATCAAGCCGGACTTCGCCGAGGCATACAGCAATCTGGGCGAGGCGTTCTATGCGCTGGGCCGGCTGGACGAAGCCATCGCCTCCAACAAGCGGGCGCTCGAAATCAGGCCGGACTCCGCCGAGACCTACAACAGTCTGGGAACCGCCCTCAGGGAACGCGGCCGGCTGGACGAAGCCGCCGCATGCGGCAGACAGGCACTGCTACTCAAGCCGGATTTCGCCGAGGCCTACAACGGCCTGGGCAACACGCTCCAGGCGCAAGGCAGGCTGGACGAAGCCATCGCCTGTTACCGGGAGGTCCTGGCACTCAAGCCGGATTCGACGATCGCATACAGCAACCTGCTGTATACGATGCAGTACATGGACACCCTCACGCCGGCGGAAGTATTCAGCGAACACCAGCGCTATGCCGAGCGCTTCGAAACCCCGCTCAAGACGGATTGGCGGCCCCACGCCAACAGCCGCGACCCCGAGCGGCGGCTCAGGATCGGGTACGTCTCCGCGGATTTCTATAATCATGCCGTGGCCTTCTTCATCGAGCCGATTCTGGCCAAGCACGACAAGTCCCAGGTGGAGATCCATTGCTACTACAACCACATCAAGCGTGATGCCCATACCGAGCAGATTGCCGCCCACGCCGACCACTGGCTGGCCTGTTCGAAAATGGGCGACGCGCAGCTCGCCGAACGCATTCGTGCGGACGGCATCGACATCCTGGTCGACCTCTCCGGACATACCGGCTACAACCGCCTGCCCGTGTTCGCCCGCAAACCGGCGCCGGTGCAGGCCACGTGGATCGGCTACGCCGGCTCCACCGGCCTGACCGCGATGGACTACCGGATCACCAATGCGGAAATGGACCCGCCCGGGCTGACCGAGCGTTACCACAGCGAGTCGCTGGTGCGCATGCCGGACTCGGGCGTGGCCTACCGGCCGGCACCGGGCTGTCCGTCCGTCAATCCGTTGCCGGCCCTGAGCACCGACACCTTCGTGTTCGCCTCCCTGAACAACCTGATCAAGATCAACCCATCAGTCGTCAATCTGTGGGCACGGATTCTGAAAGCGCTACCGCACGCCAGGCTGATGCTTGGCAACATAACGGACGACGGCGTCCGGCAGCGGGTGATCGAGCGGTTCGGCCAGGCAGGCGTGGAAGCCGATCGCCTGATCCTGCAGCCGCGCATGTCGTTCAGCGAGTACCTGGCACTGCACCACACGATCGACCTGGCGCTCGACCCTTTCCCCTACAACGGCGGCACCACCACGATGCACTCGCTGTGGATGGGGGTGCCGGTCATCACCCTGGCCGGCGAACACATGGTGTCGCGCTGCGCGGTTCCCTTGCTGTCGCGTGTCGGCCTGAGCGACTTCATCACGCACACCGAGGAAGACTACTTCCAACTCGCCATGCGGATGGCGCAGGACTTGCCGGAGCTGGATCGAATCCGGCAGTCGCTACGCGAGCGGATGACGGCGTCGAACTATGGCCCGGAAACCGTCACCCGCCATCTGGAAGCCGCCTATCGGGAGATGTGGCGGACATGGTGTGTATCCCCGTAAAAACAGCCGGTCCTTCCAGTCTCGAAGCCGCCACTGAGTCCAATTGAAAGTCGCGATTTGGAGCGACTGTCTCGGTTCGGTTGGGAGCGGAAGTTCAAGACTCACTCCACGACCGTCTCTTGATCGGCCTAAGCGGAAGTTTCTTATGGATCGCTAGAATGTCCGCTCTGCGGGGAGAAGCAGACGGCACGAAACGCTCTCATGTACTTTCGTCCAAGCGCACTAAATATTGTGCCGTTATATCCAATACGCGAAGACCGTTTGCCTACCTCGTCCAGCTACATCTGGCTGATTTCATTTTCCATAAATGACGCCAAGGTTCGATATGCATGTTCAACAAGGTAGCAGTCTCGCCGAATGGTTGGGTCTTTTCCCCCATGAAATAGGTTATTTCGAACGCTATGCCAAAATTCGACCATATTCGCCCAATCTGACAATGATCTAACGACCCCTTGGGGGGAATTGTCGTCCTTCTTGGGCTCAAAACCAGTGTTATTCCACCACACATCTATTTCTGGATTATCCAAATCGCGTGAACTGTTAAGAAGAGGAGCCCGCCCGAGTTCAGCCATTACATCTTGCCAAAGCCTGCGCAAGGGCTCGTACTCCCCAATGGCCGCGACATAGGCCTCCTCGCGAGCCCTGTCCCGTTTAAGAGCCTGTATCGTTCTTCTGTCGCTACCAGCCCCAATGAACAGCTTGTTTTGCAGTAAAGCAACAAACGCTAAGTATTCGAAGACAAATCTTGAAAAGAAATCGCCCTCTTTAGCTTTCTCGTGCCAGCTGACGATCAGAGGATCGTAGCTCGTCAGTTCATCCGTTATGAATTGAAACGTTCTTTGGCAGCTTGGACAGTGATACTCAACGATTCCAATTCCCCATGCGCCATAGTCTCCTGATTGTTCTGCGGCAAAATAATCCGCCATCTGACCATCCGTGGCGTCTTCATCTAGTTCAGCCAACTCGGTTCGGCGATCAACCTTAATCAATTGTTTGTCGCAGCTATCACATCTCATCTTGGAAATTCCATATTCAGGATGTTGCTCGGGGTTAGAGCACATCTTCACGAACGAGATAGGCTGTGACTGAACCTTGCTCGATTAGGAAGTTGAGAATGACTAGAATTGCCGCTTTGATTTGCGGCGTCGTCCGCACCTTGTGCCGATTACGTAGAACAAATCCGCGCACAAAATTCTCTAAGTAGTAGATCGTGTTCGTCTCCAGCTTTTCGTCTGCATGATTGATACCGCGCTCGATAATCTCGCTCACCCAGAATATTCCGTCCGAAGCAAACCCTGAGGCAATTTCGTTGAGAAGTTTCGCCAATGAGTACAGGACGGCGGGATGACTGCCAATGTCGCGAGCGACTCGTTGGAAGAATCCCTTTTCACGGTCCTTGAGCGAATGCCATTCCTTAGCGCCCTTCCTCCACCACGGCCACGCGAGCAGGTAATTGTGCACGGTGCTAGACGAATGAAAATACGCGCTTCGCTGACAAAGTGCGAGGATGCACGGATAGAACAGCTCCCAAACCTCCCAGAACACATCGTACTTGTTGAGCTTATCTTCTGCGCTCACGAACTCCTGAATGATGTCCTCCGTGTAATCAATAGTCTTGAAGTTGTCGACGAGCGGTTGCACGTACGCCTGGATGTCGGCTCTGTCGGCACTGAGCACGAAGTGCGCGAACTTCTGAAGGAAACGATGACGAGTACTAAAGTCGACTTGCTCCTCACCGTGCCCGCGTGTGCGTTTTACGCGCTTCGCCATCATCTCAGTTAATTCGATCGCAAATGCCTTATGGTGCAGCTCCTTGGTTCCCAATGGGAGAAGCGAAAATGCAGTGACGAGTGCGTCGACGTTCGCGCCCACGGGCGGCGGTAACTTGTCAGGCGTGAGCTCGTTGCGGAGGACTTGCGCGATTTCTTGCTCGTATTCCGCCGCGAAGCGCTGAATCGCCGTGAAATGATGGAACCCGTAAGTTCCCTTCGTTCTGTTCTCGTGCAAGATCGTCTCGCAGAGCTTCTCGTATACGGGCTGGAGGAGTAGGTACCCGAGGAATAGGGCGTTTGCGTCTTGCGGATTTATCTTCCAAAGCATGTTGAGGATGGCCGATACGGCATGATCGGCGAAGCGTTGACTCATCCCCACCGAGTTGCGGTCCAAGAGCGTGAGTAATAGCGTGCCCTTGACATCGTCTCGATACTCTGGGAAGGGCTGAATTAGCAGCGGCAGCGCGTTGATAGCTGCGTCGAGACCGTCTCCGATCTGATACTCGTAGGGGCCTATAAGCGGCAGCGACGCGTAGCCCAACAAGACGTCCCTGCAAAACTCCCGCTCCGTCTGGTCAAGTTTATCTGCGAAGTCGCGCATGAGGACAGCGCACGAAACCGGAGGTATCGAGCGATAGAACAGCCTAAAGCGCTGATCTTCTGTCTCATCGGACTTCAGTCCTTCGCAGACAGCCTTTATGTCGGCCACGACCCGTTTGTAGTCACTTTCGTACTGAGCATATTTCGAATACTCCCCCTCATTCCCCTGCCATCGATAGCTCGCCCATAGATTGAGCGGGACGTATTGCATCTCCTCCGTGATTCTCGCTTGAGATTCCTCGCTGTGCTTCTGGAGGTCAGAATCGATTTGTGGATTAAAGGTCAGGAGAATGCCGTCGTCCTTCGTCTCGGCAGAAATCTTCATCTTTCGGCGATCCATGCGTGCGAGGCTTAGTCGCCAAGATTTGTCGTCCACCGCCTCGGATGCTTGGTCGGGAAGCCGCGCATAGAATTCATCAAATATCGCCCATATCGCCTCTTGCCGTCGTCTCGCCAACTCTTCATCTGCGTTATCGCTTCGGAACAGTTGATACTGCAAGGCGAGATCTTCTAGCGATGAACGACGGTGCGAATCGTCACAGGTTTGAAATCGCTCTTCTGTGAAGAGCCCGACAGGATCGTAAACGATTGAATAGTGGCTCCGTGCGCTCTCGTCGAACTGCATACGCGCGAGATCAAAGAAGAAGAAATCTTTGGTGCGAAAGAGCACGAGCGCAACGTTGAACAGCTTCGAAGATTCAGCGAGCGCGACACTCGCCACGATCGCCGTAATCGAAGCGGAGCGAGAGTTTTTTATGAGATACAGGCACCAGCTCTCAATTACTTCCGCAGAAACTTGCCTGGCAGCTGTGAGGAGCCACTTTTCTAGTGCCATGTGGATCGACTCAAGGAGCGTCGGCGCCGACTGCCTGCCGCGATACATCATCCAGAGTCTGTGCGATATGTACTGCTTCAGCGGTCGTTCGGAAGGCGCCAGGTAGACGTCGACTTCCTCGACTTCGCGTTGCCCCAAATCAGTCTTAGCAAAATACTCGATCGACCTATTGGTGAACGCGACGATGAAGTCCACTGTCTCCTTCGGCGCCACCTGTAACAATCGCAGTGTCGGCGTCTGAAGGGCGCTCGCGGGGTAATAGTCGTGGTGGTCGGGAGCCAGATCGAAGTATTGCTCAATGTCGTTCCGGTAGTCTGAACCCCAGCCGTTTCGCTCTGGCGGCGTATAGGGCCAAAAGACACTCGCAAGGCCAATAATTTCCTTCGGGAGACTCTCGGCGACGATCGCGCTCTTATCGATCGACGATAGTGCGGTCGTGACGAGTTCGTGGTAGCGGCTGCGACGTGAGATTTCCTCGCTCGCGATCACGCCTCTGAAGATCTCCCCGAGCTGTTCCTTCACTTCCCAGGAGCCGGCGAGAATGACTCGGATGAGCTGTTCGCCCACCTCGCTCCTCGAGTTGTAGGGGAACTCCCCGTCCTTCGTGAGATCGTCGAGGTAGTACAACGCGATCTCGGTCGCCGCCTTCGTGGTCTCGCCCTTTTTGGTGTACCGATTCCAGTCGTCGAGTATAGGCAAGATGACGTGCATGTAGAGCAGTCCAATCTTCGCCTTGTTGAGATTCAGAAAATCGACAACGCTGGTCCAGCCGGAGCCCTTGGGTTTCGTCATAATGGACGAGAAGCCAATCTGCGAGTCTTTCAGGTTCTCCAATGCGCTCAATAGCGCTTGGTCCACTTCTTTGCATGCAATGCGAACCAGGAAAAGAATTCGACCGAGCAGGCTCTTTTCATATGCGTAACGATCCGAAAAGGTGGAGGCGGCGGAGAAGGATTGTCCTTGTTCGACGACCCTTGGAGGCGGCTCCAATAGCTTCTGCTCGAAATACTGGATGAACGCGCCGGAATAGTTGGAAAGCAGGGCGGCAACTACGGCCTCGTCTCTCCAGTGGCCCGGTATCGCGTCATTGCTTACCGTCGCTTCAATGAGTCTCGCCGCATCGCCGTTGTTGGCGCCGAGCTTCTCAGAGAGCCAACCTCGGAACGCTCGACGAATCGCCAAGGCGTCGCCGATCTCTTGGTAAAAGTGTCCGTAGTCCGACATGCCGCGGAATGACCGCTCGATCGTCCGCTCAAGCGCCCACTCCTCGTAGATGTCATGGGTGATGAAGTAGCCTCCCGCTCTTGAATCGAACTTGATGATCTCGTCGGTAACAAGCTGTCGAAGTGCCTCGTCGTGCCCTTCGACTGTTACAAAGAAGTGACCCGACGCGGCTCGCTTGCGGGCGATTTCAAGAAAGCACTCTTCACGTTTTCGGTGAATATTGTCTTTTTGGTACGAAGAGCGCGTGATCTGACAGTTCCAAATGGCCTCTCGAAATTCCGCGTAACTTGTATTTTGGTTGCCCGTCACGTCGATGCGCAGATATTCGTTCAGGTAGAACGGATTCTGGAGGAACTTACGCAGCCGCTCGTTCTCCGGCAACGAAAACTCGTTCGCTACGGAGAGCTCGACTAGCTCCTCCTGAGTGAGCCCCGGGATGTTGAGCAGTTCGAACGGAGCGTTGTAGAGCTCGATGAATGCGTACTTGAGATCGTCCAGATAGCTCAAGCGAGTCGTGAAGATGACCTTCCATCTGCTGCTGCGGAGCGTCGATAAGAATTCTTGAAACGCTTTCGGCCGATCGAGATCGGATAGTTTCTCGGCCGAATCGATGACCACGTATTTCTCGGCAAACTCTTCATGTTCATGCACGAAGTCTGAAAAGGTGAACGCACCGTAGTCCTTGAAGAGTTGGTTGACGTGCGAGACGTTGAACTCTGTCGCTTTGAACATGAAGAACGGGGTCGTGTCCTTTACCTCGTCGTAGAGGTCTTTGACGACTGCCGTTTTTCCAACACCAGCTTCTCCGCTGACGATCACCAGTGTTGATTTCGATAGCGTATCCTTCAGGCGCGTAACCAGTGCCCGTCTATCGATCTTGATGGACTTCCCTTCGACTACGATCGCCGAACGGATGGGCTCAAGAATAGCCTCTGTGTGGCGGGTAATCTCTTGAACAAAATCGATGACACTAGCGCCAAGCATAAAGAAGTGGCTTGCGATGTTGGCGTTCGTCTCGCAGACGAATGGCGTCTCGAAGAAGCTCGCCGTCTTCCACGTAATAGCCACTCCTTTCGCCTTGGCATGTTCTTCGATCGCAGTCTTGTACGGCGGATCTTTGACCCCGGGCTTCTTGCTCCTTCCGAAGTCGACATTCACATAGAAGTAGAGCTGCGTGAGCGTCGGGTGCTGAGTCTTTGCGGTGTTGATGGCTTGGATGAGTTTCGTCTTATAGCTTGCGAGGTCGGTGCCGATGAACTTCGCTTGCCACCCGATCACGTCGGCCCCGACAATCACGGGCTCCGCTTCAATACCCGGTTGATTGAAGTACCTCAGCGCGCCGGTCGGATGGCGTTGCTCTTTGTAGAAGAGCAACGAGCACAACCATTCGAAAGCCTTTTGCTCTTGTGCGTTAAATTTCGCCCTGAAATTACCCCAGTTGGCCTCTACAATCATCGCGCCTCTGCTCTCTTCTTGTGTTGAACTGATCAATCTGGAGCAATGAACCGGCGAATAGCCGACGCTATCCTCGGCATTACCTAGAGGCAACGATCCGCTGGTATGTGACGCTCGCTGATGCCCTTCCTGACCATGTCGCTCGCATTGCTGTTGGCATTATCGCCTAGTCGCGTAGCGTGGCCTTAATTCAAATTAGGGTATCCGCTGCTGGATTGAGTTCGTTGCATGGTGCAGGTCAGCCTTCTGAGGGCTAATGGTGGAGTGCCCGCTTTTGGTTGCGCAGCAGAAGTTCATCCAGACAGAGCCTATGACCGCTAAGGCCGAACTTCAGTTATTCGATTCTTCTGCCTGAGTGGGTCGAACTGAGACGATGTCCAGGTCACTTCAACGTGAACGGCTGGTGGGTTTCAGCCGGAATGCGTGGCTGGTTTGGACGGTAATGCGCAAGGGGTGTAGCAGCTGAGCCGCGCGCCTCAATCAACGCCGGTACGGCGCAGGAACAGCGTGTCGCCGCTGACGAACGCCGAATCGTACAGGGGGCTGCCGAGTAGTTCGTCGCCGACCCGCCGCGGTCCGTCGCCGAACGCCCACACATAGTCGTCCAGCAGCAGCCAGCCGCCCTCGGCGAGATAAGGGCTCCACAGTTCGACGTCGCGCCGCACGTGGTCGTAGCGATGGTTGGCGTCGATGTGCAGCAGGCTCAACTGTCCGCCGACCGGAATGCTGCCGAGTTCGGGGCTGTGCAAAACGCCGTTGCGGATGGCCGCCTCGTACTCGCCCAGCGCCTTCTCGGAGGTGTTGCGGATGTACCCCACGTTGTCGAGCAGGGCGGACGCGTTCAGGAATACGCGGAAGATCTTTTCGCTGTCGATGTCCGTGTTGGCGAGTTCGGCATTGATGATGGCGGCGTCGACGCCCTGGTCGGTCAGTTCGGCGGTATTCCACGGGTCGACGCAGATCATGCTGCCCAGCGTGTATTGGCTGGCCAGGTAGCCCAACGCAAACGCCGAGCGTCCGTACAGGCATCCCACTTCGAGCAGGTCGCCGGGCGGCAGCAGGCGGGCGATGTCGCACAAGGCACGCAGCTTCCCGACGTCGGAATCGCCGGGAATGCTCAGGAATTGGCGGTGCAGTGCGGAATACCGCGCGGGCGACAAGGGCGGACGGATCGCCTGGGGCACCGCAAGTCCGGCAAGCGGGGAGTCGGACGACATCAAGGCAGCCCACGCCTCGTGTGGCGCAAAGCGCTGCTGCGTCGCGGAAAACGGATCGGGGCTGCAGAGCGTGAAGCGGAAGCGGGCCGGGTGTGTTTCCAGGAGCGTGTTCAGATGGCGCCAGACGCCCTGGTGCGGCGCATAGACCGTCGTCACCGCGTGCTGCTCGAGCGCGTTCTGCAAGGCCTGGTCGAATGCCGGGTCGGTGATGAAGGGCAGCCGGATGAAACCGTCGACCGCTTTGTCCCCCGGGCCCGCCATGGCGGAGCTGGCGCCGACGACCGCGAGGCCGAGCGCCTTCGCGGTCCGGATGAAGGCGTCCGCGTCGTCGATGTCGAGCGGGAAGATCAGTATTTTTGTCTTGTCCATGTCAGGCGATGCCGATTCAGCAGGCATGATGCGTCCAGTCGAGGATGCATCTGAGGTCACGCGCGTCCAGGTTTGCGCGGGCGAGGAAATCCGTATCGGCCGACAGCCGCTCCACGATCTGCGCCTTCTCCGCATCGCTGGGCAGCGGATGCGGATCGCAGCCCATCAGCGCGAAGTGATCGAGGAAGTAACGCCCCAGCTGCGCCGCATCGGACAACCCCAGCTTGTCGGCGAGTTGCCGCGTCCGCCGGGCATAGGCAGGATTGCCCGACAACCAGACGAGCCAGCCCGGCATGACGATCCGGAGCGACGCGCCATGCGAGATCGGGCGATGGGCGGCCAGCGCGTGCGTCAAGGTGTGCAGGATCCACGGCACTTTCTTGCCGCACGAAAACAGATAGGACAGCGACAGCGTCGACGCGAACATGGTGTTGGCGCGAAACCCGTACGCGTCCTTCCAGGTGTGCAGTTCCGGCGTGTTTTTCAGCAGATAGTGGATGGCTTCGAGAATGATCGCATCGACGATCCCGGTCGTTTCCTCCATCGAAAAATACTGTTCCAGCAGATGGGACAGGATGTCGGTGTAGTTGTCCGCCAGCACCTGCGGCGGCAGCGTGATCGTGTAGTCCGGGTTGCAATAGGCAAAGCGCGGACGCGTGGAAAGGCTGCTGAAGGCGACCTTCTCGTTGTCGGCGCGGCGGCTGATGATGAAGCTGCCGTTGACCTCGGTGCCGGTGCCGGTGGTCGTCAGCACCACGCCGAGTGGCAGCGCGGGCGCGGTGAAAGCCTGGCGTGCCGCGTGAACCGCCCAGATGTCGCGTGTCCCGTTGGCCGCCAGCAGGGCGATGGCCTTGGCGGCGTCGATCGCCGAGCCGCCGCCGATCGCGAGGACGAAATCCACGCCGTGATCGAGAGCGAGGCCCACGCCCGCGCCGACGAATGCGTCGTCCGGGTCTGCGCGGCATCCGGGGTGCTCGACGTACGCGATGCCGCGCGCTTCGAGCAGGCCGGTGACGTCGTCGTAGCTGCCGTTGTCGCGCGCGCTTGCGCGCCCGTAGACCAGCAGCGCCTTGGTAACGGGCTGTTGGTCGAGTTCCCGTTCCAGCAGCGAGCGGGCGCCGGACCCGAACAGAATCCGGGTCGGCATGGAGAACGCGAAATCAAGCATGGGCGGCGCTGTCGTCGTCGGTCAGCCGCACTCAGACCGCATAAAGGACGGTTTCGATCGCGCTGATCGTGGAGTGATGCTTGACGTGCAGGCGGTAGCCATAGCGTTCGCTGATGATGACCGGAATCCTGAAGTAATCGTCGAGGTTGTGATACAGGCACAGGCACAGACGCGGGCGGTCGCGCTCGATGGTGCGATGCGCGCCCTGGACGACGCGCTGCTCCGAGCCCTCGACGTCAAGCGCGATCATCGACACCTTGCCTTCGATATAGTCGTCGATGGCGACGCCTTCATGCTGGTAGGTACTGTTGGCCGCGTCCGCAGTGACGTGCGCGTCGAGCCCGGAATTGGACATGTCGTCATCGAAGCTCAGCAGCGTGTTCTCGCTCCAGAGGATCTTGTTATGGATCGTCACCTGCGGCGCGGCCTTGAACTTGTCCCGCAGATAGGCCGACCAGGTCTTGCTCGGCTCGAAGGCCGCGATCCGGATGGCGGGGTTGTTGTCGAGCGCACGGTCGAGATGCTTGCCGTTGAAGGCGCCGGCAAACACGAGCTGGCCGGACGCGTCGAGCCGTTCGTTGATGTCGTTGCCCCAATACGGGCTGGCGCTGAAGAGCGACTGGTCCCACAGCCGCCCGCACAGGATGTTCTCGATGCAGCCCCGGTAGGTCTTCTTCGACACCGGATCGGCCAGCAGGCCGATGGCCCGGTCGCACTGGTCCATGTTTTTCTGCAGGTAGTCGTAGACCTCGAAGGTCCGGCAATGGAACAGCGGAAAATAATAGAGCTCGTTTGCGACCACCCTCGCCTGCAGTTCCAGCAGGCCGGCCGTGATGATGATCACGGTGTCCTTGGGCAGCATGTTCTGCACGTCCTTGAAGGGCAGGACCGGGATGCCCCAGAGCGTTTTCTCGGCGATCTCGCGCGTGCTGTCGCAGATGCCGTAAGGCGTGGGCAGGAGCTTGCCGTCGCCGCAGTAGTGCTCGACGAAGCCCTTGAGCCGCCGTCCGGCGCCCCACAGGATGAGTTTTTTCCCCTGCAGGCCCTTGATCGTGTTGGCCAGGTAAGTTGTGTCGATCTCTGAAAATAACATGGGGGTCGCTCGCTAGAGAGGTTGATCGAGTGTTGCCTGGAACAGGGCCAGCGTGGCCTTCAATCGGTCTGCAAAAAAATCGAAATCCGCCTCGGTGGCGGCGTAGTTCGGCAGCAGGCGGATGGTCCGGCCGAGATTGCAATGCTGGAGCAGCAAGCCGTTCTGCTGGGCCAGCCTGCAGAAAAGATCGCCCGCCTGTTTGCTGTCGAGCCTGCCCGTGTCGCTCAGGTCGAATGCGCACATCAGCCCTTGGCCTCGGGGATTGCCGATAAGGGAGGATTCGGCCGCAATCGCGTCAAGTTTAGCCAGGAGGTACGCGCCGGAGGCGCGGTTTCGTTCCAGCAGGCCGCGGGTCTCGATCTCGTCGATCAGGTGCGACACCAGCGCGCCGGCGTAGGACTCGTTCTGGTGGGAGCTGAAATACTCCATCGCGAACCTGGCATGCGGAACGGTGTGGCCGTTGGCAATGACGCAGGAAACCGGGTAGCCCATGCCCATGGCTTTTGCGGACACGAGGAAATCGGGCACGCACCCGAGCTGCTGATAGTAGAACCAGCTGCCGGTGCGGCCGAAGCCGGTCTGGCATTCGTCGAAGACCAGGAAGATGCCCTTGTCGTCGCAGAGTTGCCGGATCGCCTGGAAATAGCGGCGTGACGGAAAATAGAATCCGCCGCCCGAGATGATGGGCTCGAAGATCGCCGCGGCGATGTCGTCGGAGCTGTCGTCGAGGGTCTGGCGGAAGGCCTCGATGCAACGGTCGGTTTCCGCGTCGTCATCGCCATGGCTGCGCGGCGCCGGCGTGACGTAGGAATGCTCGACCGGCGGCCGGATCCGGTCGCGCGACATCGAATACGCGGCACTGCCGTGCGTCAGTCCGTGATAGGCCTTGTCGAAAGCAATGACGCCCGACTTCTCCTTGATGTGCTTCGCATACTTGAGACAGCACTCGACGGCCTCGGCGCCGGTCGACAGGAACAGGATGCGGCCGTTCATTTCCGGCGCGCGGTCGTGAATCTGTTTGGCGGCCAGCAACACCGACCGCGTCAGCGTGGAGGTGTCGGTGTCCTGCAGGGTCTGGGCGATCTCCTGCATCTTGCGGGCAACCCCGGGGTCGGAGTGGCCCAGCACCGCGCAGAACTGGCCGCTGTTCAAATCCAGATACTGGTTGCCATCGGCATCCCAGACGTAGCTCCCCTGCCCCCGCACCAGGACGATGTCGCGGAAGCCCAGCACGGGCAGCATGTAGCGTCCGTAGTCGGCAAGCAGGGATGCGTTGGTGTCTGGCTGGTTCATGTCGGGCGGCTCAATGAAATCAAGGTGCGGGGGACCGATCGCGTTTCTCTTCGATCAATGCAACCAGTCCGCCGACGGTTTTTGCCTGGTCGCCCAGCATGTCCGCTTCCGAGAACTGGATGCCGAAGCGCTCTTCGATGCGAAAGACGAATTTGATAAAGGCGAGCGAATCGATATGGCCGACGTCGAGGTATCGGTAGGCGGGCAGCGCTGCAGGTTCCGGGACTGCGCCTTTTTCTTCGAGCAACTGCACGATGAAATCGTAAACGGGTGGGGACATGGCGTGGGTCTGATCGGGGCGCGTCATACCGCTTCCCACTTTCGTGTCTGCGCCGATCGGGCAATGGCTTCCAGGAAACGCAAACCCTCTTCCGACTCCTGGGCACCGTAGACGAACGCATTATGCGTCACGGTGCCGGATTGATGCTGGCGCAGCTGGTCGGCGATATCGGCATAGAGATTGGCAAAGGCCTCGATGAACCCGGAGGGATGGCCGGATTTGAAACGGTTGTAGCGCAGCTGCCTGGCCAGGTCGGCATCGCCGGACCCGCGGTCGATGAGCAGCCTGCGGCCGTCGGCCTGGCTGAACAGCAGATCCTCGGGCTGCATCTGGAACCACTCGGCACTGGCGAGACTGCCGTAGACGCGTATGCGCAGGCCATTGCGGTTGCCGAGCGCCGTTTTTCCGAACCAGGACTGCACCCGCAGGTCGTCCTCGTAGTGCGCGAGGCAATAGACGTTGTCGACGATGTTGCCGAACTGGCCATAGGTGGCCTGGTCGCCCATGACTTCCAGCGGCGCCTTGCCGCCGGTCAGGAAATGGACCAGATGGTGGGCATGCACGCCGAGATCGAGCGACACCGTGGGAACGGCATGATCCTTGAGGCGCCAGGCTTGCGGCGCAGCCGCCTGCCGCAGAAAGCCTTCCTGCGGGATTTCGATGTGGATCTGCTGCAGGCGCCCGAGCTCGCCGTCTGCAATCATGCGGCGCAGTTCGCGCACCATCGGGTAGCCGGAGTAGTTGTAGGTCACCGCCAGGAACCCATGGTTGCGGCCCACCGCGTCGTCGATGCTGCGGCACGCTTCGCTGGACACCGCCAGGGCCTTTTCGCAAATGACCGGATACCCGGCATCGAGCGCGGCGATCACGCTATCCAGATGATCCGGCGTCGGCGTCAGCACCAGGATGGCATCGAGCGCTTGCTTCTCGCTTTCCAGCAGCGCGTGCCAGGTGGCGTGCGTGCGCTCGGTCGGGATGCCGTAGGTCCGTGCTGTTTCTTCGTTGATCTCGGGGCGCCGGCTGAAGCAGCCGCTGTCCACGCGGAAATGGCCGTCCAGGCGGCTGGAATTGTAGTGCGTGTAGCCGACGGCCGAATTCAAGGCGCCGCCGATGAAGCCCAGTCGCAAAGGGGGAAGTTGGGTATGCGCCATGCTTATCCTTTATGCAGGCCGGTTGAATAGGCCTGTCGCAGTGCAGGTTTGTCGAGTTTACCCATTGCGTTGCGCGGGAGCGAATTGACGACGAAAAAGCGGCGCGGCTGCTGGAAATCACCCAGCTGCTGCATGCAAAGCCGTTGCAGGTCGCGCGGTTGCGCCGGCGCATCCGGCGCATGGAAGGCGACGACGACGCCGACCACCTCGCCGAGCTTCTCGTCCGGCAGCGGAATGGCCGCGCACTCTTTCACGGCCGGGTGGCTGGCGACCACGTCCTCGATGTCCTTCGGATAGATGTTGATGCCGCCGCTAATGATGATGTCCTTGATCCGTCCGAGGAAGTACAGAAAACCCTCGCTGTCCATCCTGCCGAGATCGCCGGTGCGGAAATAATCGCCCCACATCGCGGCTTGCGTGGCGGCCGGCTGGGCGTAGTAGCCGCTGAATAGCATGGGCGTGCGGCACACGATTTCGCCAGGCGTATCCGGCGGTACCGCCTGCCCGGTTTCGTCGAGGATCAGCACGTCCGTTCCGGGAATGGCGGTGCCGACCGAGCCCAGTTTGCGGGACGCCGCGCTGGGCGCCAGATTGGTGGCAATGGCGATCTCCGACGTGCCGTAGCACTCGTGAAACGCGCAGGACAGGTGGGCCAGCAGCCTGGCTTTCGTTTCATCGTCCAGGAGCGCGGAAGACGACACCAGGCAGCGTAGCGAGGGCAGCGTTTCCCGGCTGGCGATCAAGGCGTCCAGTATTAGCCTGAGCTGGGACGACACCGCGATGGAAAACGTCACCCTGTGCTGGCGGACCGTGGCGATCCAACTGGCCGGGGTGAAGTGCGCCATGACGATGCTGGTCCCCCCGGAAATCAGCGGCATCAGCACCAGCCGTTGCGCCAGCGAATGGTAGAGCGGCGTGGCGGCCAGCGTCACGTCGTCCGCGGTGACGCCATACAATTCGGCGGCGGCCGCGGCGCGCAGCCGCTTGGTGCGCTGGCTCAGGAGGATGGGCTTGGGCTGTCCGGTGGAGCCGGACGTGAGGACCATGAGATACGGCAACGCCTCCGACAACACGGGCGCCGTCCCGGGCGTGGCGCGGCCGGTATCGATCAGCGCCGGCATGGGGATCCAGCCTTCCCGGGCACCGCCGACAACAACATGAATACCGCCTGACGGAAGGCTCAGTCCTGCCAGACTGGAAATCGCGCCGGCCCATGCGATCAGGTGCCGGACATCGGCGGCTTTGAAGGTGGCCGCCAACGCTTCCGCACCCAACCCCATGCTCTGGGGCACGATGACCACGCCGAGGCGCGCGCCGGCGAGCAGGGTCAGGACAAACTCGGCGCAATTGGGCAGCAGCACGCCGATGGGGTCGCCGGCATGCACTCCTGCAATCGACAGGCCACCCGCCAGCGCATCCACCTCCTGCAGCAGGTCGCGATAGGTGTAGCGGGCGTTGCCCGCCACGAGCGCCAGTTTGTCGGGGCTGCGTTCGGCGGCATGCCGGAAGTGCCCATAGAGGGCGGCAGGGTGCGATGAAGTCAGCATGGGTTGCTAACGGGTGGAGCGGGCGATAAATTGAAGAAAAGCCTGACTCGTGAGCGGAAAGCGCTCGCCGCTCGCCGAGACATACACCTCGTCGGCGAGCGTGTTCCGGGTCACCAGCGTATTGGCGCCCACGAAACATTGCCTGCCGACCCGGATGTTGTCGCCGAGGGTGGCGTTGATGCCGAGGAAGCAGGCATCCTCGATCACGGTCTCGCCCCCGATGGCAACGCCCGAATTGATCCAGCAGGCGTCGCCGATGCGGCAACCATGTCCGATCGACGCATTGCTGGCAATGAAGACGCTGTTGCCGATCTGCGTATAGGGGTGGATGGCGGCATGGTCGAGAATGATGGTGTTCTCGCCCACCGACACGCTGGCGTGGCGCACCACGGACGCGTGGACATAGCTGGCGAAGGCATAGCCCTTGGCCCGCCCTTCCTGGTACTTGCGGACCCGCAAGTCATTCATCTCCCGATAGCCGACGGCGATGATCAGGCAATGGTCTGCCGGCGGGTAGCCCGTCTCGATGTCATCGAACGGGATGACGGGAAGGCCTTCGATGAAGGGATCGGTCAGGACGGCGCGGTCGACGGTAAACGCCGCAACCTCGTACTCCAGTCGCGCAAACTCCAGAAACATGCGTGCCATCTGGCCGTTGCCGTAGATGATCAGTTTTTTATTTTCCATCGCAGCTGTCATGCGCCCGCCCTTTTCGCGACGCTCTGTTCTAAATGGATGACTGCGCCGCAATCAGCCGGGTAACGGTGTCGATCTGCCTGTCATCCAGGTTCGGGTAAATCGGCAGGCACAAGATTTTTTCTGCGGCCTCGACCGCGACCGGGAGATTGTCGGGGTGCGCGGAGGGGAGCCCCCGATACATCGAGAAATCCGAAATCAGCGGATAAAAATAACGGCGCGGGTGGATGCCGTTGTCCTTGAGTGTCTGGTGAAGGTCGTCTCGGCTGATCGGATAATCGGCCCCGACCAGAATCGGGAAATAAGCGAAATTGGAAATATCCCCCCGTTCCGCCGGCATGCATTGAATCCCGTTCACCGCTTCCAGGCGTTTGCGATAAGCGGCGTCGATTTCCCTGCGCCGCGCAAGCGCCTGGTCGATGTATTTCAATTGGAGCATGCCCAGTGCCGCATTGAACTCGCTCATCTTGCCGTTGATGCCCGGGGCGACGACTGCCACCTCGCTCACATGGCCGAAATTCTTCAGGTGATCGATCCGCGTTTTGGTCTTGGCATCCGGGCAGACGATCGCCCCACCCTCGAAGGTATTGAATACCTTGGTGGCATGAAAGCTCAGCACCGACAGATCGCCATGCCTCAGGATGCTGCCGCCCGCGTCGCGCACGCCGAATGCATGTGCCGCATCGTAGATGACCTTGAGGTTGTAGTTGTCGGCGATGGCCTGGATGGCCTCGACATCGCACGGACGGCCGTAGCAATGCACGGGCATGATGGCCGTGGTCTGCGGCGTGATGGCGGCCTCGATCTTCGCCGGATCGAGATTGAGCGTGTCGCGGTCGATGTCCACGAACACGGGCTTGATGCCGTTCCAGAGCAGGGAGTGCGAGGTGGCCACGAAGGAATAGGGCGTGGTGATGACCTCGCCCGTGATGCGCAAGGATTGCAATGCCGTGATCAGGGCGATGGTGCCGTTGGTGAACAGGGCGATGTGCTCGACGCCCAGGTACTCGCCCAGCGCCTGTTCCAGTTGCTGATGGAAGGGACCGTTGTTGGTGAGCTGCTTGCTCTCCCAGATTTTTTCCAGGTACGGGATGAACTCGTCCAGGGGCGGCAGATAGGGTTGCGTGACGTAAATCTGTTCCGGATCAGTGCTCATCGATCAACCTTGGCATATCAATCGTTCGCTACAGGAGAACGCACGTGCCCATGAATCCATCATGGGGCGCCCGGGGCAGGCGTGATTTCATGAACGGCTCAGGCCGGGCAATCTTAAGTCGCATGCAAGCTGAGAGCAGGCCCGAGGCCCGATGATAATGGGTTCTTCGAAGGATTTGTTGGATTGGGAAGGCCGCCCTCCTCGGGACAGGCTTGCGAAGCGTATCGCCTGCCTGCACCCGGGCTCGATGAAACGGGCATGGGCGTTTCCCGCTGCCGGATCAATACGTGGCCTCGTGGACCTGCGGCATGCCGTCGTCCACCCAGCGGGTATAGCCGCCTTCCATGTTCAGCACGTTCTTGAATCCCATCATCTGCAGCACGGCGGCCGCCATGGCGGAACGTCCGCCGGTGGCGCAATAGACGACGATCTGGCGGTCGCGGGCGGCGGCCAGTTCGGGCAGGTGCTTGGGATAGGCGGGGTCGGCGGCCGCCTCGATGATGCCGCGCGGCACCAGCTGCGCGCCCTTGATGTGGCCTGTCTCGAATTCGCCGTGTTCGCGCACGTCGAGCAGCAGCAGGTCCTCCCTCGCATTGAGTTTATCCAGCAGCGCCTGCGGGGCGATTTCCCTGACGCAGGATTTGGCGGCACGGACGAAGTCCATCAGGTTCATGGGCTGTTCGGGTTTGAAGGTGTTGTACATCGTGGGCGGTCCAGGATCGGGTTGTTGAAAAGCCGAAAAATATCAGATTGCGGCGCCGGGCACACTCACGCCCAGTACTTCGCCTTGTCCGGCAGCACCCAGCGCACGCCGCCGCGCGGATCCTCCTTGTCGCCGCGGTAGCGCGGGATGAGATGGATGTGCAGGTGCGGGACGGTCTGGCCGCCGGCCGGGGCGTGGTTGATGCCGATGTTGTAGCCGTCGGGCTGGTGGTGCGTGTCGAGGATCTCCTTCGCTTGCGCCAGCATCCTGAGCAGCGCAGCCTGCTCGGCTTCGGTGGCCTCGAACAGGGTAGCGACGTGGCGGCGCGGGATGATCACCGTATGGCCGAGCGAGACGGGGAAGCCGTCGCGATAGGCCGCGGTGAGTTCGTCTTCGGCCACGATGCGGTGCGGGTCGAGTTGGCAGAAGGGGCAGGGTCTGGTTTCAGGTGCGGTCATGCCTTGGGTGTGCTCGTGTTGATGGTGCGGTCGGGATAGGACCGAGTTTACCCGATGTGTTCATGTTGACGCGGGAGCGACCGCCTCGGCGGACTCGTCCCGGAACGGCACTCACCATCATGCGGGCAGGATTTCGTCCCAGGGCGGTTTGCTGCCGATCCGCTGGGCGAGGTATTCAACCAGGGCCCGGACGCGGTGCGGCACGTAGCGATTGCTCGGAAAGACCGCATAGATTCCCAGTTCAGGCGCACGGTACGCAGGCAGCAGAATATCCAGGCTATGTTCGCGTACCGCCGTTTCGACAATGAAAGTGGGAAGATAGGTGATCCCGAGCCCGCCTATCGCGGCGGCAAGCAGGGCGTCGCCGCTGTTGGCTTCGAGCCGGCCGGCGACGGGAAACCACTCGGTCTTGCCGTCAAGGCTGAAGGCCCAGCTTGTGCGCGTGGCGAGCACATAACCGAAGCACTCATGCTGGATCAGTTCCTTCGGGTGACGCGGACGGCCATGGCGCTTGATATAGCCGGGTGCGGCCACCACGACGCTCCGGCTGCTGCCAATCTTGCGCGCCACGTCGCCCGGCTCCAGCCGGTCGGTGATGCGGATGGCCAGATCGAATCCGCCTTCGATCAGGTTGGTGCGACGGTCGCTGAATTCGAGTTCGATCGTGATCTCGGGATTCGCGGCCATGAAGTCGCCGAACATCGGCATCAACTGGCGGATGCCGAAGGAGAACGGCAAGGTGATGCGAAGGTGGCCGCGCGGCGCCTGGCTGTCTTCGGTCAGGCCGGCTTCGGCGGCATCCACCAGTCCGAGGATCTCGCGACATTTTTCCAGGTAGGTTGCCCCGGCCGACGTGAGGCTCAGGCGCCGTGTGCTGCGGGCCAGCAGTTTCGTCCCAAGGTGCGCTTCGAGCGCCGCCACTTGCCGCGTCACCACCGAGCGCGCCACGTTCATCTGTTGCGCGACGGCAGAGAAGCTGCCGAGTTCGGCCACCCGCACGAAGAGCCGCATGCTGTCGAGTCGGTCCATGTATGTTCCCGTTCGATTGTTGCTTTCAAAGCAACAATAATTTGCCAAATGTAGCCTATTTCTCCAAGCCCGGCTTGCGTACAGTGAACCTATCGTCTTGTCCGCACTCTGGAGTTCAGTCATGAATCTCACCGCTCGCGCTTCCTCCTCGATCCTGATGAAACTCGGCACACGGCATGTCGCGCCGTTCGTTGGCCTGGCCGCCCTGTTGCTGTCGGCGGGTGCCCAGGCCATCGAATTCAACCAGCTGGTGGCCAACAAGAGCGCAGTGAGCTTCGCGTACAAGCAAATGAACGTGCCGCTCGATGGCGGCTTCAAGCGCTTCAACGGCCGGATCAACTTCGATCCGGCCAAGCCGGCGCTCGCCAAGGCCGAAATCGATATCGAGCTCGCCAGCATCGATACCGGCTCCGAGGAAGGCGACGATGAAGTGGCCGGCAAGCTCTGGTTCAACACCAAGCAATTTCCCGTCGCGCGTTTCGTATCCACTTCGATCAAGCCGCTGGGTAACAACCGCTTCGAGGTGGCGGGCAAGATGAGCATCAAGGGCCGCACACTCGATACGAAAACGCCCGCCACGTTCAGGCAGGAAGGCAATCTCGGCGTGTTCGAAGGCAGTTTCGTGCTGAAGCGCAGCGACTATGGCATCGGCGAAGGCATGTGGGCCGACTACGGCACCGTCGCCAACGAAGTGCAGATCAAATTCCGGCTGGTTGCCGCTGCGGCAGCCGGCAAGAAGTAGTGCGTCCCATCCCTCATTCACCCAGGAGAATCCCCATGAAGAAACTCGCCATCGCCCTCGCCTTCGCTTCCTTCGCTGCCAGCGCCTTCGCCGCGC
Organism: Rhizobium sp.; assembly: GCA_019459285.1. Taxonomy (GTDB): domain Bacteria; phylum Pseudomonadota; class Gammaproteobacteria; order Burkholderiales; family Thiobacillaceae; genus Thiobacillus. The sequence continues at coordinate 10,069 of JAIBEL010000025.1, read as the reverse complement.
CGGAAACCTACGTCATCGACCCCACGCATACCCAGCCGCGCTTCGAGTACAACCACTTCGGCTACTCCAACCAGGTGCACAGCTTCGATAAGACCAGCGGCACGATCGTGTTCGACAAGGCCGCCAGGACCGGCTCGGTGGACGTCACCATCGACGCCAAGTCGGTGAACACCGGCTATCCCCTGCTGAACCAACACATCCAGGATGAGGATTTCTTCGATACCGCGAAGTACCCGACCATCACGTTCAAGTCGACCTCCGTGAAATTCGACGGCGACAAGCCGGTGTCGGTCGACGGCAACCTGACGATCAAGGGCATCACCAAGCCGGTGACGCTGACCGTCACCTCGTTCCAGGCGATGCCGCATCCGATCATGAAGAAGGACGCGATCGGCGCCAATGCGGTGACCAAGATCAAGCGCACCGAATTCAACATGGGCAAATACGCGCCCTATGTGTCCGATGACGTAACCCTCGAGATCCCGATGGAAGCCGTCGCGGTCAACAAGCAGTAAACACCGCCGCTTCTGGCGGAGAATGGAGTCCGATATGTCTCGCCTGCCCGTCGTGTTCGTGTCTCATGGTGCCCCCGACGCCTTGCTGAAGGCACCGGAGGCCGTGGCCTGCTGGCGCGATATCGGTCGGACGATCCCGCGACCGACGGCGATTCTTGCGATCTCGGCGCACTGGGAAGCGCGCCAGGCTACGGCCAGCCTGTCCGGCGCGCCGGAGACGATTCACGACTTCTCCGGCTTCTCGCCAACATTGCATGCCATGCAGTATCCCGCGCCAGGCGCGCCGGCGCTGGCCGAACGGGCCGTCTCCCTGCTGACGGCCGCCGGCTTGGCGGCGGAGTTGCACCCCAGTCGCGGACTGGATCATGGCGCCTGGGTGCCGCTGTCGGCAATGTTTCCGCAGGCCGATGTGCCGGTCACGCAACTCTCGCTGGTACGCAACGCCGACCCGGCGGCGCATCTCGCGCTGGGGCAGGCGCTGGCGCCTCTGCGCGAGGAAGGCGTGCTCATCGTCGCCACTGGTTCGATCACGCATAACTTCGGCTGGCTGGACTGGCAGGCGAGCGGCGCCCCGACGCCGGTTCCGCAGGCGAAGGGCTTTGCCGACTGGGTCGCCGCGCGTGTCGCGGCGCAGGATGTCGCGGCCCTGCTGGATTATCGTTCGGCGCCCCATGGTTCGGCGGCGCATCCGACCGAAGAACACTTCCTGCCGTTTTTCGTCGCCCTGGGCGCCGCGGACGGCGACCGGCCCAGGCGCCATCAACCTCCCTTCACCTATGGCGGCCTTGCCATGGATGCCTATGTGTGGCGGGACCCGGCGGAAGCCCATTGATCCATTAAAGGAATCCATCATCGTGAGCATCTTGTTTTCTCCCATCACACTCGGCAGGCAGGTTCTGGACAACCGCGTCGTCATCGCCCCCATGTGCCAGTACTCCGCCGACGAGGGTCGGGCGACCGACTGGCACCAGATCCACCTGGGACACCTTGCCTTGTCCGGCGCCGGTCTGATGTTCATCGAGGCCACGGCAGTCGCGCCGGAAGGCCGCATCTCGCCCGCCGACCTGGGGCTCTGGTCGGACGAGACGGAGGCAGCGCTGGCACACGTCCTCCAGTCGGTCCGCCGGCATTCCCCGATTCCCATCGCCATCCAGTTGGCGCATGCCGGCCGCAAGGCCTCCACCGAGGTGCCGTGGGCAGGTGGGCAGTCGATTGCACCGGCCAGCGGCGGCTGGCAGACCGTCGCGCCGTCCGCCCTGCCCTATGCGGCAGACGATACACGTCCGCTCGCGCTCGACGATGCAGGGCTCACGCGCATCCGCAACGATTTCGTGGCGGCGGCGCAGCGCGCGCAGCGGCTGGGCTTCAACGTGATCGAACTGCACGCGGCACATGGCTATCTGCTGCACCAGTTCCTGTCGCCCCTGTCGAATACCCGCGACGACCGCTACGGCGGCACGCTGGACAATCGCATGCGCTTTCCGCTCGAGGTGTTCGACGCCCTCCGCGCCGCCGTGCCGGGCGACACGCCGGTGGGCATCCGGATTTCCGCCACCGACTGGGTGGACGGCGGCTGGGAGATCGAACAGAGCGTCGCGTTCGCACAGGAACTGCAGCGCCGCGGCTGCGCGTTCATCGACGTGTCCAGCGGCGGTCTCTCTCCCTTGCAAAAGATCCCGGTCGGGCCGGGTTACCAGGTTGCCTTCGCCGATAGAATCCGGCGCGAAACAGGACTGCCCACGATCGCCGTGGGCCTGATCACCGAGCCCGAGCAGGCGGAAACGATCCTCGCCTCGGGCCAGGCCGACATGGTGGCGCTCGCTCGCGGTATGCTGTATGACCCGCGCTGGCCCTGGCACGCGGCAGCAAAGCTCGGCGACCAGGTCGATGCGCCGAAACAGTACTGGCGTTCCCAGCCGCGGGCATACAAAGACCTCTTCAAGCCGGGATAAAACAGCCTGCCGGACCGGCAGCGGAGACAGCACATGAGCGAACGCGACTTTCAAGGAATCGAATTGCTGCCCGCCACGCTGCCGGTCCGGCAGCTTTTCATTTTGCTGCATGGCGCGGGCAGGACGCCCTCGGACATGCTGCCGCTGGCCGACACGCTCGGTGCCGCCTTTCCCCAGGCCGCGTTCCTGCTGCCCGAAGGCATCGCCGCGTTCGACGGAGACGACAGCGGCAGACAGTGGTTCTCCCTCGATGGCGTGAACGACGACAACCGGGCCCCCCGGGTAGCCGCGGCCATGCCGGCGCTGCACGCGCTGATTCGACAGGCCCAGGATCGTCTCAAGGTGATGCAGCCGGACACGGCGCTGGTCGGCTTCTCGCAGGGCGCGATCATGGCGCTGGAATACGGCATTGCGCATGATGGCGGCATCGGCCGGGTCCTGGCGTTTTCCGGCCGCTTTGCGACGCTGCCCGACCGGGCGCCCGAATTCACGACCTTGCACGTGCTGCACGGAAAAGACGATCCGATCATCCCGGTCGAGCATGCCTATGCCGCTTATGAACGGCTCATGCAGCGCCAGGGAGACGCCACGCTGGACGTGGCCTCGCCGGTCGGGCACGAACTCCATGCCGCGCTTGTCGACCGCGCCGTCCATCGCCTGCAGACGTGCATTCCGCTGCGCACCTGGAAAAACGCGCTCGACGGCGCCTGACGCGGACGCATCGTGACAGCCGAGACGCTCAAGCCCACCTCGCCCTGGACCCCCCTCCACAACCGCGTGTTCCGGACGTTATGGATTGCTTCGGTCGCGTCGAACATCGGTTCCTGGATGCACGAGGTCGGCGCTGGCTGGCTGATGACCTCGCTCGCGCCCAATCCCCTGATGGTGGCGCTGGTACAGGCCGCCACCACGGCACCGGTCTTCCTGCTGGCGCTGCCGGCCGGGGCGCTGGCCGACATCGTCGACCGGCGGCGCTACCTCATTACCTCCCAGGTGTGGATGCTGGCCATGGCGGCCACGCTGGGCGTCCTCACGCTCGCGGGCCTGACCACCGCACCGCTCCTCTTGCTGTTCACCTTCGCACTCGGCATCGGCAACGCCATGATGATGCCGGCCTGGGGCGCGATCACGCCGGAACTCGTGCCACGCGCCCAACTCCAGACAGCGATCGGCCTGAATTCCATGGGGCTGAACGTCGCCCGAGCCGTCGGCCCCGCGCTGGCCGGGGTGATCGTGGCCGCCGCCGGGCCAGGCGCGGTCTTCGTGCTGAACGCCGTGTCGTTTCTTGCCGTCATTGCGGCCTTGAAGCATTGGCAGCGCCCGCCCACGGCGAACGGGTTGCCCGCCGAACGCCTTGCCGGCGCAGTGCGTGCCGGTCTGCGCTATGCGCGCCATTCGCCCGAGTTGCGCGCAGTGCTCACCCGCGGCGTCGCCTTCTTCGTGTTCGCCAGCGCCTCCTGGGCCCTGCTGCCGCTCATCGTCAGGCAGGAACTGCACAGCGGCCCCGGGACGTACGGACTCTTCCTGGCTTGTCTGGGCCTGGGCGCAGTGGCTGGCGCCTTGCTGCTGCCCCATGCGCACGCCCGCCTCTCGCGCGACCGGATCGTGGCCGGCGCGACCGGGCTGTACGCCCTGGCCATGCTGGCGCTCGCCCACAGCGGGAACGTGTATGCGGCCGGGACGGCCATGCTGCTGATCGGGGTTGCCTGGATCAGCGTGGTCTCCTCGCTGATGACCGCCGCGCAGACGGCCCTGCCCGGTTGGGTACGTGCGCGCGGCCTGGCCTTGTTCTGGGTCGTCTACATGGGGGGGATGGCAGCCGGCAGCGCATTGTGGGGCCAGGTCGCCTCCTGGACGGGCATCCCGCTTGCGCTGAGTGCCGCCGCCGTCGGTGCACTGATCGGGATTGCCCTCACCCGCTCGTACCGAGTCGGACAGCATGATGTCGCCGACCTTTCGCCCTCGCTGTTCTGGCCCACGCCGATGATGGCCGGCGAACGCGAAGCCGACCGCGGGCCGGTCATGGTCACGGTGGAGTACCGGATCGATCCAGCCCAGACCGAGGCGTTCACCCGGATCATGCAGCCGATCAGCCGGATCCGTCGGCGCGATGGCGCCTTCATGTGGGAATTGTTCTGGGACATCGAACATCCCGAACGCATGGTGGAATGCTTCATGGTCGAATCCTGGCACGAGCATTTGCGCCAGCACGAACGGGTCACGGTTGCGGATCGGGACGTCCTGGAACAGACACGGGCATTTCATCGCGGCAGCGAGCCGCCCAAAGTCACCCATCTGGTCGCCGGCAAGTCGCGGCCGGCCATGACATCGCGCTTTCCCTTTTGAGATTTCGGGCCCGGACAACGGTGCCTCGAACACGCTCGGCCAGCCTGTTGCGGCGGTGCGGCCCGACCTCTTAGGCTTGCGTAACGACCAGCAGGAAGCGCTTGCGTATATTAACGAGAACGATTATCGTTATACATATGTGAATTATTTGTAATGTAAGCACCCATGAAAACCCTTGTCCTTGCCTGCTTGATGTTCCCCCTTGCCGCCCTTGCCGCCGATCTGGAAGCCACGCTGACGATCAAGGACCATCAGTTCACGCCCAGCGAACTGAAGGTGCCCGCAGGCAAGAAGGTCAAGCTGCTGGTCAGCAATCTGGACAGCACGCCGGAAGAGTTCGAAAGCCATGAACTCAACCGCGAAAAACTGGTGGCAGGCAATGGCAAGGCCACGATCTACATCGGCCCGCTCGCACCCGGCAAATATCCCTTCTACGGCGAATTCCACGACAAGACCGCGCGCGGCGTGATCGTGGCGGAGTAAGCATGTTCGGATCGGCCATCATCGTTTTCAGGGAAAGCCTCGAGGCCGCCCTGCTCATCGGCATCATCGCCGCCGCCACGCGCGGCCTGGCCGGCCGCAACCTGTGGCTCGCCATCGGCATCGGCGCCGGCCTGGGCGGTGCCCTGGTGGTGGCCGGCCTGACCGAGACCATCGCCGAGATGGCCGAAGGCGCCGGACAGGAACTGTTCAATGCCGCCATCCTGGGCATCGCGGTGCTGATGCTGGGCTGGCACAATATCTGGATGGCCACCCACGGACGCGAAATGGCCGCACAGGCCAAATCGATGGGGAATGCCGTCCGGACCGGGCAACGGGAAATGTCGGCGCTGGCCATCCTGATCGCCCTGGCCGTCCTGCGCGAAGGTTCGGAGACCGCCTTGTTCCTGTACGGACTGGCCGCGGGCGATGGCTCGAGCCGGGTTTCCATGCTGAGCGGCGGCCTGCTGGGCCTGGCGGCCGGCGTCGGCGCGGGATGGGTGCTGTATTCGGGGCTCGCCCGGATTCCCCTGCGCCATTTCTTCACCGTCACCAGCGCCCTGATTCTTTTCCTCGCCGCCGGCATGGCCGGGCAGATGGCGCGCCTGCTGATCCAGGGCGACCTCATTCGCCCGCTCGCCAGCCCGCTATGGGATTCCTCGTCCCTGCTGCCCATGGACTCGTTCCTGGGCAACCTGCTGCACATCTTCGCCGGCTACGAGGCCCGCCCCAGCGGCATGCAGGTGTTGTTCTACACGCTGACCTTCCTCGTCATCCTGGCCGGGATGCGCTGGAGTCGCCCCCGCATCCCCCAGGCAACCTGAAAGGAAATCCCATGAAACGCAACGCAGTGTTGATTGCTGCGATGGGCATGCTGTATCTGCAATCCGCCCTCGCCGGTCCCACCGACTACGTCTATACGCCCACCGTGGAGAAAGGCGAGAAGGAGATCGACTTCAAATTCGGCACCGTCGACAGCGCGCCGCGCCAATCCATGGCCTCGCTGGGGCTGGGCTACGGCGCCAACGACTGGTGGTTCACCGAAGTCTATCTGAAGTATGCGAAGACCGGCGGCGACGGCGTCAAGTACGATGCCTTCGAGTGGGAGAACAAATTCCAGCTCACCGAAACCGGGAAATACCCGGTGGATGTCGGCTTCATCACCGAGATCGAAGTGCCAAGCGACCACGACGAAGGCGTCGAACTGAAAGTCGGCCCGCTCTTCCAGACCGAATTCGGCAAGCTGCAACTCAACGGCAACATCCTGTTCGAGAAGCGCTTCAATGCCGCCGTATCCAGCCCGACCGAAGCCGGGTATCAGTGGCAGGTGAAATACCGCTGGCAGCCCGCCTTTGAATACGGCCTCCAGGGCTTTGGCGGCACCGGCCCCTGGAACGACTGGGAAGCCTCCCGGGACCAGTCGCATAAGATAGGCCCGGCCGTGTTCGGCAAGCTGGCCACCGCCCACCACCATGCCATCAAGTACAACGCCGCCTGGCTGTTCGGCGTGTCGGATGCCACGCCCGACAATACGTTCAGGCTGCAGACCGAATACGAGTTCTGACAGGATCGGCGGGCGCCTCCGCGAAACGGCGCGCACGCCGCCCATAGTGCAGCCCCCGGGCTGTTTTTAAAAGCACCTCTTTTCCATACCTCGCCACAGACAACCGGAAAGCTCTATGCGCTATAGCAGTCCGAGCGCTGCGTTGACTGCTGGCTAATGCTGACTGGTAAGCGGGCCATCGGCTTGCGCCATGCCGAGAGACGCCTGCTCGGCGGCAACGGCGGCATACTTCATCACCGCTGCATTGTCTTGGTGCTTGGCGGCTTCCTGGGCTTGGGCAAGCGCACTGGCCGCGGTGGTCCACAGCGCTTTTTTGGCTGTTGCTAGCGCCACGCCAGACTCCGCTCGCGCCAAGGCCTCAGTGGCTTCAGTCGACAAGACCGGCTTGCTGCCGCTTTCGGCAGCGCGCGCGCCATGTCCGGCCGCCCCCATCACAAGTCCGCTTCCTACGAGCAAACAGATCGCAATACGACATGAATTCATTTTTCCTCCTGGCAGCCCCCGGCTCGCTATTTTCTGAAAACCGATGATTTGAGCGGCAGGCCATTACTGAGATACGAGTGGAAGTACTCCAGGTTGTTGTACTCTTCCCCGCCAATCTCCATGGGTACCGCACGCACCAGTTGATTACATGCCGAGTAACGTCGCTGCAGCGTAAACAAAGCGTAATCTCCGCCACGGAAGGCCGGCCAGTGCGTAGTCTGGCCCGGCAACATCGAGAGATACTCGGTACGCAGGATTTCGCCGACATGGTCTACATGGCAGCTTGCGCAGGAAAAATTGAGTTGCCCGCGACGCTGATAGAAGAAGTGGCGGCCGGACTCGAAGGCTGCCAGGGCGCCGCTGCCCTTCACCTTGATGTTCATGAGCATGCCATCCGACAGGGTCCGGGCGTAAGCGGTAAGCAGGCCCATGGTATTCATGTCGGCTTGCTTGTAGGGCGCTGCGCCATTATTGGCTCGGCACTGATTGAGCGCCATTTCGAAGGTGACCACTTTTTTCATGGTCTCATCGTAGTAAGGGTAATTGCCGGCTACGTTCCTGCCCCCTCCGGGAAAGCAATCGGCATAACGCTTGCCGTTGTTGAACGGGGTCTCCCATAACTGGCGCCCCTTGTCGATCTCAGACTCGAAAGGCGGGAACGCCATCATATTTTCATATTGCGCCTTGGCATCCGGGCTGAAGGCCAGCGCACCATACACATAGTCTTCGAACTTGATATCGGGGTATTTTTGCTGCACCGCCTGCACGCGGTTCAACCGCTCCTGTTCCGGCGAGAGGGACAGCGCATCGGCACTGAAAGCCAGCATGCCCAGGCAAGTCAGCATCCATGTTGTTTGTTTCATGGTTCTTTTCTCTTTCTAAATCACATGACAGCCGGGCATTCACAGCCCGTAGACGTAATCCACGACTTTATTGATCTCCGCGTCGGTCAGAATCCCGTTCTTGCCGAATGGCGGCATGGCCGTGTCGGGGTTGGCTCGCGTAGCATCCCAGATCTGTCCATACAGCTTCCTTCGATCGGGGAAACGCGCCGCCATGCCGATCAGCGGCGGAGCGATGTTGGTGTTGGTCACCGCTTTGGGCTCACCGGGCATGGCATGGCATGCCAGACAATTTCCCTTGCGGTTATCGAAGGCCAGTTCCTGTCCGGTCGGTTCCGGCTGGGGCGCTTCCGCTGCCCGTGCCGGAGAAATGAATGCGGCAGCGAGCAGAAGACTCAAGCTGACTGCCGTGACGATTGCTAGTGGTTTCCCCATCTGTCTTACCCTGTCGGTTTTAATTAACGCCATAAAATTGCAACAGCTTTGTTCTCACCCTTCGTGCAGCGTGAGAACAAATTGGAACGGATTCTCACGAGGCGTAGCGCCCTCGCCCGCAAAATGCGGCTGCCGCATGGTGCTAAGCTTTTCTCCGCCTTCGCTCAAGACATGCATATCGCAAGGGCCGGGCTTCAAATCAGGGCAGGTAGTCGTGGCATCGGTTGCCACCCCGTTGACGTCGGCATGACTGAAATCGGCCGCATGCAAATTTGCGCCAATAAAATTTACATTGGTCAGGTCCGCAAACAGGAAGCGGGATTCGTACAAATCGGTGCGGCTCAGATTCGCGCCTGTCAGGATGGCCCCTTCCATATTGGAATATTCCAGCTTGGCCCCGGAAAAATCGGCACGGGCCAGATTGGCCATGTTTAGATTGGCCCGGCTCGATACCGCCCGCGTCAGGTTGACGCCGCCCATATCCGCACCACTCAAGTTGGCCCCGCCGATAACCGCGCCACTCAGGTTAGCCCCGGTCAGTTTGGCTTGATAGAGCGTGGCACCCGTTAGATAGGCGCCGGCAAGATTGGCCCGAGACAGATCAGCCTGGGACAAATCAGCCCCCATGAGATTGAGGCCGGCCAGATCAACCTCGGCCAGATCGCATTTCACGCAGGCATTGGTCGCAAGCAATCGGTCGCGGCTGTCCCTGTGCGGGCCCTTCGTTTGAGCGGTCGCCGCATGCGCCATCGCTGCGGTCGCCGCCAGGAATGCGAAGCCCGCGATCTGGCCGGCCCGAGAGAACCGGAAATACCTGGGTTGTGCCATCTGCATGTCTGCCCTCCTCTCCGGCTAACCGCCGATACCTGCCTGCACCGGAAAGCACAGCTCATCATGCAGTCGCAGATACATCATGATTCCAGGTTCGCGGCTCAATGCTTTCCCGCGTGATCCGACTTCAAGTCGCCCAGCAGATAGCGAACCTGTAAAGGTTTTTGTCCCTTCATCGTCACGGTCAGGACGATCTTGGTACCGGCAGCAAGCCTGATCCGGGAATCCTTTCCCACCAGTTCGTTGGTACCGGCCGGATTCAATTTCACCGTCAGGGTTTGTGTGCCCGCGATGAAACGCAGGCTGGCATTCGCACCCTGGGTCGATTGGGGCACATCACCATGGTCGGTGGCCCATACCTGGACCTCGCCTTCCTTCACCACCAATTCAAAGTGATACATCTCCACCATGCGCAGCAAACCGCCATGGTCGCCCTTGATGGTGGCCAGATATTCGTTACTGTGGGCTAGCGCCGCAGTCGGCAGGCCCAACGCAGACAGCAGACCCAGGCAGGCAATCCAGCGCATTGCCGAGGTGAATGTATTCGCGATCGTTTTTTGAATATTCATGGTCGTCTTCCAGTTCTTTAATAATCTTTCTATCGGATATCCCGTGGGGGGG
>JAIBEL010000014.1 GCA_019459285.1 Rhizobium sp. | reverse complement strand
AATCCCCGTTTCGTCGCCGATGCGAATCTCGGCGGACTGGCCCGCAGGCTGCGCATGCTGGTATTCGACACCTTGAACGACAACCACATCCACGACGACGCCATCGTGGCGATATGCGAACAGGACGGCCGCATCGTGCTGACGCGCGATCGCGAGTTGTTGAAGCGCCGCACGGTGACGCACGGCTGCTACGTGCATGCGCTGAAACCTGCGGCGCAGTTGCAGGAGATCGTCGAACGGCTCGACCTGGCACGCAGCGCGCGGCCATTCGCCCTGTGCCTGCATTGCAACGTGCCGCTGCGTCCGGTCGACAAGGCCAGCGTGGTGGACCGGCTGCCGCCCAGGGTGCAGATGCATTACGACCGTTTCAGCCTCTGCGACAGGTGCGGCCGCGTGTACTGGGAAGGGTCGCACTGGCTTCATATGCGGCAGATGCTGGATGGCGTGCTGTCGCCCTGAAACTTGAGCGGTGCCGTTCGGTCCATCATGCGACTGGAGGAGGATCGATGAGAAATTTGAAGCTGCAAATCCTGGCATCCCTGCTGGCCGGGCTGGCGCTGACCGGCTGCGACGACGCCCCGTCCGGTTCCTCCGGCGCAGCGGATGCGGAAGCCGCGCCGCTCGATCGCAAGCTGGATGCCCCCCAGGTGGCGCGCGGCAAGGTGGTCTATGAAAAGCACTGCATGGAATGTCACGGTGTCGGGGGCAAGGGACAGCCGGGCGACTGGCGCGTGCGCGATGCCGACGGCATGTTCCCGCCGCCGCCGCTGGACGACAGCGCGCATGCCTGGCACCACCCCACCGCAGCCCTGCTGGAAGTGATCCGCGACGGCAGCCCGCAGGGACAGGGCAAGATGCCGGCCTGGAAAGGCAAGCTCTCGGAGCAAGACATGCAGGACGTGGTCGCCTACATCAAGTCGCTGTGGTCCGATCCGGTGTACCGCTTATGGTGGAAGATGGAACAGCAATCGATGGAGCCATGAAACTTGTTGGCGTTTCTGCCGTCAGCGAAGGACGGCGGGTAAAATACCAGCCATTGAAACCCTACCCATCTGGAGCAGCCCCATGAGCGAATACGGATTCCAAACCACCATCAGCGGTCCTTTCAACGCAGCCGTCGACAAGGTCACCGCCGCCCTCAAGACCGAAGGCTTCGGCGTGCTCACCGACATCGACGTGCAGGCCACCATGAAGGCCAAGCTCAACGTCGATGGCCGTCCCTACCGCATCCTCGGCGCCTGCAATCCGCCGCTGGCGCACCAGGCCATCACCGCAGAACCCGACGTCGGCATGCTGCTGCCATGCAACGTCGTCGTGCGCGAGGAAGAAGACGGCAAGGTGACCGTGTCTTTCCTCGATCCCGGCATCATGGTCAAGCTGGTGAGCAATACCGCCGTGCACAATGTCGCGACCGAAGCACGTGCGCGGCTGATGCGGGTGAAGGACAGTCTGGCTGCTTGAACAGTTTCAAGCTCAGGAAAAAGCCCGCTTTCGCGGGCTTTTTTGTTCCTGCGAGCGGGCTCATGAAAGCTTGAGGCGCGCGGTATTACGTACGGGGCATCGCAACGGATTCACCCTCGCCTGGTTGCAGATTCATGATGCCGTACATGCGTGGCCGTTTCCCCCCGATGGAGCGTGATCTTGTTCAGGTCGGGGCCGCATACGTTGAGTGGAGGGCAGCCGACATTCGGGGCGCAGTTGGCGGATGAAGGGTCTGCTCCGGCATGTACTACGGCATCGCGGATAGCCTGGCGGACATGGGCAAGCCGAACGGACTGCGCAAGTTCCGCCAGAGGCTGCGTCCGGACGGAGCCGACAGACCATCGTTTCGACATGATGCATGGTGCGACCTCGCCGTCGGGCGACACGCAGAGGGTGCCGGACGCACACGAACCGCACAGATCGGCGAGCCCGCCTTCGATATGCGTTTCCGCCCGGCCGAATGGGCGCATCCGGTCGATGCGTACGTCCTGAATGCTTACGTCGTCATTCAGGAAGCGGGCCGTCCGCTCGCCTTCACCATGGGAGTCGGGCATCTCGATCACCGACACCCGAACCCGAAGGCCGGCAGACACCACCTTTCTGAGGTTGGCAATCGTTTTCCGGAAACTTCCGGGTGTTCTCGTCACGGCGTCGTGAGGGTCTGCCTTGTCCGCATAAACGGACGTTGCAACGCAAACCTCATGCTGGACGAAACAGCGCAAGAGATCATCCGGCAGATGCACAAGATTCGTATAGACCTCGATCAGGTCGTAACCCAGGCTCCGGGCGTGTTCGATGAGCCTGGGGAGGCCCTTGCTGATCGTGGGCTCGCCACCAATCAGTTGAATCCGCCTGCATCCAAGATCATAGGCGTCGCCGATCAGGGCGACCTGCTCGCTCGATGTGAGGCGATTGACGTCTTTTACGTCGGGTCCCGATTCCGCATAGCAATGTGTGCAGCGCAGATTGCATTGATTGGTAAGTTCGAGCCACAGGAAGTCGACGGGTGAAGTGGAGTCGGTACGGGGCTGATAGTCGGTGCGCTGCATCATGTCCTCCTTGCGATTTAGAAGATGGGCACTAGGCCGGCCTGTTTTGAAGACGTCTTCCGCAGACTAGGACAGTCGATTGGTAAATCAAGCGTTGATGCGTTTTTCCGGCCCAATTCCGGATTTCGACGGTGAATCTGCGCAGCACTGAACGCCGCCGCCGCCGTCCTCATTCACTCCGAATCCAGCTCCTTCAGTACTTCCTGGACCAGCACCCACGGCGCCACCACCACCGCCCAGAACATCGGCTGGCGCGCATGCCAATCCTCGGCATCACTCAGTTCGGCACGGGCGATGCGGCCTTCTGTCAGCCATGTCTGCACGGTCGCGGCGTTGTTCTCGGCGACGTGCAGGGCGGCGTTGACCAGATCCATGCCGGGCGCGACCTTGATGACATCGCCGCGCGCGAAGTGGCGTTCGAGTTCGGGCCAGGCGAGCTGGGCGGTTTCGAGGTTGAGCTTGGCGCGGAGGATGTCGCTGGGAGTCATGGCGAGATGCACGTTACAAGGTGCAAGTTACAAGTGTTACAAGGGGAACGTTAGCGGGATTTGCCGCCGCCACGGCGCTGGCTGAGGGGATGCTTGGGCACCTGCGGCATACGATCTTCCCCGGGCTTTAGCCCGCTGGAAGTCGGAGTCCCCTTGCGGGGCGGGCGGCCGCGGCTGGCGGGGGCGGGCTTGCCCGATGTCGGTTTGGCTGCACCGGATTTATCCGCGCCCGCTTTGGCTGGCGCGGGTTTGCCGGCGGCAGGTTTGGCCGGGCCGGGTTTTCCGGGCGCGGGCTTGACGCGGCCGCCTTCGGCGCGCGGCGTGCGCGTGCCTTCCGGCTGCTTGCCGGTGCCGGCGGGCTGGTAAAGCGGAATGAGGTGTTTCTTGCTGTTGCCGATGAGGTCTTCGCGGCCCATTTCCTTCAGTGCTTCGCGCAGCAGCGGCCAGTTGTCGGCGTCGTGGTAGCGCAAAAATGCTTTATGAAGGCGCCGCGTGCGACCCTGTTTGACGACGGATACCGTCTCGGCCTTGCCGCCGAGCACTTTCTTCAGCGGGTTCTTCTCCGTGTGGTACATGGCGGTTGCCAGCGCCATCGGGGTCGGCAGGAAGGTCTGCACCTGGTCGAGACGGAAGTCGTGCTTCTTCAGCCACAAGGCCAGATTGAGCATGTCCTCGTCGGTGGTCCCGGGATGCGCCGCGATGAAGTAGGGGATCAGGTACTGCTTCTTGCCGACGGCCTTGGAGGCCGCTTCGAACATCTCCTTGAAACGGTCGTAGGCGCCCATGCCGGGCTTCATCATCTTCGACAGCGGGCCGGCCTCGGTGTGCTCGGGCGCGATCTTGAGATAGCCGCCGACGTGGTGCTGCACCAGTTCCTTGACGTATTCGGGCGAGCGTACCGCGAGGTCGTATCTGAGACCCGAGCTGATGAGGATCTTCTTGATCCCGGGGAGCGCGCGTGCGCGGCGGTACATGTGGATCAGCGGCGTGTGGTCGGTGTTGAGGTTGTCGCAGATGTCGGGGAACACGCAGGACAAGCGGCGGCACGCGCTCTCGATCTGCTTTGACTTGCACGCCATGCGGTACATGTTGGCGGTCGGCCCGCCGAGGTCGGAGATGACGCCCGTGAACCCGGGCGTCTTGTCGCGGATCGCCTCGATTTCCTTGATGACCGAATCCTCGCTGCGGCTCTGGATGATGCGGCCCTCGTGCTCGGTGATCGAGCAGAAGGTACAGCCGCCGAAGCAGCCACGCATGATGTTGACTGAGAAACGGATCATCTCCCACGCCGGGATCTTGGCGTCGCCGTAGCTGGGGTGCGGCGCGCGCGCGTAGGGCAGGTCGTAGACCGCGTCCATCTCTGGCGTGGAAAGCGGCATCGGCGGCGGGTTGAGCCAGACGTCGCGCTCGCCGTGTGCCTGCCGCATGGCGCGGGCGTTGCCGGGGTTGGACTCGAGGTGGAACACGCGCGAGGCATGCGCGTACAGCACCGGGTTGTTCTTCACCTGGTCGTAATCGGGCAGGCGGATCACGGTGCGCGCGCGTACTTCCTGCCTCGCCGCGAGCCGCTCGGCCTTGGGCACGATGCGAACCGGCGCGGTGCCCTCGGGCGTCTGCGCGGTTGGGCCGTCCGGCGTCATCGCGTAGGGGTCGACATGGGCGTCGATGGCGCCGGGGGTGTCGAGCTCGGTCGAGAGGACCTCGATCCAGTTTGAGCCGCCTTCGATTCCCGCCTCCGGCGTGGGGGGCTTCCAGTCGTGCGCCACCATGAAGCCGGTACCGCGTATGTCGCGGATGTCGCCGATCTTTTCGCCCTTGGCGAGGCGGTGGGTGACGTCGAGCAGCGCGCGCTCGGCGTTGCCGAAGATCAGCAGATCCGCTTTCGAATCCGGCAGCACCGAGCGGCGCACGGTGTCGGACCAGTAGTCGTAGTGCGCGATGCGGCGAAGACTTGCCTCGATCGAGCCGATGATGACCGGGATGCCGGGATAGGCCTCGCGGCAGCGTTGCGCGTACACCGTGACCGCGCGGTCGGGGCGCTTGTTGGGCTCGGCGTTGGCCGTGTAGGCGTCGTCGGAGCGGATTTTTCGATCTGAGGTGTAGCGGTTGACCATCGAGTCCATGTTGCCCGCGGTGACGCCGAAATACAGCGTCGGCTGGCCGAGCGCGCGGAAGGCGTCGGCCGAATGCCAGTCGGGCTGGCTGATGATGCCGACGCGGTAGCCCTGCGCTTCCAGTAGCCGTCCGACCAGCGCCATGCCGAAGCTGGGATGGTCGATGTAGGCGTCGCCGGTGATGAGAATCACGTCGCACGCATCCCAGCCGAGCGCGGCCATCTCGGCGCGCGACATCGGCAGGAAGGGGGCGGTGCCGAAGCGGGCCGCCCAGTGCTTGCGGTGGGAGAACAGGGCGTGGGTCATGACGTGTTTATCCGCGAAATGCGCGGATAAAAAAGATTCAGTTGACGCCCAGCAGTTCCACTTCGAACACCAGGGTGGCGTTCGGCGGGATCACGCCGCCGGCCCCGCGCGAACCGTAGCCCAGTTCCGGCGGAATGGTGAGCTTGCGCTTGCCGCCGACCTGCATGCCGGCGACGCCCTGGTCCCAACCGGGGATGACCTGGCCCATGCCGAGCTTGAATTCGAACGGGTCGTTGCGGTCGACGCTGGAGTCGAATTTCTGGCCGTTGGTGAGCCAGCCGGTGTAGTGTACTGACACGTACTGGCCGGCGCTGGCGGTGTCGCCGCTGCCGGCGACGAGGTCTTCGATGATGAGTTCGCTCATGATTCAGTCCTGGAATGTGAGGTTGCGGGGGGCGCACAGGCGACAGCGCTGCGCGAAGCCGCTCATTTTCTCACGTTTCCGGGTCAACGCCACTCGGCCGGCAGATAGCCCGTATCGGGATCGACGTCGAGCGGGATGTCGGTGACGCTGCTGGCGTCCGGTGGCGCATCGCGCAATACGACCTGCGGAAAGCCCAGTACCACGGCGACCATGATCAGCTGGATGACGAGGAAGGGAATCGCACCCCGGTAGATGTCGCCGGTACGGATGGATTTGGGGGCGACGCTCTTCAGGTAGAACAGGGCGAAGCCGAAGGGCGGGTGCATGAAGGCAGTCTGCATGTTGACCGCGAGCATCACGCCGAACCAGATCGGGTCGATGCCGAGCTTGTAGGCGATGGGGCCGACCAGGGGCACCACGATGAAGGCGATCTCGAAGAAATCGAGAAAAAACGCCAGCACGAATACCAGCAGGTTGACCGCGACGAGGAAGCCGAGCACGCCACCGGGCAGCTGGTTGAACAGGTGTTCCACCCAGACGTCGCCGTCGAGTCCGCGGAACACCAGCGTGAAGATGGTCGAACCGATGAGGATGAAGATGACGAAAGTGGTCAGCCGCGTGGTGCTGTCCATCGCCTGCGTCAGCTGCAGGCGGGAGAGCCGCCCGCGTGCCAGCGCCAGCAGCAGGGCGCCGGCCGCGCCCATCGCACCGCCTTCGGTCGGGGTGGCGACGCCAATGAAGATGGTGCCGAGCACGAGGAAGATCAGCACCAGCGGCGGCAGTAGCGTGGTCAACACGCGCAGCAGCAGGGCTGTGCCGTGCAGGGTGCGTGCCGAGGCCGGCAAGGCGGGCGCGGCCAGCGGCCTGAACAGCGTCACGGCGAATACGTAGGTCAGATACAAACCGACGAGCAGCGCGCCGGGCAGCAGAGCGCCCTTGTACATGTCGCCGACCGGGGCGCCGAGCTGGTCGGCCAGTACGATCAGGACCAGCGAAGGCGGAATGATCTGCGCCAGCGTGCCCGAGGCGGCAATGACGCCGGCGGCCAGCCGCTTGTCGTAGCCGTAGCGCAGCATCACCGGCATCGAGATCAGCCCCATCGCGATCACCGAGGCGGCGACCACGCCGGTGGTGGCGGCGAGCAGCGCGCCGACCAGGATCACCGCGTAGGCGAGTCCGCCGCGCAGGGATCCGAACAGCTGGCCGATGGTGTCGAGCAGGTCCTCGGCCATGCCGGAACGTTCGAGGATCAGGCCCATGAAGGCGAAGAAAGGGATGGCCAGCAGCGTGGGGTTGGCGACGATGCCGTAGACGCGCTCGGGCAGCGCCTGCAGCAGCGAGAGATCGAAATGCCCGGCGGCGATGCCGATGCCGGCGAACAGCAGGCCGTTGGCCGCGAGCGCGAACGCCACCGGATAGCCGAGCAGCAGGAAGGCCACCAGGCCGAGGAACATCAGCGGCGCCATGTCGCCCATGATCGCGCCGTCCATCAGACTTCTTCCTCCGGGGTCTCGTGGGGTAGCACGAGGTGGCCCGAGAGCACGCCGATGCGCTTGATGATCTCGGCGATTCCCTGCAGCGCGAGCAGGGCGAAGCCCACGGGCAGCAGCAGTTTCACCGGCCAGCGCAGCAGACCGCCGGCGTCGGGTGACATTTCGTGGGTCACCCAGGCTTCATGGAACATCGGCCAGGCGAGCCAGGCCAGCAGTCCGGCCATCGGCAGCAGGAACAGCAGGCCGCCGGCTAGATCGACCCAGGCCTGCCCGCGCGGTCCCAGGCGATTGTAAAAAATGTCGATGCGCACATGGCCGTTGTGCTTCAGCGTGTAGCCCGCGGCCAGCAGAAAGATCGCGCCGAACAGATACCACTGGATTTCCAGCCAGGCGTTGGAGCTCTCGCCCAGCGTATAGCGCGCCAGCGCATTGCCCGCCGAAATCAGCGTGGCGGCAAGCACCAGCCAGATGACGAGGCGGCCGATCCGCTCGGTCAGCGCGTCGATCAGGCGGGCCAGGGCGAGCAGGGGCTTCACAGCGCGCCGGCTTCCTTGAGGAATTCATCCAGCCGTTCGGCGACCACGCGGTAGCCGGCAGCATTGGCGTGGATGGGGTCGGACTTGAGGCGGTTGTCTTTCAGCACGTCGTTGAACGCTTCCTCTTCCAGCGGCAGCTTCATGTCCTTGGCGACGCGGGCGTAGAAGTCCGGCGCGCCGCCGAACAGCTTCGGCTCCGGCACGCCGATCAGCACGACCTCGGCGCCGCTGGCGCGGATGGTCTGCACCAGCAGGCGCAGGTTGTTCTCGGTCGTGGCGGCAGGCTGCTGGCGCAGCATGTCGTTGCCGCCCAGGCACAGCAGCACCAGGCGCGGCTTATACTCGGCCAGCACGGCGGGCAGGCGTTGCAGCCCGGTGGTCGTGGTGTCGCCGGGCACGCCGGCGTTGATCACGGTGTGGCCGGTCAGCGACGCCAGCACGGCCGGATAAGCAGTCTCTTCGCTGGCGCCGGTGCCGTGGGTGAGGCTGTCGCCGAAGGCGAGGATGACGTCGTGCGGGCTGAGCCGGGGCAGCGTGGGCGCGCGGCCGCACGCGACGAGAAGGAGAACGGCAACGAGCGCCAGGACATAGCGCTGGGTTGCCAACATTTAGTTGCCGGCCACCGTCATGTGGTCGATCAGGATGGAGCCGACCTGCTTGGAACTGCGCCGCTCGATGTCCTTGCCGATGGCGACGATGCCCTTGAACATCGCGGCCAGGTTGCCGGCGATGGTGATTTCCTCGACCGGGTACTGGATCTCGCCGTTTTCCACCCAGAATCCGGCGGCGCCGCGCGAGTAGTCGCCGGTGACCATGTTGGCGCCGTGGCCGAGCAGTTCGGTGACCAGCAGGCCGGTGCCCATCTGTTTCAGCAGGCCGTCGAGGTCGTGCTCGCCGGGCGTGACGATCAGGTTGTGGCTGCCGCCGGCGTTGCCGGTAGTCTTCATGCCGAGTTTCTTCGCCGAATAGGTCGACAGGAAGTAGCCCTGCAGCACGCCGTCTTTGACGATGTCGCGATCGAGACAGGCGACGCCTTCGCTGTCGAAGGGCGCGCTGCCGAGACCGGACGGCAGGAAAGGCGCCTCGCGGATGTTGACCAAGGGCGCAAACACCTGCTGGCCCAGACTGTCGAGCAGGAAGGACGACTTGCGGTAGAGGCTGCCGCCCGACACGGCGGCGACGAAGTTGCCGATCAGGCCGGTGGCGATCGGCGCCTCGAACAGCACCGGGCAGGTGCGGGTGTCGAGCTTGCGGCCGTTGAGCCGGCGCACCGTGCGGGTGCCGGCGATGCGGCCGACGGTTTCGGCGGAGTCCAGATCGTTTGCATTGCGGGCGCTGGTGTACCAGTAGTCGCGCTGCATGCCGCCCTTGTCCTCGCCGATGACGGCGACCGACATGCCGTGGCGCGAACCGGCATAACCATTGCAGAAGCCGAGGCTGTTGGCGTAGATGAACTGCGAAGTGTGGAGGCTGACGCCGGCGCCTTCGGAGTTGGTCAGCCGCTTGTCCACCGCCAGCGCTGCCGCTTCGCAGGCTTTGGCGCGCTCGGCCGCCTCTTCGACGGTGAGCGCCCACGGGTGATAGAGGTCGAGGTCGGGCACATCCTTCGCCAGGCGGTCGGCGTCGGGCAGGCCGGCTGCTTCGTCCTCGGCGGTGTAGCGGGCGATGGTCAGCGCCTTTTCGACCGCGCTTTTCAGCGCCGCTTCCGACAGGTCCGAGGTCGAGGCATGGCCGCGCCGCTGGCCGATATAGACGGTGACGCCGGCACCCTTGTCCTTGTTGTATTCGATGGTCTCGATTTCGCCCTGGCGCACGCTGACGCTCTGTCCGACGCCCTCGGAAATCTCGGTGTCGGCGGCGGTGGCGCCCTGCCGGGCTGCATGCTCGATGACGATCCGGGAGAGGGCCATGAGCTGGTCGCGGGTATAGCTGAATTGGGAGCGGGACATGTCGGGTTATCGAAGGAAAAGGGAGCGCAATGGGTTTTGATTCGGCACGTTTGAGCGACAGAAACTACAATGGCGATAATAACAGTAACCGAAAGTCCCACCGTGCGCCTGATCGACCCTGATGCCGAACTGGAATTCGACCCCGACGAGGTCTACGACGGCCCCAGCAAAAGCCACAAGAAACGCGAAGTCGAGGCTCTGCAGGCCCTGGGCGAAATCCTGGTCAAGCTCCCCGACGCCCAGTTCAAGCGCATCGAACTGCCGGAAGACCTGCGCGCCGCCGTGGCCGACTGCCGCAAGATTACCCAGAACGGCGCACTGCGCCGGCAGAAGCAATATATCGGCAAACTGATGCGCTCGGTCGATCCGGCACCGATCCAGGCGCAGATCGATATCTTCAATGGCGTGTCTGCGGCGGAAAACGCCAAGCTGCACCAGGCCGAGAAGTGGCGCGAGAAGCTCATTGCCGACAACGAGGCGTTGACGCTGTTTCTCAACAACTATCCGGATACCGATGCCACGCATCTGCGGCAACTGATCCGCAATGCGCGCGACGAGGCTGCGCACAACAAGCCGCCCAAGGCCTTCCGGGAAATCTTCCGGGTGATTCGCGAGGCCATGCAAACGAAATAAGCCAGGGGAGGCAGCATGTGGGGACGCGTCGTCAAAATCGCCTTGAGCCTGCCGTTCCTGATCGCGGCCGGGCTGTTCGGGTTGTATCTGGTCTTCGGGTTCTTCCTGATCGACCCGCTGGCGCAGAAGCTGCTGCCCTGGATCGGCGAGAACAAGCTCGCCAGCCAATTGAGCGTACGCCACGTCAAGTTCAATCCTCTCACGCTGGAAGCCACGGTGGACGGCCTCAAGCTGGCCGAGCAGAACGGCGCGTCGCTGGCGAGTTTCGAGCGGCTGTATGTCAACCTCGATACCACCGGGCTGTTTCGCTGGGCCTGGCGCATCCGCGACATCGAGCTCGACCAGCCGCACGCGACTGTTGAAATACGGCGCGGCGGCAAGCTGAACTGGGCGGCGCTGATCGCCAAGCTCAACGAGGACAAGAAACCGCCGTCCGACACGATCGCGCGGGTGCTGATCGACCACATCAATATCGCCGACGGGCACATCGTCTACACCGACGCCAACCGCGCGGGCAAGCCGTTCAATGCCGTGCTGGAGCCGCTCGGCATCGAACTCGATGGTCTCTCGACCCTGCCCGAGGATCGCGGCGATTACCTGATCGCGGCCAAATTGCCGGAGCAGGGCGGCACCCTCAAATGGAAAGGCGACGTCGGGCTGAACCCCGTCGCGTCGAGCGGCGAACTCGGGCTGGAGGGCGTGCAGCTGGCCAAGCTGTTGCGGGTGATCAGGAGCCCGCGCAATTTCGACCTGCCGTCCGGCACGCTGGCGGCCGGCCTGCGCTACCGCTTTGCCATGGTGCGCGACAAGGCAGGCGATGATGTGCCCTGGGTGCGGGTCAACGGCGCCAACCTGATCGTGCAGAACCTGGCGTTGGCGCCGCATGGCGGTGGGGCTCCAGTGCTGCAACTCACTGAGGCGCGTGTCGGCAACGCGAATTTCGATCTCGCCACGCGTGCGGTCGATGTTGCGAGCGTGAGTCTCACCGGCGCCAAACTGGCTGCGACGCGCGACGTCAAGGGGATACTGGACTGGCAAACGCTGTTCGGCGCAGAACAAGGGGCGACCGCGTCCCAGCCAGCCTCACCCAAGACAGCCGAACCGATGGCGCCCTGGAAAATCGGCGTGCGCGAAATCAGACTGGCCGACTGGGCGTCGCGTTTCACCGATCAGGGTTTTGCCACGCCGTTGGTCGTGACGGCCGAGGGCTTCGGCCTGACCGCGGCGCTGACAGGCGAAGTGGGCGCCACGACCGCCATCGACGTCGGCCCGGTGAACGCCGCGCTGGGCCCGGTCCGGGTGCAGTCGGGGTCGCAGCAGGTGGCGGAGTTGCAGCACGCGGCGCTGGTCAACGCGGGGATGAGGCTGGCGGAAAACCGCGTCGACATCGAGGCGCTCGAGCTGAATGGCGCCAGGACCACCGTCACGCTGGACAAGAAAAAAAACCTCAACTGGGCCGATATTCTTAAAAAAGCGCCCGGCGCACCCGCACCTGCCGCGGCCCCGGCCAGGACAGACACTGCAAACGTTTCGCCCATGGACGTGCAACTCGCGCGCCTCAGCCTCGACGACCTCGAAGTCGAGATCGTCGACCAGTCGACCCCCGCGCCGGTCAAGCTCGATGTCGCCAAGGGTTTCGTCACCCTGAAAGACCTCAGCCTGGACCTGGACAAGGCGGTGCCGCTGGAAGCCGGTTTTGCGCTCAAGCAGGGCGGCCGTCTCGATGCCAGCGGCACGGTCGTCCCGGGCCGGGCCTCGGGCCAACTGGACGTCAAGCTCACGGGGTTGCCGCTGAAACCCTTTGCGCCTTACGTCAACCAGTTCGCCCGGCTCGACCTGCGTTCGGGCACCGCATCGACGCGCGGCAAGCTGGTGTTTGCGCAGGCGAAGGGGGGAATGAAGCTGGATTTCCGCGGCGGCTTCGCGGTGGACGATCTGGCCGTCACGGAAGAGGATACCGGGGACGCCTTTCTCGGCTGGAAGAAACTATCGTCCAGCAGCCTCGACGTCAGGCTCGCCCCCAATCGGCTGCACATGAACGAGCTGGTGGCGCAGAACCCGTTCGGCAAGGTGATCATCTTCGAGGACAAGTCGATCAACCTGCAGCGCATCCTACGAATCCAGAAATCCGACAAGCCGGCCGTCGCAGCCGCAGGCAAGCCCAAGCCGCCTGCTCAGGCTGACGCGTTTCCGCTGTCCATCGGCCGCCTGCGCATCGTGGGCGCGAATGCCGAGTTCGCCGATCTCTCGCTCACGCCGCAGTTCGGTACGCGCATGCATGATCTTGGCGGCGTCGTGACAGGCCTGTCCACCGACCCCGCGACCACGGCGCAGGTCGAGCTCGACGGCAAGGTGGACGAGTTCGGGTCGGCGCGCATACGCGGTTCGATCCAGCCGTTCCGCGCGACCGACTTCACCGACCTGACGCTGACTTTCCGCAACCTGGAAATGGCCAACATGACGCCGTATTCGGGCAAGTTCGCCGGGCGCAAGATCGATTCCGGCAAGCTCTCGGTCGATCTCGAATACAAGGTCAAGGATCGCCAGCTCGCCGGCGAGAACAAGTTCGTCGTCAACAAGCTCAAGCTTGGCGAACGCGTCGACAGCCCCGATGCGCTGCATCTGCCGCTCGATCTCGCCATCGCCTTGCTGGAAGACAGCAACGGCGTCATCGATCTCGATTTGCCGGTGTCGGGCAGCCTCGATGATCCGCAGTTCAGTTACGGCAAGATCGTCTGGAAAGCTATCGTCAATGTGCTGACCAAGCTGGTCACGGCCCCTTTCCGTGCACTCGGCAAGCTCATGGGGATCAGTGCCGAGAAGATGGAGGCCGTCAACTTCGACCCCGGCAGCAGCGCGCTCATGCCGCCCGAGCAGGAGAAGCTCAAGATGTTGGCCGAAGCCCTGGCCAAGCGCCCCGCGCTGACGCTCAGCCTGGCGCCCGGCTACGACCCCGAGGCCGACCGGCGTGCCTTGCAGGAACGGGCGATGCGCACGGAAGCCGTTGCGGTCGCGGGCATCAAGCTCGCCCCGGGCGAGGCGCCCGGCCCGGTGGACGTGAACAACTACAAGATCCAGACCTGGCTGGAAGACCGCTACGCGGCGAGCGCCGGCAAGGAGGATTACCAGAAACTGCGTGCCAGTTTCCAGGACAAGAACGCGGGTGCCGCCGCGCGCGTGATGGAAAGCGAAATGGTCGAGCGCCTTGCGCGCCGCTTCAAGACCCGCGACACGGGGCCCATTTCCGCTTTCCACGCCGAACTGCTTGAACGGCTGACCAGGCAGACGAAGATCGCCGACGAATCCCTGCTCAAACTTGCACAGGCGCGCGGCCAGGTCATGCGCGATGCACTGGTCAAGTTGGGGCTCGACGCCAGCCGCGTGAGCGTATCCGAACCCGTCAAGCAAACCGCCAAGGAGAAACTGGTGGGGAGCAAGCTGAATCTGGGCGCCGACGCAAAGCCCAAGGCCGAAGTCGCGCCTGTCGCCACGCCCGCCGCCGCTTCGCCTTGATTCCGATTCAAGCGGATCGGCGTTTCGTCGTTAAGGGTAGGCCCTCCTGCCTGTTGACCGTGCCATGACGTTTCGCCGAATTCGCATTCTCATCCTGCTGGGTATTCTTGCTGCCGCAGTCGGCCTAACCTGGCTGGAGCAGACCAGGGTGCGTGCGTGGGGCGGGCCGCTGGACGTGGCCGTTGTCCCGATCAACGGCGACGGCTCGACGCAGGCGGAGGACATGATCCGTGTGCTCAAGGTGAGCGACTTCGACGACATCGGCACTTTTCTGGAACGCGAGACCGCGCGCTATGGCGTCAAGCAGTCGCCGGCCGTGCAGATCAGCCTGCTGCCGGAACTGCATGAACAACCACCGGCGCCACCGCACGACCACAATGCGCTGAAAACGGTGTGGTGGAGCCTGAAACTGCGGTGGTGGGTGTATCGGCAATCGGGCGAATGGTTGCCGCAGCTGGGCAGGATCAAGCTGTTCGTGCTGTATCACGCGCCGCAGGATGGCGTGCCGCTGGCGCATTCGCTGGGATTGCAGAAAGGCCTGATCGGCGTGGTGCATGCCTTCGCCGATCCCCGCCAGACGCAGCAGAACAACATCGTCATCGCGCACGAGCTGTTGCATACGCTGGGGGCGACGGACAAGTACGACGCCGAGGGCCGGCCGATTTACCCGCAGGGCTATGCCGAACCGGAGCGGCCGCCGCAGATGCCGCGCCACGAGGCGGAGATCATGGCGGGTCGGCTGGTGAATGCCGCGGGCCGGCTGGTGATGCCGCCCAGTCTCGACCAATGCGTGATCGGCGCCATGACGGCGCATGAAATCAATCTCGACGAAGGCTTCAAACGGCGCTTCGCGTCACCCTAGGACTGGCGCTGCTGCGTCAGCCGTGCCAGACCGTAATGGATGAAGGCCAGGGCGGCGAAGACCGGCCCCAGCAGGTTCAGCAAGGGAACGAACTGCACCAGCCCGGTCACTACCCCCAATCCCCACCAGCCGCCGCGCGCGTTCTTGAACAGCGCCGCCATTTCGGCTGCGCTCGCATGCTCGGCGATCGCGTCGTAGCGGAACAGGCGCTGGTTCAGATAGGCCGCGGCCGCGAAGGGTACGAGTACGCCGACGCCGATGAGCCACAGCGGCAGCGTCACCACCCACAGGACGACGAATACGATCATCGCGATCAGCGCATTCCACAGGCTGCCGACGAAGCTGCCGCCGTTTTCGCGCTTGAGTTCCGGGTAATGGCGTTCGGCCACGATGCGGATCAGCGCGGTCATGCCGAACAAGGCGGTGATGACGAGGGCGGTGAGATAGACCAAGGGGACGTAGAACAGCACATGCAGCAGGGCCTGGATGCCGTTGGCGATCCAGACCGGCTCGAGACCGGTCAGCCAGGTCTGGATGCCGAGCTTGTCGAGCCCCAGCGCGATCCAGCCGGAAAAGGTGGTCCAGAACGTCACGGCCAGCACCAGCCAGAGCAGGCCGGCCGCCAGCATCGGCCAGATCACCACCCACAGCACCCGCGGCTGAAACAGGTCGCGCAGGGCGCGCACCAGCGAATCGAGTACGGTTGTCATACCGATAGCCTCAGGGCCGACTTGGGACGGAATACGTCGATCGTCCCCGCCCGGGGGTCGAGATACGGCCCGCCGATGAGATCGATGCAATAGGGCACGGCGGCGAAGATGCCGTCGAGCGTTTCCTTGATCGCCTTGGGTTGCCCCGGCAGGTTGAGGATCAGGCTGCCGCCGCGCGTGACGCCGACCTGGCGCGACAGGATCGCGGTCGGCACATATCGCAGCGACACGGCGCGCATCGCCTCGCCGAAGCCGGGCAGCACCTTGTGCGCCACGGCGAGCGTGGCTTCTGGCGTGACGTCGCGTGGCGCGGGTCCGGTGCCGCCAGTGGTGAGGATGAGCGAACATTTTTCGGCATCGGCCAGTTCGATCAGCGTCGCCTCGATCAGCGCCTGCTCGTCGGGGATCAGCCGGGTGACGAATTCGACGGGATTGAGCAGCACGTCGCCGAACCAGGCTTCCAGTGCGGGCAGGCCCTTGTCTTCGTAGACGCCGCTGCTGGCGCGGTCGCTGATGGAAACCAGGCCGATGCGGACGGGATCGTGAGTCATGTGGTCATAAAAGAGGGTTGCGCAAGTCCCCGAATTTATCAGAATGCAGGGGATGAAGATAAAGGAGACCGGGATGAAGCTGAGCAGGATGGTGTTGGCGGCAGGCTGTTTGTGGGCGACTGCGGTACTGGCCGACCCGCCCCCGGGTTACCCGTTCGTCGGCTTCGATGCCGGCCTGAAGGCGGCGCACACGAGCGGCAAGCCGATATTCCTCTATTTCGGGCGCTATGGCTGCGCCTGGTGCGAGCACACCAACAAGACGACCTTTTCCGACGCGGCGCTGAAAAAGCTCTACAGCGACAACTATGAGTTGGTGTATGTCGACGCCGAATCGGGCAAGCGGCTGACGCTGCCCTCCGGCGAGCGCATCACCGAGGCTGAACTGGGCGCGCGCCTGCAGGCGTTTGCCACGCCGCTGTTCGTCTACATGACGCCGCAAGGCGACAAGATCATGCAGGTCCCGGGTTTCAAGACCGTGCAGGATTTCCGCGATTTCGACCGCTACGTGCGCGGCGGCTATTACAAGCAGAAGACCCTGCTGCAGTTCCTGGACGGCAAGTCGTGAGGTCGGCGCTCCTGCTGCTGGCCATCCTGGCGGGCAGCGCGCATGCAGCCTGGCAGTGGAGCGAGCCGCTGACCGTCAA
The DNA here is from genome assembly GCA_019459285.1 of Rhizobium sp. GTDB lineage: Bacteria > Pseudomonadota > Gammaproteobacteria > Burkholderiales > Thiobacillaceae > Thiobacillus. Next base: position 23,792 of record JAIBEL010000014.1, on the reverse strand, counting down.
CTCGGTGCGCGGCGCGAAGATCTACCCCCATATGGAATCGGCCAACCGCCACAACGTGGCGGTATCGGGCACGACCGTCGGCGTGGTGTGGGAAGACAACCGCAGTGGCAACCCGCAGTGCTATCTGGCGATGAAACCGGCGACTGCAGCAGGTTTCCAGCCGGAAATCCGACTGAGCCAGACCGAATGTTACGAGCCGGTCGTGGTCGCATTGGACGGCGGGCGCTTCGTGGCGGCCTGGGAAGAGGCGGGCAAGGTCCATGCACGGCTGCTGCCCGGCGGTGCGGCATTGAACTTGTCGACCGCCGAAGCGGGCCAGGTCACGCTGGCGGCGGGAGCTGGCACGCTGTACGCGGCCTGGGCCGAACAGGCCGGGCGGTTCCGGCGCATCGTCGTGTCCCGGCTGGACGTGACGGCCGGCACGCTGCGGGCGGAACCTGCGCAGCCGGTCGAAGCAGCCCTGCCGACCGACGAGCAGGGCTGGCCCGCGCTGGCCGTGGCGGGCGACGGCAGCGTGACCGTGGCGTGGGAGGATCGCCGCGATCATCACACCGTGCCGCTGACCAGCCACAGCAGCGATGGCCACAGCTTTTCGCCGCCGTTTCGCCTGAGCGATCTGCCGAAGGGCGGCGGGCTGGGCCGCTCCCTGGGACTGGGCGCGGGCACGGGCGCGATGCGGCCGACGCTGACGGCCTGGGGGGCGCAGGGCATCGTCGCGGTCTGGCTCGACAAGCGCGACTTCCTGTCCGGCTACGACGTCTATGCGGCATTTGACCCAGGCACGCGCCGCTTCGGCCCCAACGTCAAGGTGCAGGACAGCTTTGGCGACAACATGGCGCAATGGCATGCGCAGATCGTCGGCGGTGCCGACGGGCGATTGCTGGCGTTATGGGACGATGCGCGCGACGGCACCCAGGACGTGTGGATGGCCGACTGGGACGGTACGGCATTCGGCGACAATGTGGCGGTCCCGGGTGCCGCCGGACCTGGCGTGCAGTCCGATCCGGCCGCCGCGCTGGATGCCGCAGGCGGGCTGCACGTAGTCTGGCTGGAACAGGATGAACAGGCCGGCACGCGCGTTCGTTATGCGCATGCCGAGTGGAAGTAAGACGCCGGTGTAGTGCCCTAGATCCAGCCGCGCTGCTTGAGCCGTCGATACAGCACGAGGACGGCCGCACCGGTCAGCGCCAGCAGGGCCGGATAGGCCCATGGCCATTTCAATTCGGGCATGTTGACGAAGTTCATGCCGTAGAGACTGAACACCACCGTGGGCAAGGCGAGCAGCGCGCCCCAGCCGGCCAGTTTCTGCACCGACTCGTTCTGCTTTACCGACAGCGAGGCGAGGTGAAACTGCATGGCGTCGGACGTCGAGGCGCGCAGGCGATCGATGGCGGCCGATACCCGCACCGCGTGGTCATGGATATCGCGGTAATACGCCTTGAGTTCCTTGGTGGACAACTCCGGATGCAGGCGAACGAGGTTCTGCGAGATTTCCTGCATCGGCTCGGTGGCGTCGCGTAGCGCGGTGAGGTCACGTTTCATCTCGTACAGCTGTTCCAGCATGTCGCGCCCCGACTCGACACCGCCCATCAACTGGCTTTCCAGCGAATGGAAGCGTTCCTGCATGCCTTCGATGACCGGCCTGAACTGGTCGACGATGAGATCGAGCACCAGATACAGCGCGTAAGGCGTGGCCGCCTTGAGCCCGTTGGGAAGGCGCTGCAGACGGTCGCTCACGCGCTGGTAGCCGCCGCCGCTGTCGTGGCGGATGGCGACGACATAATTCCTGCCCACGAACAAATGCGTTTCTCCGAGTTCCAGACGTGCTTCCCATAGCTGGGCCGTGCGCACCGCGATGAAAATATGCCCGTCGTACTCTTCCAGCTTGGGGCGCTGGTGCGTGGAAATCGCGTCCTCCAGCGCCAGCGCATGCAGGCCGAGTTCCTGGCCAAGACGGGTGATGGTCTGGCTGTCCGGCGATTTCAGTTCGATCCAGATGAATCGATCCGGCTGTCCGACGTGGTTGCTGATGTCGTCGAATGCGATGGGCTGGGCTTTGGAATCGGCGAAGAGCAGGCAGTTGATGGTGAACTCCAGCAGCGGGGGACAGTCGTGATTCTAGGGCGTGTCCAGGTGGATGGCACGCGGATTCAAGATCGGCAGGCTTTGTCCGTCATTGTGGGGGGCCATGCATCTCGCCCCCGTTTTGTTATTGCCCGGCTCGAAGCTGCGCTCGCCACACAATAACAATTGCCGTTCGAATAATAAATCATGGGAGACAACATGAGGAGAACAGGGATGTGCCTGGCCTTGCTGCTGGGCACGGCATGCCAGGCTGCGCCGCCAGCACCCTATGCTTTTGGCGTGCTCAACCAGCGGAGCCTGCAGGCGACCGCGGCGTACTGGAACCCCATCCTGGCGTACGTCTCAACGCGTTCGGGCGTGCCGCTGGAACTGCACATCGGGCGCACCGCGAATGAAACCACCGACCGCGTGGTCGCGGGGAAGCTGGATTTCGCCTACACCAACCACTTGTTCACGCCGAAGCGAAGCAAGATTGGCTGGCGTGTGCTGGCCCGGCAAGACACGCAGGGCATCCGTGGACAGGTGGTGGTGCTCGACAACTCGCCGGTCGCAACGCTGTCCGAACTGGCCGGCAAGCCGGTAGTGTTCGCGAACCCCTATGGCTTCACCGGCTACTATCTGCCGATGGACGCGCTGCTGCGCGCAGAAGTCAATGTCACGCCGCTCTTTTCCGGCAATCAGGAAGCGGCGATGGGGCAGCTGGAATCGGGCCAGGTTGCCGCCGCCGGAGTCAGCGATCAGGTCATGGCCGATTTCGCCCGGCGTCGCCAGTTGAAATATCGGGTGCTGGCCGAATCGAAACCCTATTTCGACCTTGCCGTGATGGCGTCGCCGCGGATCAGCACGGCGGACGGCGAAAAGGTCAGGCAGGCTTTCATCAACATGGCGGGCGACCCGGCGGGGCTGCACGTGTTGCAACAGTCGGCCCGGTCGCTCGGCCTGTCTGAGGTACGGGGATTTGTCGCGGCGAACGATCGTGATTATGCCGATTACCGTGCGTTTTTCCAGCATACGCGGGTACCGCTGAATGAGTGATCCGCAGTCGGTGCGCAACACGCATTACAGCCTGCATGTGCGCATCCTGGGCACGGTGTTCGTGTTGGTGCTCGTCATGTATCTGGTGGCGCTGGTCGTGCTGGGCCTGCCGCTTATCGAGCGTGCCCAGCAGCATCTCGAGGCGGGCGCAGAGCGCGAACTGGGTGCGATCATGACGGCGATCCAGGATCAGGCGTTGTTGCGCGATTACCCTGCGATCGAGCAGGCGATCCATGCGCGCGTGGATCGTTTCCATACCCTGAATGTGCGCTTCGCTACCCGCCAGGTCGCGTTCGAGGCGGGCACGTCGTCCGGGCTGCCTTCTTATCCGGCCTGGTTCGCCGCGCTGGTGGACATCCGTGCGCCCCGGGCGCAATCCGATCTCGTCGTCGGCGGCGCATCCTACGGTACGGTTTCGGTTGCACTGGATGACGCGCCGACCATCCAGGGCTTGTGGGTCCTGGCGGTACGCTTCACTGTGCTGGCGGCCGGCAGCCTGATCGGCGTCATGCTGTTGCTGCGCTGGCTGCTGCAGATCAATCTGCGCGGTCTGTATGCCCTGCGCACGGCGGCGCGGGCGATCGAGAATGGCGATTTCAACGCGCGCGCCAGTCTGGTATATGGTTCGCCGCCCGAGGTGCGCGATACCCAGCTGATGTTCAATCGCATGGCTGATCATGTCAGCCGTCTGATCGCTGCGCTGGGGCGCGAGCATGACGACCTGCTGGTCGAGAAGGAACGCCTGCGCGTGACGATCGAATCCATTGCGGATGCCGTGGTCGTCACCGATGCGGAAGGGCGGATCGAGTTCCTCAATCCCAGGGCGGAAGCGCTGACCGGTTTCAGCAGCACCGATGCGCGGGGGCGGCCGATATCCGAGGTGCTGCCGCTGGCCAATGAACAGAGTGGGGCGCTCGTGACGAATCCGCTCGAACAGGCGCTGCGGCGCAATACGGTGGTCGAGCTGGGCAACCATACGGTCATACGCCGCCAGGATGGCGCAAGGATTGCGATCAGCGATACCGCCGCGCCGATCCGTTCCAGCAACGGCAAGGTGCAGGGCGGCGTGCTGGTGTTCCAGGACGAGAGCGAACGCCGCAGTCTGATGCAGCGGCTGGCCTGGCAGGCCGAGCGCGATCCGCTCACCGGTCTGTGGAATCGCCGCATGATGGAGGACAAGCTGACTGAGGCCTTGCAGAGCGTGCAGCAGGAGGCACGGCATGGCATTTTCTGCTACATCGACCTTGATCGATTCAAGCTGGTCAACGATACCTGCGGCCATCGTGCGGGCGACGCCTTGCTGCAACGCCTGACGGCCATCATGGCGCAGCGTGCGGAAGGCAGGAATCATTATCTGGCACGACTGGGAGGCGATGAATTCGGCCTGCTGTTCGTCGACACCGCGTTGCCCGCAGCGATGGATCACATACAGGGGTTGCGCGACGAAATCGGCCGCTTCCGTTTCGAATGGGACGACAAAGTGTTTCGCCTCGGGGTGAGCTTCGGCGTGACCGAATTGCATGGCGGCATGGTCGACATCGGCGAGATCCTGGCGCAGGCCGACACGGCCTGCTACCACGCCAAGTCGCTGGGCGGCAACGCGATCCAGGTCTATGAAAAAACCCACCCGGCCTTGCAGAAGATCAACGACGAGATGCAGTGGGTGGGTGCGATCACCAAGGCATTCGAGGCGCACCGGTTCGTCCTGTATCGCCAGCAGAAGGTCGCCCTGTCGCCGGACGTCGCGACGCAGCATTATGAAATCCTGCTGCGCCTGCGCGACGAGGACGGTGCGATCATCTCGCCGGGCGAATTCCTGCCGGCAGCCGAACGCTACGGGCTGGCGCCCAGCTTCGATCGCTGGGTGATCCGCAATTTCTTCGCCTACCTCGATACGCATCCCGAAGACGAGGCCAGTTATGCGATCAACCTGTCAGGGCGCAGTCTCAGCGATCCGGGTACGGCCGAATTCATACTCGACGAAATCGGCCAGTATCACTTCGACCCTGCGCGGATCAGTTTCGAGGTGACCGAAACCGCCGCCATCGACAGCCTCGATTCGTGCGAGAAGCTGATCCTGGCATTGAAGTCGCGCGGCATCCAGTTCGCGCTGGACGACTTCGGCAAAGGGCAGTCGTCGTTCGGCTACCTGAAGCGATTGCCGGTGGCCTATCTCAAGATCGATGGGGATTTCGTGCGCGGCATGGACCACGACCGCGAAAAGCTTGCCATCGTCAAGGCCATGCACACGCTGGGGCATGAACTGGGCAAGCAGACCATTGCCGAGCAGGTCGAGACCGAAGCCGAGCTGGCCTGTTTGAAAAAAATGGGCGTGGATTTCGTGCAGGGCTACCTGCTGCACCGGCCCGCACCGCTTCCGGTCGACTGATCCGCCAGGCCGGCATAGAGTGCGGTGTAGTCTGACAGGATCGCCGCTTCGGAATAATGGCGCGTCACTTCGGCCTGACCCGCCTCGATCAGCCGGGCCTTGTGGCCGGCATCGAGCGCCAGTGCGGTGCGCAATACGTCGGCCAGCCCTGCCGCATCGGCCAGCGGGGCCAGCAAGCCGTTGACATCATCCTGCATCAGTTCCAGCGGGCCTTGCGCGCGCGTGGCGACGATCAGGGCACGGTTCGCCCAGGCCTCCAGGATGACGTTGCCGAGCGGTTCGTGCACCGACGCGCAGACGAACACATCGGCCAGCTGGTAATACGGCGCCGGGTCGTTCTTCCAGCCGATCCAGTGGACGCGCGCAGCGATCCCGAGTTGCCCCGACAAGGCTTCCAGTTCCTTGCGCAGCGGTCCGTCGCCCACCATCAGCAGATGCAGCGGCATGCCGTCGTCGGCCTCGGCCGGCAGCCTGGCGAACGCATGCAGCAGATCGCTCCAGCCCTTGTTGGGATGCAGCCGGCCGAGGCCGAGCAGGATGCGGCAGCCATCGAGCCCGAGCTGGTGGCGCAGCGCATCGAGCGTAGCGGCCGACAGGCGTTCCGGTGTGTCGACGAAATTGCCGATGCAATGCACGCGGTCGGCAGGCAGGCCATGTGCGGTCAGGTAGTCGTGAATGCCATGCGTGTTGCCGACCCAGGCGTGGGCATGGCGATAGCCCTTGAGGTTGTAAAAGCCGCCCAGCCTGGCCAGATGCACCGGCAGCCGGTTGGCAGGCAGCTGTACGATGCGCGTGGCGCGTCCCATATAGGTCTGCACCACGTCGGGCTGGAAGTCCGCGATGACGCGATTGATTTTCCAGCGCGAGTACACATCCCATACGCCCAGCATCGGCGCGTGATAGTGGCGTACCGCAGGGTCGATGGCGCGGGCGATTTCGCCACCGGCCACGGTGACCGCGGCAACGGGCTGGCCATGGCGCGCCAGCGCGTTCACCAACCGGATGAAGAAACGTTCTGCGCCGCCCAGGTGCTTGCCGCCGATGACATGCAGGCTGCGCAGCGATTCGCCCGGACGGATCAAGAGCGGGCGCTCAAAACGGCAGTGCGAGGCCGGGCGCGGATTGATGGATCACGCGGCGGAAGTCGGCCTGGATTTTTTCCAGCGCGGCGGCATTGTCGGCCTCGAAACGCAGCACGATCACCGGCGTAGTGTTCGACGGGCGCGCGAGGCCGAAGCCGTCGGCGTACTCGACGCGCAGACCGTCGAGCGTGATGATTTCCTTGGCGTCGGGGAAGCGCGCGGTTTTCTGCAACGTATCCATCAGCGTGTAATGCTCGCCTTCGGCCATCTTGATGTTGAGTTCAGGCGTGTTCACCGTGTCGGGCAGGCTGTGCAGGGTGGCATTGATGTCGGCCTGCTTGCTCAAATATTCGAGCAGGCGCGCACCGGCGTAGAGCCCGTCGTCGAAGCCGAACCAGCGCTCCTTGAAGAACACGTGGCCGGACATTTCGCCGGCCAGCAGCGCGCCGGTTTCCTTCATCTTGGCCTTGATGAAGCTGTGGCCGGTCTTCCACAGGAGCGGACGGCCACCGCGTTCGCGGATCCAGCCGAACAGGTTGCGCGTCGACTTCACGTCGAAAATGATCTCGGCACCCGGGTTGCGGCTGAGCACGTCGTCGGCGAACAGCATCAGCTGGCGGTCGGGGAAGATGATGCTGCCGTCCTTGGTGACGACGCCTAGGCGGTCGCCGTCGCCGTCGAAGGCCAGCCCGATCTCGGCGTCGCTGGTTTTCAGGGCGGCGATCAGGTCCTGCAGGTTCTTCGGCTGCGAAGGATCGGGGTGGTGGTTGGGGAAGTTGCCGTCGACCTCGCAGAACAGTTCCTCCACCTGGCAGCCCATGTCGCGGTAGAGCTTGGGCGCAAAAGCGCCGGGCACGCCGTTGCCGCAGTCGATGATGATCTTCATCGGGCGTGCGAGCTTGACGTCGGAGACGATGCGTGTGAGATATTCGCCGGCGATGTCGTGCTGGCGGTAGCCGCCGTCGCCGTGTGCGAGATCGTTGTTCACCAGCCGCTCGCGCAGCTTCTGGATGGCCTCGCCCGACAGCGTCTCGCCGCCGAGTACCATTTTCAGGCCGTTGTAGTCGGGCGGGTTGTGGCTGCCGGTGACCATCACTGCGCTGTTCGTTCCCAGTTGATAGGCAGCGAAATAGGTCATCGGCGTGGCGACCATGCCGAGGTCGACGACGCCGATGCCGGCCTTGCGGATGCCGCGTGCCAGGGCTGCGGCGAGATCGGGGCCGGACAGACGACCATCGCGCCCGATGCAGATTTCGGTCTGGCTGCGCGCGACCGCTTCGGAACCGATGGCGTGGCCGATTGCCTCGACGATTTCCGGTGTGAAGGTCGTGCCGACGATGCCGCGGATGTCATAGGCCTTGAAGATTTCCTTGGGGTATTCCACAACACGCTCCCTGTTTTCAGATGGACCGATTCTACCCGGGCTGTGTGTCGAAATGCTGCATCAATCGGCGCGGAAGCCAGTCGAGGTTGCCCGGGAACGGACCGGAAGGAAAGGCGACGTGGCCACCGGTGGCAGGTTGTTCGAGCGTGACGGCAGGCGAGACTTCGTCAGGCGACGGCAAGGCCCAGGCAGGCAGGAACGGGTCGTTTCGCGCGTTGATGACGAGTGTGGGAACTGCGATGTCGTGCAGCAGGGGTTTGGAGGACACCTTCAGCCAGTAGTCGTCGGCATCGCGAAAGCCATGCAGGCGGGCCGTGACCAGCGTGTCGAATTCGCGGAAGGTGGTGGCCGCTGCAATCGCTTTCGCATCCAGGGTACCGGGAAAGCACGCGGCCTTGCGCAGGGCCTTCTGCTTCAGGGTGACGAGAAAACGAGCGGTATAGATACGGCGATTGAAGCCGCGATCAAGCGTGTGGCCGGCTGCTGTGAGATCGAGCGGCGCGGAAACGCCGGCGGCACGTTCGACCAGCGTACGTGCCGCTTCGCCCTGTTCGCCCAGCCATTTCAGCAGCGCGTTGCCGCCGAGCGAAACACCGACGGCGTAAACCGGGGCATGGGCGTGCAAGGATTTGACGTGACGCAGCATGCGTTCGATGTCTCCGCTGTCGCCAGCAAAATAGGCGCGCGGCAACCGGTTGTCCTCGCCCGAGCAGCCGCGGAAATGCGCCACCACGCCATGCCAGCCGCGCATCCGGGCATGGGCCATGAGGTCGCGCGCATAGTGGCTGTCCGCGCTGCCTTCCAGGCCATGGAACAGCACGACCACCGGCGCACCGGTCTGGCCATCCACCCAGTCGAAATCGAGAAAATCGCCGTCCGGCAGTTCCAGTCTCTCGCGCCGGTAGGCCATCGGCGGAACGTGGATGAACAGGCTGCTGTAGATGGTTTGCAGATGGCCGCCGGGCAGCCAGACAGGGGCGCGATAAGCCATGTTTTCCGGAAATGACATGGCGCGGGGTTTGGCCAAATCGCTGCCGACCCTTCTTAATGCAGGACCACAGGCGGCGTGCGTGAGGGCGGTGTGCCGCCCACCTGAAGCGGCGAGGCGTGGTGGAGCACCATGCGCCAACCGCCGTCGGCTTCCTTGCGGTAGACATTGGTCGCGAGTATGGGCGGGCGCGGTTCGGCCTCCTGGCCGATGACGAGGTATTCGCGCACGATGCGGACGACCTGCGAAGTTTCGCGTATTTGGTGGGCGACTTCCACCCGTACACTGAACTGACCTGCGGCCTCGAACATGCTGCGCCAGCCGGCCGCCACGGCGGTACGCCCATTCAGCGGCGCGGCCATGGGATGGATGCAGGCGATGCTGTCGTCGCTGGCCCAGACTGCCATCATGGCGTCAAGCGAGCGGGTCTCGAAAGCCGCGTAGAACGCGGCCTCGGCGGCTTCGGGAGTGGGAAACGTGGATTCGGACATGGTTCTCGAATCAGGACCTGCCGCCCCGGGCCGGGGACGACAGAGCTAGTGATGACTGCCGCTGGGCTTGCCTTTCAGGCGATAGAGCGTGCCGCAATAGGGACACAGCGCATCGCCACGCGCTTCGATGGGCAGGTAGACGCGCGGGTGGGCACTCCAGTCGCTCTGCTGCGGCATCGGGCAATGCAGTGGCAGGTCGCTTTCGGTGATTTCGATGACGCGCTGGGTATTGTCGTGCCGCTCGCTCATATCGTGTCTGCTCAGACCGGGCTGAGCCAGTCGGCATGGGCGTCGGCACGGCCATGCACGCAGTCGAAATACATCGCCTGCAGACGTGCGGTGATGGGGCCGCGCGTTCCTTCGCCGATGGTGCGGTTGTCGAGTTCGCGGATGGGCGTGACTTCGGCGGCAGTGCCGGTGAAGAAGGCCTCGTCGGCGCAGTAGACCTCGTCGCGCGTGATGCGCTTTTCGATCACCTGCAGGCCGATCTCGCCGGCCAGTTGCACGATGGTGTCGCGTGTGATGCCTTCCAGGGCGGCCGTCAGATCGGGCGTGTAGAGCTTGCCGTTGCGGACCATGAAGAAATTCTCGCCCGAGCCTTCGGCGACGAAGCCGTCGACGTCGAGCAGCAGCGCCTCGTCGTAGCCGTCGGTTTCGGCTTCCTTGTGCGCGAGGATGGAGTTCATGTAGTTGCCGTTGGCCTTGGCCTTGCACATGGTGATGTTGACGTGGTGGCGCGAGAACGAACTGGTCTTCACGCGGATGCCGCGTTCCAGCGCCTCCTGGCCCAGATACGCCCCCCACGGCCAGGCGGCGACGATGACGTGTACCGACAGGTTCTTGGCCGAGATGCCCATGGCTTCCGCGCCGAAAAACGCCATCGGGCGCAGATAGCCGGATTCGAGCTTGTTCTCGCGCACGACGGTGCGCTGTGCCTCGGAAATCGTCGCCTTGTCGAACGGCAGTTTCATGCCGAGGATGTGGGCGGAGCGGAACAGACGATCGGTATGCTCCTGCAGGCGGAAGATCGCGGTGCCCTGCTCGGCCTTGTAGGCGCGCACGCCCTCGAAGACGCCCATGCCGTAGTGCAGGGTGTGGGTCAGGACGTGGGTGGTGGCGTCGCGCCAGGGGACGAGCTTGCCGTCGTACCAGATGACGCCATCGCGGTCGGCCATGGACATGGTGAAAATTCTCTAACGAATGGAAAACGCCAATCTTACCGGATTCCGGGCGCGGAGAAGCACCCGGCGCGCAGCGGATGTTACCGGACAGGCCGCCCGGCCGGGCGGCTTCAAAGATAGGTTTTGGCTTCCTCGCCCGGGTTGGGAAGCCCAGCCAGGCGCCAGGCCTCGCGCGGGTTAGGGAACAGGTGTTGCATGCAGTCGGCCTCTTGCCCGACGAGGTGGCAGACATGGCTGAGCGCGGTGACGTTGTTGAACTTGGAAAACTCGTTCCGCAAGGCCTGCAGCAGACCAAACTGCGCCTTGCTGAGGGGGCCGATCCCGTCGGTTTGAGCGATACGGTCGGCCAGTTTTTCGTTCCACATGGCGGGGTCGATCAAAAAACCATCGAGATCGAATACGGCGGTGCTGGACGAATCGAGCCGAGTATTCATGACAACCTCCTGTGGGGTCACATGGGATTACTAGGTATAGCACCCTGTCTGCAATCAGCTAGGCTTGAGCGGAAGCACCGATTCGGCCGGTTGCGGCCGGCCGAAGTGATAGCCCTGGGCATAGTCCACGCCCAGTTCCGTCACCCACCGAAGAATGGCCTCGGTTTCGACGTATTCCGCAATCGCCAGTTTGCCGTAGCCGTGTATGGCTTCGACCAGGGCTTTTACGAACAGGCGGTCGTCCTCGCTGTGATCCAGCGTGCGAATGAACGAGCCGTCGATTTTGACAAAATCCACCGGCAGATGTTTCAGGTACTGGAAGGTGGAAAAACCAACGCCGAAATCGTCCAGCGCCAGCTTGCAGCCGAGCGCGCGAATGCCGGTGAGCAGGATCTCGGCATGCGTCATCTGGTTGAGAGTCGCCGTTTCGGTGATTTCCAGGATCAGCTGATGCGGCTGGACGCCTTGTTGTTCCAGCATGGCCTGCAGTTGGGCGGGCAATTCGGGGTTGTCGAGGCTGCGGGCGGACAGGTTGACCGCGAGGTGCAGACCGGGCTGACTTGCGATCAGGGAGATGGCATGCTGCAGCACCCACTGGTCGATCTCCCGGATCAGCCCCGAGGCTTCTGCCGCAGCGATCAGCGGAGCAGGCGGCAGAATCTGCCCGTCCGGCATCCGGACCCGCAGCAGCGCCTCATAGTGCACGGCCCGTCCGGCCTGGATCGACATGATGGGCTGGAGGTACAACGCCAGCCGGTTGTCGTGCAGCGCGTCGGTGATCAATGCAAGCTGCGACGTGCGGTCCAGCAGGCTTTCGCGGGTGCCGTCTCCCGGGTTGTAGAGATGCCAGTTGGAACGGCCTTTGGCACGCGCCTGGGATAACGCCAGATCGGCATGGCCCAGCAGGCTTTCCGTGGTGCAGTCGGGCTGGACTACGGCGATGCCGACGCAGGCGGTGGCGATGTGCTGGTCGCGGTCGCCCTTGCACAGAAAACGCGCAGTCTGCAGCAACTGGGCGTCCGGCAGGGGTTCGAAGTAGAGGGCAAATTCGTCGCCGCCCAGCCGTGCGGCCAGCTTGGGTGCCGGCTGGAGTTCGCGCAGGCGTTCGGCCATGTTCTGGATCACGGCATCGCCGGCGCTGTGGCCGGCCAGGTCGTTGATCGCCTTGAAATCATCCAGGTCGATCAGCAGGAGGGCGCCGTTCTTCAGTTCGGTCAGTGCATGCGCCAGCCGCCGCTGGAAGCCCTGGCGATTGTAGAGTCCGGTCAGCGTGTCGTAGTCGGACAGATAGCTGGCACGCGCCTGCGCGCTCTTGAGTTCGGTCAGGTCCAGTCCCACCGACAGGATCAGGGGTTCGCTGTCGCCTTTCTGGCCGATCAGCGAATGCACCCAGGTGATATTGCGCAGGCCGTCGGGGGTGGCGAGCAGCGCTTCGAATCGCAGCGGCGCGGGGTCGTTGAGGAAATGGACGAGGAGTCGCGAACGCCAGTCGCGGCTTTCCTGCGGCGCGATCATCTGCTTGAAGTAATCCTGTCCGATCAGCTGCTGCTCGGTGAGGCCGGTCAGGGTTTCCACATAATGGTTGGCCATGCGGATCACGCCCAGGCGATCCTGGGTCAGGATCAGCGCCTGCGCCGTGTCCAGCAGGCCGGAGATGAAATCGCGTTCGTGCGACAGGGTATCGACCAGCTTGGCGAGATCGTTCTGCTGGTTGAGTGCGGCGGCGTCGAGCGATTCGAGCTGGCTGGCGAGCGTGAGCGCAGCTTTCTCCAGGGTGGAGAGTTCGTCGCCCGGTGTGATGTCGCGGAACTGCAGATGCTGGCGGGCGTCGCGCCAGCGGCCGTCGCCCAGCAATGGCAGGCCGGTGCTGACCCGGTTCATCCGCCGCATCAGCCAGGCGAGCGAAACCAGCAGCACGCCTTCGGCGAGGATGAAAACGGTCAGCCCTGTGACCAGATTGGTCAGGAAGGATTGCCTGATGGCGCGCTCGGCATCGGTTACGTCCTTGCGCGCGATGAAATACGGGGTGTCGGGGGCACTCGCAAGCGGCTTCAGCTTTTGCCACACATAGGCCGTGCCTTTGCTGTGGGTCAGCGCCGATTCGAGCTGCGGCTGTTGTGGATAGGGAACGAAATCCGCCTTGTCCACCATCGTCCGGATGTCCGGGGTGGTGGCGGCGATCAGCGTGGTTTTCTGCTGGCGATCGACAGCGACCGCCAGATCATGCCCGCTGCTCTGGCCAAACGTGCTCAGCAGGCTGGAGAGATCCATCGATATCACCACCACGCCGGCGGTACGGCCCTGGCGCAGCACCGGCGCCATGCCGTAAAACAGGCAGCTTTCGGCACAGTACAGGCCGCTGGCCGGATGTTCGTTCGAGAGCACTTCCCTGAGCCTGGAGGCGATCAGCGCGTCGGGCGCCGGCGTGCTGCCGAAACCGGTCAGCAGCCGTTGACCGGCGTCGTACAGGCGCAGGCTTTCGAACCCCTGATTGAGGCTGAGTTGATCCCAGTAAGGCTGCAGGGCGAAGCCGGCATCCAGATCGGGCGGGCCGCCATGGCTGGCCACCAGGAAATCGGCCAGTGCGGATCCGGCATCCACCAGCTGACGTTCGTTCTGTTGGATCAGGAAGCGCAGCAGCGCCTCGTTGCGGGTTGCACTGTCGAGGCGCGTCTGCTGGACTTCGCGGCGCAGGTTGGCGTCGTTGATCCAGGTGAGCGCCATCGTGCCGATCGCCATGGCCAGCGTGAGCGGTAACAGCAGCTTCCATTTCAGGCTGAGAAAGGCGGGCGATCGCATGTGGCCTAGAACCGGTAGGCAGCCTGCAGGAGCCACATGTTCCAGCGTTGTTCGCGGCCGAGAAAAATGGGGTTGTCCGGGCCCGGCAGCCAGCCGGTGCCATCGACATGGTGGAATTCCGCACGCAACATCAGGTTGGGCGTGGTGTCCCAGCGCAGCCCCAGCGTCGTGTCGCGGGCAAACATGCTGTGGGCCGGCAGACCGGTGGTGGCGGCAAACAGATGGCCGTCCTTGTCGTGCTTGTCCCGGTAGAAGATGTCATGGCGTAGCATCAGTTCCCAGGCCGGCAGGAAACGCCATTCGCCCTGGAGATAGCCCGACTGGATGACACGGTGACTGTTGGGCAGGAACGGGCCGAAGCCGGCGGTATCGAAGCGGGGTTCGCCATACTCGGCCGTCAATGTGACGGTATCGAGGCGTTGCTGGACCGTGAAGAGGATATTGCGGAACTGCACCTTGCCTGCCGCCAGCGTGTCGCTGCTGCCGGGCGCGTACTCGGCCCGGGCATTGGCATAGGTCAGCATCAACGTGGTATCGGTTGGCAGGTCCCAGCGCAGGCGGGCGCCGAGTGCGCCCTTGCCTTCCAGCTTGCCCGGCCGGGTGTTGCCGAGAAAGCTGTAATCGACGGAAGGGCTGTCGAAATTGGGGCGCACCCAGCCCAGCAGGAAGTCGAACGCGCCGTATTCCTGCACGCTCGCGCCGTGCAGGAAGGCCCCGGGCGCGGCGAGCAGCAAGTCGCGGCTGTTGTCGACATAGACCGATTGCGGCAACAGGATGCCGGAACGCGTGAACGGTACGTCGCGCGTTTCGTTATACAGGCCGTAGGGGAGCTTGACCTTGCCGAACTTGAGTCCGAGCTGGCTGACTTCGGTCTGGTAAAACTGCCAGTCCGCCTGGGCATAATCCACGCGCAGGCCATCGTGATCGCTTTCGCCCGCACGCCGATACAGGACCTGGCCGGACAGCCGCACCGCGTCGAGCGCCTGCCAGGTGCCATGGAGGCCGGCTTCGGTGAATTCGGTGCTGACGCCATTCCGGCTGTCGCCGAAGAAACGGTTGTTGGTACTGCCGATCAGGCCCTGGGCGGCGAACCCCTGGATCTGGTAGCGGGGACCGACCAGTTCGTCAGCCTGGACGGGCGACACGGCCAGCAGGCTGCCCAACAGCAGGCTATTCCAGCCTAAGCGTCTTGATGCCGTCATAAACCATGTCCTTGCTTGTATAACCGATTGCGCCCGGTGTGGCCCGCACGCGTGCCCGCATTTCGTTCTCGTCTTTTACCTGAATCGGCGCACTGGCCATTCCGCTGAAGCTCATCCGGTCCCAGGTCTGGCGCAGACGATAGGGATAAAGGCCGAGTTTTTCCTTGGCAAAGGTCACATGCGCCGGATGGTCGTCCGGCAGGACGAAAACCACGATGGGTTGGTGGTTGGGCCACAGTGTCTGGCGCAGGGTGTAGATGTTGCGCAGGGAGGCGATGCTGATGCTATGGCCTTCAACGTCGGGATTGACGATGATTCCGGCCGATGCGGTAAGCGGGCTGAGCAGACATGTCAGCAACACCAGCCGCCAGAAAAAGAAATACGCTTGAGCCACTGGGCGTCAGAAATTTGTTATTCGGGTTGCCGCTTTATAGCATGGCAAATGCCGCACGGGCAGCAATCAGAGGATTCATTGGCGGTCGAGTTGCCTGACCAGCGTGCGTACGGGGGCGGGCAGCGCGGCATCCAGAGCATCAGCCAGAGGGAGCCAGATCTGGCCGGGCGGCGTGTCGTGGCGCGGCGCCAGTTGGAGCCGAACCGGCTGGATGTGCAGCTTGAAGTGAGTGAAGCTGTGCGTGAACTGCGGGAGCGCCTGCCTGGCCAGCGCGGTGAAGCCGAAGCGCTCGCGGCAATGGCCGGCGGCGTCGACGTCGGGGGGTAGCTCGGGCAGACTCCACAAGCCGCCCCAAATACCCTGCGAGGGGCGCTTTTCAAGCATGAGTTCGCCGCGGTCGAGCAGCAGCAGCATTTGCACCTGCTTTTCCGGCAGCGCTTTTTTGGGGCGTGGTGTTGGCAATTCGTGGGCGCGGCCTTGCGTATGAGCGATGCAGTCGGCATTGACCGGACAGGCTGTACAGTCCGGCTGGCTGCGAGTGCAAACGAGTGCGCCGAGATCCATCATGCCCTGGGTGTAGGCCTCGATGGTTCTGTTCGGCAGCAGCGACTCGGCCAGCGTCCACAGTGCCGACTCGACTTTCTTGTCGCCGGGCCAGCCTGCGATGCCGCCATGGCGAGCCAGGACGCGCTTGACGTTACCATCGAGAATGGCACAGCGCTGGCTGAATGCCAGCGCTGCAATGGCGGCAGCGGTCGAGCGTCCCACCCCCGGCAGTTGCGCGATGGCGTCGGGCCGGGCCGGAAATGTCCCGTCATGCCGGGTCACGACGGCGCGTGCCGCGGCGTGCAGATTGCGCGCGCGGCTGTAGTAGCCAAGCCCGCTCCACAACGCGAGCACGTCGTCTTCCGGGGCGGCGGCCATGGCCGGCAGATCGGGGAAACGGGCGATAAAGCGCTCGAAATAGGGGATGACCGTGGCAACCTGGGTCTGCTGCAGCATGATTTCAGACAGCCAGATACGGTAGGGATCGCGTGTGCCCTGCCATGGCAGCGTATGGCGGCCATGGTGCAGCTGCCAGTGGATGATGCGGGACGCAAAGGATTTTTTCACCCCGGCAGGGTAGCACCCTTTAGGGTACACAAGCCGTGCCGAAGGGACGGCGCATGGGGGCATGTGCGAAGCCCGCGAGGTCGCGCCTCACGGCGCACGTGTCAGTTGCCTGCTCAGGCGTGGCCGAGTTTCTGGCGGAACAGGTTCATCAGCTTGCCGAACGCCGATTCGGTGATCGATTTGCGTTCGACCAGCACGGCCTCGCCGCGACGCAGCTTGTCGGCCAGGCGATGCAGGCCGATGGAAAAGCTGTTCATGCCGTCCTGATCCGAGAACAGGTAGGTGTTCTTGATGCTGCTGACCCAGCCCAGCCGCGCCCAGCGGAACGTGCCGTCGTCGTAGTGGAATTCCACCCAGTCGCCCTTGTTCAGGCCGCGGGCACGCTGGGTGAATTCGTCTTCCACTTCAGGCGTGGCAGGCTCGGCTTCGGCCGCCACCACCGGAACGGCTTCAGGGACGCCAGGCGCAGGGGCCAGTGCCTCGATTTCTTCGGGTGTGATTTCGGGCAGCGGAACCGGTTGGGAATTGGGCCGCACCGCGTTGGCGTGCAGGATGACCAGGGTGGCAAAGAAGCGATCGGAAAGCTTCTGCGGCAGATCGATTTCTGCCGTACCTTCACGCAGGCGCTTCAGCAACCCCGGCAGAATGCGCACCAGCATCAGGCGTGCATCCATGTCCGCCTTGGGCTGCACGCTCCAGACCAGTTCACGCATGGTTTCCACATGGCTGTTGAAATGGGCGCCCTGCTCGCCCTCGCTGATGTAATCCTGGGTAAGCAACTGCGCCCAGTCGCGGCGCAGGAATTCGCGTACTGCGTCGCCTGCCTGTTGATCCTTGAGTGCACGATTGATGAAATCATGCACGATGACCGGCGCGAGTTCGGCGCGTTCGCTTTGCTTGATCTGGGCGATATCCGGTTGCAGGCTGACGTCCACCGTCTCCTCGAGCGTTTCTTCCAGGGTGGAGGCCATGGCTTCCAGCTCTACGGCAGCGGATTCGAATACGGCAATGTCCTGCTCGAAACTGTCCAGCACCCGGCTGACCACTTGCGAAATGGCATCGAGACGGGCATTGCCCGTCTCGTTGTCGGGCAGGTGCACGGAAAGCGTGGCGATCGCATCCAGCATGCGACGCACCGGATGATTCGACTGCGAGAAGAAATTGCGGTCCAGCATCGCCGCCTTCAGGACCGGAATCTGCAGGCGCGCGATCTGGGCCTTGAGGCGATCGGGGATCGAGGCCTCGTCGAAGACCACGTCGAACAGCATGGCCACGGCGTCCACCAGCACCGCATCGAGCGGGCTGGCTGCCTGCATGACCGGACTTTGCTGCAAACTGCGGAGCACGTTGCTGACGTTGGCGGCTTCCAGGAGGGGCAGTTCGAAGCGTCCGCCCCCTGGCAGCATGAGTGCGCCGGATTGAAGTTGGCTGAGCGAATCGAGCAGGCTGAAGCCGGCAAGCCCGGCCGGCGTACCGCCACTGCTGGTACCCGAACCGCCGGCATATCCGCCCGCTGCCGGGCCGCCGCCGTGCGCGAGCTGCTCGAACAGCCTGAACATGTCGCCGCCGGTTTGGCCCTGCATGGCAGGGCCCGTACCGGCAGAGGGCGTGCCGTGCTGGGCGGAGCCCGAGCCTTGTGCCCGGTTCTTCGCGCCGACCTTCAGGTCGGGCAGGATGCCGCGGTCAATCAGATGGCGGTTGATGGTCTGGTAGATGTGGGCGAGTTCGGTGGTGAGCACCAGGTCGAACTGGTTCAATAGAACGATCCGCACGTCCTGTTCCAACTGCATGCGGGTGATGCCGTCGAGCATCGCTTCACACAGCGCACGCGGGCCCAGCGGATTGTCGTTCTCAGCCAGGTCGTTGCGGCCCAGCAGATGGGCAATACGGGCATCCAGTGCAACCAGTTCCTCGGCGCAGTTGAAGCGCAGTCGCGAGGTGGCTTTATCGACCGCCAGCGTGATTTCGAAATCCTGGTCGTCCACCAGGGACAGTTCGAGCAATTCGCTGCCGGTCGTTTTCTCGCGGTTGAGCGCAAAATCGCTGAAGTTCTGGCAGTAAACGTCCTTGCAGGCGCTCAGTAATTCGTTGGCCTGCTTGTTGAGGATGCCCTGGGCACCGTAGTACGTGTTGCGCGTGTCCAGCAAAGGCGAGCGGTCGGCCATTGCCAGCAGGGTATTTTCCATGGCCTCGGTCTGCCGGGTCAGCACACGGGTCGCACCTTCGATCAGCAAGTCGCGGCAGCCGTGCAGGACGGACAAGGTCTCGGCGGAGACCTGCGCCCGACGCGATCGTTCGAATTGATTGAGGTTAACTACGACTGAATTGTCTGGCATCTCGCGCTCCATGGGGATCACCTCGCGGTATCGGCGGCTGGCCGGCCTGAACGGAGGGTATACGCGTGACAGGAGTACTGCCGGCGGCCCCGCTATCTCGTCCGCCGGATGGGGCTGGCGAGACCGGTAACTTTGCGTCCCTGCCTCGCGGCGGGTTTGCCCTGTTCGGTGGTCGGCGGTTGCGCCGAAAAATCGACACACAACCGCATAACTGACCTATCGGCCAAGCTGAACGAAACTTGAGTGTAGTCGAAGCCGAAATATTAGGAGGGGCCGTTCGTCAAACTATCCTTAAGGCGCAGCATGGCATTTCGGGTTAGGGACTGCTCCGGAATGCGTGCCCGGCCGGCACGCATTTCAGTGGCGAGTCCCTCGCAATCCAGCGAAAAGCGCTGTTCGCCCTCGCTGTCGCAAAACAGCAGATAGCCGCGTACGCCGACCCAGGCCACGCGGGCAGTCGCAAGACCCTCGTAGGGCGGATCGAAATCCACCCAGTCGCCCTCGATCAATTGTTGCGCCTGTCGCAGGGCGAGATCGCTTTCCTGCGAGCCCGGTGCCTGGTTGGCGAATGATTCGATTTGCGCCGGCGAAATGCGCTGCGGGATAAATGTGCTGACCCGCGCTTCGCGGTGTCCCAGGGCAGGGCGGATCCAGCATTCCTGGGTGGCGGTAATGGCGCTGAAAAAGTCTTTCAATTGCGCCGGTTCGGCTCCCTGGGCCAGGAGGCCCTGCCGCAATGCGGCATTGATGGCAGGGATCGATTGCAGTCGGGCTTCCCGTGTGGCGCCGCTGTCGGGAGGTTGCAGGCTGAGGAAGAGGTTCAGCAGGGTCTGGCAGGCTGCCCGCCAGTCGGGACCTTCGCCGGATTCGGCCACGTACAGAGAGGCCATATGCGGAACCCAGGCGGTTTCCAGGCGCCGCAGGACCGATTCCGGGGCAGGATAACGCTCGGTCAGGTCATTCAGGTTTTCCAGCGCCAGCAGGGTGCCCAGTTCCTGCCGTTCGATCTGCTCCAGATGCGCTACTTCAGCATTCAGCGCGGCTTCCGTGCGCGCATCCTCGCCCGCCAGCCAGGCGGCGAGTACGCTGTGCGCGCGGGCAAAAGCCTCGTTCGGGTGGTCGGCGTCGTCGAGAATGGTGGCACAGGCGGTATGGATTTGCTCGAGCGCGCTGTGGTGCGTTGCGTCGCCTTCGGGAAAGCGTCGGGAGAACTGGCCCATCAGGTCGATCAGTTGGCGAGCCGGGTGCTGGTCGTCGCTGAAAAACTCGGGCGAAATGAGCGCCACCCTGAGGGCCGGGATCTGCAGGTGCGCGATCTCGACCTTGTAGCGCGGCGAGACGGCGGGATCGTCGAGGATGAACTCGAACAGGCCAGCCAAGGCATCCAGTATGGCGAGATCAAACGCGCCGGTGCCGGCCTGGCGTGCATTCTGCTGCAGTTGTCGCAGGACCCGGGCGGGCATCTCGGCGTTGGCGCTTACGAGGTCGGGGGGAAAGGCGCGCCAGTCGGCCAGACTGTCGACCAGGCTGCGCGGCGGGGCTGCCTGGAACAGACCAGTTGGCAGTCCTCCGCTTGCCGGGCCTCTTCCTCCGGCGGCGGAGGCGGACTGGATATGTGCCAGCACGTCGTGTCCTACGTCGGGTTCGCTTCGTCGGGGCGGGGTCGGGCGGGGGACGTTCGGCACCGGAAGGTCGGGAAGATCGGCTACGCTCAGGAATTGGTTGAGCGCCGTGTAGGTGTGTTTCAGCGTATCGAGCAGCGGCGCGCGTACGCATTCGAGCAAAAAGGTGCCGCAAGCCGGACTCATACCCTGCGAGTCGAGTGCGCGCGAGAGGGCGCGAACGACCGGTAGCGGGCCGTAGACATCGGGATGGTTCAGGTTCGTGTTGTTTTCCACCTTGGCCCGTTGCACAGCCTGGATGCGGCGGAACAGCGGCAGCATGTCGGCGCGCAGCGTTTCGGTCATGTCGGCTGCAAGCTTCTCTTCAGCCAGCTGGCGCTTGAGCGTGTCGTCGTCCACCAGTTGCAGTTCGGGCGCAGGATCGCCGTGGTGGCTGGGAAACGTCTCGGGCCGGGCGAGGTGACGGCGGAACTGGTCGGCAAACGCGGCGGACAGGGCTTCCGGACTGGCGTTGAGCAGGTCGAGGCAGGTTTGTCCGGTGGCGATGTGCGGGGTGTCCATCCGTTCGGCCAACACCCGGAAGATGGTGTCCTGAATCGTGCTACGGCTGCGCTGGAAGAAATTGTCCAGCGCCTGCGTCATGCGCGCATCGACCTCGTGCAGCAAGGCGTCGGGGGAGGACGGGACGGGCTTGGTATTCACGGCCTTAACACTATCAGGAGTGACCCCAATCAATCGGCGGCAAGCCATATCTGGAGCGGGCGAAGGGAATCGAACCCTCCTCATGAGCTTGGGAAGCTCAGGTAATGCCACTATACGACGCCCGCGACAGTTGCGATTCTAGGGGGGCGACAGTTCGAACGCAACGATCATTCGCAGTGTGGTGGTGCCATTAATATGACGACTACCATTGCGACGGTTATCGTGATCCTGATTATGCGCGGTTACTGATCCGTTTAACTATCCCTGACCGGAACCACTGAGCAGCCACATTGAAGTCATCCGTCCAGTCGTCATTGGGTTCCATCGGCACGGGTTGATAAGTGGCAATTTCATTTGGTCCGACGCCGGGAAGTAACCAGTTTCCCACTGTGTAGCGGAATGAATCCCAGCGACCGTTCGAAGGTTGCAGTGAGACTGCGAGGACGTCGAACTCGCCGTAACGGTATGGGCGTGTCTTCTTCTCGCCGCCTTCCGCGTCCATCACCTTGCCGGTTCTTGTTTTTTGCGGCTCGACCATATACATCGCTGCACCCAGACCAAAACGCGTACCGGTGGTAATGACTGGATTTCCTCTCTCGCTCCGTTGCAGCTTGACTTGCACACTGACTCTTCCCTGTGCGTCTTTCAGCATGTGGTCGAAGGAATGATTACCCGGTGGTGTGTCGTCTTGCCAGCCATAGGCGGCGAGCGCAGGAACTATGAGGGTGGCGAACGCGGAATCGGCTATAACCCCACGAAGCATACGTCTCGTTAATTCTGGCGCGCGATGAATTGCTTCCAGGATCACCTCTGCTGGTGCGCCGAAGGTGCCTTCAAGTTCGTGAATTTGGATTTCGGACCGCAGCTCTTTGAATAGGGACTGTCTCTGCTCGGGCGTACACTGCGCAATCAGCTGTTTGAGGTCAGTCAAATCTGGTTCGGTCATTTAGGAGGATTTCGGTCTGCCAGCTTGGCGTGGCTCGAATGCAAGGACCTCGCTCCGGTGAACAAAATGACGCCCACCAATATTCAGGGTCTTGATGCGCCCACTCACGACTAGCTTCGCGATCGCCTGCCGAGACACACCACGGAGTCGTGCTGCCTCGGCTTGGGAGATCCATTCTTCTAGATTAGGCTGGATGTTAAAATGGGTTGACAATGTCAACTAATTATGGAAAATGTTTGGATTAGCGATAATAACCAAACCGTTGCGACAATGCACAACATGAGTAACCTCGCCGACACACCTCAGTCCAATTTGTTCGCGGCTAGACACGGACACCCGAAGCTGCTTTTACCCCGAAGCGAACCGTTCTACGAGACGGCACTCGGCGCGACATACCTCGGCGACTCTCAGGAACTACTGGGGAAACTGCCCGACTCTTCGGTCAACTTGGTTTTCACCTCGCCTCCATACGCACTTCACTTCAAGAAAGAGTATGGAAATGTAAGTAAGGCTGATTATGTTGAATGGTTTCTCGGCTTCGCTCGTGAGATAAAGCGTGTCCTGACCGACGATGGCAGCTTTGTTTTGAATATCGCGGGTAGCTACAATCCGAAGGAACCGACACGTTCTCTCTACCACTTCAAACTACTCATAGCGTTGGTTGAAGAGGTTGGATTTCACTTGGCTCAGGAGTGTTTTTGGTATAACCCTGCGAAGATGCCGGTGCCTGCGGAGTGGGTCACGGTGCGCCGTATACGCATAAAGGAATCTGTCGAATATGTTTGGTGGTTCTCGAAGACCCCATTCCCCAAGGCGAATAACAGGAAGGTCCTTCGACCTTACAGCGCCGACATGCTAAGGCTCGCTAAGAAAGGGGTGAAGACCACCGTGCGCCCATCTGGTCACACTATCACCTCGTCGTTTGACAAGGTGGCTAACGGAGGGTCGATTCCTGCCAACGTCATTGAGGATGCCATCGCTGCCGATATGCTGGTGTCCGGTAACAACGCTGCGAACGACCAATATACGAAGCGCTGCAAAGAAGCGGGCATCAAAATTCATCCAGCTCGATTTCCAGCCGTGTTGCCGGAGTTCTTTATCAAACTGCTGACGGATGAAGGTGACATCGTCGTTGACCCCTTCGCTGGTTCAAACACCACGGGTGCTGTTGCCGAGCAAAATAGTCGCAGATGGATTGGGATGGAACTGGTTGAAGAGTATCTGCGCGCAAGTCAGTTCCGTTTTGGCGATTGACACACTGTCGACGAACACTCCGTGCACACTGCGAATGATCGTTGCGTTCGAACTGTCGCCCCCCTAGAATCGCAACTGTCGCGGGCGTCGTATAGTGGCATTACCTGAGCTTCCCAAAAAGCTCGCATAGGTCACGACGAGCCGTTAAAAGCCCCTGATTCCGCTAAATCATTGATTCGACGACCCCCATTCCCCATTGATGGGTCGAGTATGGGTGCCGACCGCTACCGATGCAGGTCTGGCCGTCCCCAATCCTGAATTTCCCGACAGCTTTCTAACGGTTAGAACCGACCGACCGTCCTCCGACTGCCTCTCACATCCCGTTTCGACGCTGTAAAACACCTGTAATCCAGTT
>JAIBEL010000047.1 GCA_019459285.1 Rhizobium sp. | reverse complement strand
GGGGCTGCCGAGCGGGGCGGCCGGCTGCCTGAGGGGCGCGGTCGGGGTATCGGGTGCGCCCGGCGGCGACAAGGACGCCGCCTGCGCCGCCGCCGCCCTGCAGAAAGTCGAGGAACGGCTGGAATTCGCCTCGTAGCGCATTGCGGCGGGACGCCCGCGCTGGCTGCGCGTTTGTTGGCACCCACGATCCACTACGCACCCGAGCGCGAGTGGATAGGCGCCCGCGAGCGCATGCGCCGCCGCTACTACCGCGGCCTACGCCTTGCGGTTAAAATGGCGCGTTTCGCTTTCATTCTCATACCTCTTCAGGGAGTCCCAGCATGTCCAAGAAGCATCCCGTCATTGCGGTCACGGGTTCATCCGGTGCCGGCACCACAACCGTCAAACGCGCGTTCGAGCACATCTTCTTCCGCGAAAAGATCAACGCCGCCGTGATCGAAGGCGACAGCTTCCATGCCCTGTCGCGGGTGGAATTCAAGGAAGCCGTGAAAAAAGCCGAAGCCGAAGGCAACATGTCGTTCAGCCACTTCGGCCCGGAGGCCAACCACTTCGCCAAGCTGGCCGAACTGTTCGAAACCTACGGCAAGACCGGCGGCGGCAAGAAGCGCTACTACATTCACAGCGACGAAGAAGCCGCCGAGCACAATAAGCGCCTCAACACCAGCCTCAACCCCGGCGAGTTCACCCCGTGGGAAGACGTGCCCGCCAGCTCCGACGTGCTGTTCTATGAAGGCCTGCACGGCTTGGTGAAGACCGACGACGTCGACGTTGCCAAGCACGTCGACCTCGGCATCGGCGTGGTGCCCATCGTCAACCTCGAGTGGATCCAGAAAATCCATCGCGACGGCGCCGAGCGCGGCTATTCCGCCGACGTCATTGTCGACACCATCCTGCGCCGCATGCCGGACTATGTGAACTACATCACCCCGCAGTTCTCGCGCACCGACATCAACTTCCAGCGTGTCTCCACCGTCGACACCTCCAACCCCTTCATCACGCGCGACATCCCGACGCCGGACGAGAGCTTCATCGTCATTCGCTTCCGCGAACCCAAGGGCGTCGACTTCCCCTACCTGCTGAACATGATCCCGAACTCCTTCATGTCGCGCCGTAACACCATCGTGGTGCCGGGCGCCAAGATGGGCTTCGCCATGGAACTGATCCTGGCGCCGCTGATCCAGGACATGATCGCGAACAAGGGCAAGTAAACACAGGGGGGCCGCGCGTGACCGGCCTCACCCCAAACGAAAACGGAGCCAGGCGGCTCCGTTTTCGTTTGGGGGGCGTCGAGAGGCTCAGCCCAGCCAGGCCGCGGGGTACGCTGCGCGTGCAAACGCTTCGAACTGACCTGCCTCCAGCGGTTTGCTGAAGTAATACCCCTGCACCTCGCGGCATCCCTGTTCGCGCAGGAAAGCCAACTGACCGTCCGTTTCGACGCCTTCTGCAATGGTGAGCAATCCCAGGCTGTCTGCCAGGCTGATGATGGCGCGGATGATGGCACGGTCTTCCGGGTCCTCGGCGATTCCCCTGACGAAGGACTGGTCGATCTTGAGACGATGGACCTTGAAACGCTTCAGATAGCTCAGGGAGGAATATCCGGTTCCGAAGTCGTCGATCGACATGCGAATACCGCGTTCATGCAGGTTGTTCATGATCGCGATGGCCGCCGGTGCATCGTCCATCGCCACGCTCTCGGTCAGTTCCAGTTCCAGGTACTGCGGGGGCAGCCCGACCTCTTCAAGGATCTGGCTGACCCGTTCAGGCAGATGGGGATGGCGGAACTGCACGGCCGACAGATTGACCGCCATCGCCATGGGCCCCAGCCCCCCGTCCACCCAGGCTTTCATCTGCTGCACGGCACTGCGCATGGCCCATTCGCCGATCGGCAGAATCTGGCCGCTTTCTTCCGCAATCGGGATGAACTCGGCTGGCGCGATCGGGCCGATCTCGGGGTGTTCCCAGCGCAGCAGCGCTTCCACGCCGATGAGCCCTCCGTCGTGCAATGAAAGCTGGGGCTGGTAGTGCAGGCTCAGCTGGTTGCGTTCCAGTGCGCGGCGCAAGGCGCTTTCCATCTGCAGAATGCGTGCCGAGCGCGCCTGCATTTCCGCTGTGAAAAAACGGTAGGTATCGCGACCATCGTGCTTGGCGCGATACATGGCGGCATCGGCACATTTGGAGAGTGTGTCGAAATCTTCGCCATCGCTGGGGTACATGGCAATGCCGATTGACAGCGTCATGCCCAGTTCAAACCCCTCGATCTGGTAGGGCTGCGCCACGGCTTCCAGCAACTTCTCGGCCACATGCGCCGCACCCCCGCTATCCGTGTCAGGCAAGATCAGGATGAATTCGTCTCCGCCCTGGCGCGAAACCGTATCCACGTCGCGCACGGCGTTTTTCAGACGACCGGCGACGATGATCAGCAATTCATCGCCGATGCGGTGGCCCAGCGTGTCGTTGACGTTCTTGAAGTGGTCGAGATCGACGAACAGGATGGCGACCTGCGTGCCATTGCGCTGGGCCGCTGTGAGTTCATGGCTGATGCGGTCGCCAAGCAGTACGCGGTTCGGCAGTCCGGTAAGCGGGTCGAAATGCGCCAGGCGCTGGATATGGGCCTGAGCCACCTTGTGCTGGGTGATATCGTTTGAAATACCGATATAGTGGCTCACCTCGCCCTTCTCGTCGCGCACCTGGATGATCGACAACAGTTCCGGGTACACGCTGCCGTCCTTGCGGCGATTCCAGACCTCGCCCTGCCAGCGGCCCTGCGCGGCGATGTCGGCCCACATCGCCGCGTAGAACGTCTTGTCGTGACGTCCAGAGGACAGCAGGCGCGGGTTCCGTCCCAGCACGTCGGCCTCGCTGTAGCCGCTGATCGCTGTGAATGCCTGGTTGACCATCACGAGGTTCTGCTGGGCGTCGGTGATCATGATGCCCTCGCCGCTTTGCTCGTATACCTTGGCCGCGAGACTGACTTGCGCCTCGGCCTGCTTGCGTTTGCTGATGTCGACGAACGTCGCGATCGCACCTACCGTCACGCCGTCGACGACGATGGGGTTGGACCAGTACTCGACCGGAATCGACGTGCCATCCTTGCGCCAGAATACCTCGTCGGACACATTGACCGCCTGGTTGGACAGGTAGGCGCGGTGCATCTTGCATTCGCTTTCCGGATAAGCGCGACCATCCGGATAGGAATGATGGATCAGATCGTGGGTGGACTTGCCCAGCACTTCCCGCTCGTCCTGATAACCCAGTAGGTGCAGGAAGGCGCGGTTGGCAAACGTACACTTGCCATCGAAATCCACGCCGTAGGCGGCCTCTGCCATCGAATCGAGCAGCAGTTGGAGCCGCTCCCGCGAGTCGCGCAGCGCCTGCTCCGCCCGCTTGCGTTCGGTAATATCCTCGCCGGAGGAGAGCACGCTCTTCACCCTGCCTGCAGCGTCCCGCAGGATCGCGTTGTGCCAGGCCACGATGCGCTCTTCCCCGCCCCGGGCCACGATCGCATTCTCCGTGTATTCGACCGGCGCGACGTTCCCTTCCAGCATCTGGACGAACTTGTCCCGGACTTCGTTTCGTATGCGCTCAGGCAGAAAATGCTCAAACCAGTCCTTGCCGAGAATCTCCGTTTCCGGCATGCCCAGCATTTCACAGCCCTTGCGATTGACGAGTTCGACGCACCCAGCGATGTTCAGCGCAACCAGCATCACACCGGCGACGTTCAGGTATTGCTGGGTGCGCTCCTGCGAATCGCGCAGGGCCCGTTCCGCCTCGACCCGCGCGGTGATGTCGCGGGCAATGCCCAACACGCCGACCAGCCGACCAGCCGTGTCGAACATGGGTGTCTTGACCGTCTCGAACAATCCGCCACCCCCGTCGGCGAAGTTCAGCCATTCCTCGTTGACGCTCGGCTTGCCGGCCTCCATGGCCGTGCGATCGTGCGCGCGGAAGAAATCCGCCTGCTCCTTGTCGACGAAATCGTAGTCGGTCTTGCCGACGATATCGGCTTCGCTGGCGCCGGCGAAGCGCGCGAACATCGGATTGCAATCCAGAAAGACCCCTTCCGCATCCTTCAGCCAGACCAGGTCGGGAATGGCATCGAGCGTGGCCTGCAGCTTGCGCTGCGCCATCAGGATTTCGGTGGTGCGCTGCGCGACGCGCGCCTCGAGCAACTGTTTGTGCGATTTCAACACAAACAGAAGCCAGGCCAGGTAGCCCAGCATCAGACTGAACACCAGCGCCAGCACCGCCATGCCCGAGAACCTGAGCGGCTGCGCCCATCCCGCGACCGGCGCCACGCTCAGCATCCAGGTGGCATTGGGGACCTGTACGGCCTGCACGACGGGTTTGACGAGCGGCATGCTTGAGGAACGGAGGATGATCTGTTTTTTCCCGTTGCCCGGCTGGGCGCGCCACAGTTCATATGCCAGGCCCTCTCCATCGAGATGGCTCAGGTGGGCCTGATCGAGCGCCCCCGGCAGGCGCATCACGACCATGGTGAACCCCCAGAACGAGGGATGTCCCGCACCGTCTTCCAGGAACACCGGCAAACGCCCAACGACCCCTGTCTCGCCGATCGCCAGTTCAAGCGGTCCGGCGAGGGTCAGCTTGCCGCTGTGGCGGGCGCGCAAGGCGTCAGCGCGAAGCGCAGGGTTATTCAGTAGATCCAGGCCGATGCCGACCAGGTTGCTGGGCGCCATGACCCGGACAATCCCGTCAGGTGCCAGTGCCAGCGCGGATACGCCGGGATATAACGGCAGGATCGTCGCAGCCAGGGGCGCGAAATCGGGGACGTGTCCCTTCCCCTGGCGCACCAGGGCCGCCAGGGTCTGGCTGGCAGACAGCGCATGCTTGATGGCGTATTCGATCGAATGCACATGGTCGGCGGCAAGACGGGCCGCGCGCGCGCGTTCGGATTCCAGGGAATTCTGTTCAAACTGCCAGACGAGCGCACCCGACACGATGGCGGAGAGGAGAAAAACAATCACGCCCACGATCAGGGGACGGTTGAGATGGTGCGTGTCTGGAACCGCCATTGCGCTCGACCCCATCGTCATGAATAAGGATCCCCGGTAATCGTGGTGTACCGCCACCCAATTGCCCCATCATAGTCGGTCTTTCCGCACGGGCGGCGGCTAACCGGGCGCTGCGCATTCAGATCATCGCGAATCCGACCAGTGCGACCTCGTCTCCGTCCTTGACCGGCGCCGACTTTTCAGCGAACTGCTTGTTGATGGTGATGTTCAGCTTGGGGTTACCGAGCAGCATTTTTTTCCATATTTCACCGCGGGTGGACAACACGAACAACAGGCGCTCGACGTCGGTCACATCGGGCGGCAGGCTGATTTCATCGGAGGCCATGCCGAGCGTGTCCACCAGGTCGCCGAAAAACAAAATTTTCACCATCTGTAGCCCTTTATAATCTGCGATTGACCGTCTGATTCTACCCCCGTATGTCCGCCTACCCTGAAGGGCACAAGCATCTGCTGGAAAGCCTCAATCCCGAGCAGCGCGCCGCGGTGACGCTGCCGCACGAGTCTGCGCTGATCCTGGCGGGCGCCGGATCGGGCAAGACGCGGGTATTGACGACCCGCATCGTGTGGCTGATCCAGACTGGGCAGGTATCGCCGCACGGCATTCTCGCGGTGACCTTCACCAACAAGGCGGCGAAAGAGATGTTGACGCGCATCTCGGCGATGCTGCCGATCAACACGCGCGGGATGTGGGTCGGCACCTTCCACGGGCTGGCCAACCGGCTGCTGCGCACCCACTGGCGCGAGGCCGGGCTGCCGCAGTCGTTCCAGATTCTGGACAGCTCGGACCAGCTGTCGGCGATCAAGCGGCTGATGAAGGCGATGAACGTCGACACCGAGAAATACGAACCGAAGAAGGTGCAGTGGTTCATCAACAGCCACAAGGAAGCCGGCCGGCGCGCGCGCGACGCCGAGGCCTTCGACGAATATTCGATGCGCATGGCCGAGCTGTTCGAGGCCTACGACGCGCAATGCCAGCGCGAGGGTGTGGCCGATTTCCCCGAGCTGCTGCTGCGCTCCTACGAACTGCTGTACCGCAACGAGCCGCTGCGCCAGCATTACCGCGACCGCTTCAAGCACATCCTGATCGACGAATTCCAGGATACCAACACACTGCAGTACCGCTGGCTGAAGCTGTTCGCCGGCCCGCACACGGCGCTGTTCGCAGTCGGCGACGACGACCAGTCGATCTACGCCTTTCGCGGCGCCAACACGGCCAACATGGCCGAGTTCGAGCGCGAGTTCGCCCACGGCAACGTCATCAAGCTGGAGCAGAACTACCGCAGCCACGGCCACATCCTCACCGCCGCCAATACGCTGATCGCGCAGAACGCCCACCGGCTTGGCAAGAATCTGTGGACGGCCGAAGGCGAAGGCGAGCCCCTACGTGTGTTCGAGGCCTATTCCGACCAGGACGAGGCGAGCTTCGTCGTCGACGAGGTGAAGGCGCTCAACCGCGAAGGCGTGGCGCTGTCCGACATGGCGCTCCTGTACCGCTCCAACGCGCAGTCGCGCGTGCTGGAGCACGCGCTGTTCTCGGCGCATGTGCCGTATCGCGTATACGGCGGCCTGCGATTTTTCGAGCGCCAGGAAGTCAAGCACGCGCTGGCCTACCTGCGTCTCCTGACCAACCCCGAAGACGACGGCGCCTTCCTGCGTGTGGTCAATTTCCCCACCCGCGGCATCGGTGCGCGCAGCCTGGAACAGCTCGCCGACCACGCCGCGCGCTCGGGCAGCAGCCTGTGGCAGGCAGCCTGTACCGGCGGCGGCAAGGTCGCCGGCTTCGCCAAGCTGATCGAAGACATCAAGCAGGCCACCGCCGATCTGCCGTTGGCCGAGGTGATCGACCATGTCATTGAGGCCAGCGGCCTGGCGGATTACTACCGCGCCGACAAGGACGGGGCCGATCGCCTGGAAAACCTCAACGAACTGATCAACGCCGCTGCATTGTTCTCGGAAGAAGGCGGGCTTCCGGATGCGCCCGAAGCAACGCCGGACGCCCCCGTTCCCGCCGAGGCGCCGTCCGAACTGGATCGTTTTCTCGCCCACGCCGCGCTGGAAGCCGGAGAACACCAGGCCGGCGCCGGCCACGATGCGCTGCAGCTGATGACGGTGCATGCTGCCAAGGGACTGGAATTCCATGCGGTGTTCATCACCGGCCTGGAGGAAAGCCTGTTTCCGCACGAGCAGAGCGCCCATGAAGAGAATGGCCTGGAAGAGGAACGGCGGCTGATGTACGTGGCGATCACCCGCGCGCGACGGCGCCTGTACCTGTCGCACGCGCAGTCGCGCATGCTGCATGGGCAGATCCGCTACAGCCTGCCGTCGCGTTTTCTCGACGAACTGCCGGAACAGGTCCTGCTCAACCTCAACCGCCGCGATTCCGCCTATCCGTCAGGCGTCCAGCAGACCACCGGCCACTATGGCACGCCAACGCCACGCAACCCGGGCAACGACACCGGCTACAAGGTGGGGCAAAGCGTCGCCCATGCCAAATTCGGTACCGGCATCATCATCGATTTCGAAGGGCGCGGCGCGGACGCGCGGGTACAGGTGAAATTCCGCGACGCCGGGACGAAGTGGCTCGCGTTGGCCTACGCCAAACTGTCGCCTGCCTGAACCGGTGCGGTATCGTCTGCCCATACCGCGAAAATCGCCTGGTACGAGGCATACAGCGAGCCGAACAGGACCGGCATTGCAACCAGCAGGCCGAGCAGCAGCGGCACCAGCGCGGCGATGAACAGCAGCAGGCCGAGCGCGATGCTATTGGTCAGCATGGCCAGCCAGTTGCGGGCGACAGCCTTGAGGCTCACGCCCAATGCGGTGGCTGGGCGGGCGCCACCGAACAGGATCAGCGCGGGGGCGAACCAGGTGGCCATGATCAGCGGGACAAACAGCGCCATGCCGACCAGCACGGCAGGCAGGGCCTGATTCATCATGACCTGCATCTCGGCCGGCGAGGCCTTGCCGCCTTTGGCGGTGTCCATCACGGCCTGCGGGTCGAAGCCCATGGCAAGCATGATCTGGCCGATCACCAGCGCCCCCAGCAGCTGCACCGCCCCGACCGTCATCAGCGGAATCACCGGTCCACGCACGCCTGCCAGAAAATGCGGCAACTCGAGTTCCTTGCTCCGGTCGAGTGCGCGGTATGCCGCCATGAAGCCTGCCACCATCAGGGGCGAGGCCAGATCCGACAGCGAGCCGCCCACCAGCGGAATGAGGCCGAGCGCCATGATCGCGCCGAACATCAAGCCGAATGCGGCCGACAACAACAGGGGGTTTTTCCGGTACAGGCGAAAGCCCGCGACCACCCACTGGAAACCCTGGCTGGCCGCGACCTTGCGCGGGACGTCTTGATTGGAAGCTGTATTCATGCGGCCGATTTTAACCGACGCCGCAGGCAAAGATTCAGAACGCCGTGATCACCATTCCTTGATCACCCACATCGGCGGCCGCATCCCGGAATCGAGGCTGTCCTGGCGGGCAAACTGGCCGTCGCCCTTTTCGTCGATGAGGTAATACGGCTTGCCGACCTTGGGAATGACTTTCAACATATAAAGCTTGCCGTGGGCGCGATATTCGATCACACGCCCCCCCTGGCTGCTCGGCTTGATAGTCACGGGCGGCGCGTCGCCGGGGCCCGGCGCGCCATCGGGGACGGGCGTGAGCCCAGGCGGCTGGTCGGACGGGCCGGCGGCGACGGCCAGGCCGCTCAACATCAGGGTCAACAACAAAACGGGATAACGCATGGCAGGCTCCGGAATCAAGGCAAACAGAATGGATTTAAATGAGCGGGGCACATCGACTTACAGATTGAACTGGATGTCGCGCTCGGCCAGCGACGGGATGAAGCCGCGCTTCTCATAATGGCCGAAAATGGCATCGACCACCTGTTCGGGGTCGTCGATGACATGCATCAGGTCGACATCCTCCGGGGCAATCATGCCTTCTTCCACCAGCCGGTCCTTCACCCAGTCGACCAGCCCCGCCCAGAACTTCGAGCCCACCAGGATGATGGGGATGCGCGCGATCTTGCCGGTCTGCACCAGCGTGAGCGCCTCGGTCAGTTCGTCCAGCGTGCCATAACCGCCCGGCATGACGACATAGGCGGCGGCGAACTTGACGAACATGACCTTGCGCGCGAAAAAATGCTGGAAGGTCTGGCTGATGTCCTGGTAAGTGTTCGCACTCTGTTCGTGCGGCAGCTGGATATTGAGGCCGACGCTGGGCGACTTGCCGAAGTAGGCCCCCTTGTTGGCGGCTTCCATGATGCCAGGGCCGCCGCCGGAGATGACCGAGAAGCCGGCATCGGACAGCTTGCGCGCGATGACTTCGGTCAACATGTAATACGCGTGGTCGGGTGGCGTGCGGGCGCTGCCGAAAATCGACACGGCCGGGCGGATGAACGCCAGCCGTTCGGTCGCCTCGACGAACTCTGCCATAATTCCCAGCATCCGCCATGACTCGCGTGCCGAGTAGTCAATCTCGGCGGTGCGCCCCGGGTCAGCGGCGGCGGGCAATTTTTCCAAGTGCATTTTCGAGCGCCTCGTGAACGATTCTAATGTAAGCCAGCCAAGAAAAATCCTGCTGTTGGTGGACGGCTCGTCCTACCTGTATCGCGCGTTCCACGCGCTACCCGACCTGCGCAACTCGGCAGGCGAGCCGACCAATGCGATCAAGGGCGTGCTCTCCATGCTGCACAAGCTGCGGAAGGACCATGCGGCCGATTATATCGCCTGCGTGTTCGACGCGAAGGGCAAGACCTTCCGCGACGATCTCTATCCGGCCTACAAGGAGCATCGCCCACCCATGCCGGACGACCTGCGCAGCCAGATCGAGCCCCTGCACGAAGCGATCCGCGCCGAAGGCTGGCCGCTCGTCGTCATCGACGGCGTCGAGGCCGACGACGTGATCGGCACGCTGGTGCATCACGCCGAGCGGAAGGGGATCCACAGCATCGTTTCCACCGGCGACAAGGACATGGCGCAGCTGGTCGACGACCACGTGACGCTGGTCAACACCATGAGTGCGGAGACGCTCGACGAGGCCGGTGTCGCCGCCAAGTTCGGCGTGCCGCCCGAGCGCATCATCGATTACCTCACGCTGGTCGGCGACGCGGTCGACAACGTCCCCGGCGTCGCCAAATGCGGGCCGAAAACCGCGGTGAAATGGCTGACCGAATTCGGCACGCTCGACAACCTGATGGCACACGCCGACGAGATCAAGGGCGTGGTCGGCGACAACCTGCGTGCCGCCCGCGACTGGCTGCCGCAGGCACGCGTGCTGATCACCATCAAGACCGACGTCGACCTGCCCTTCGATTTCGACGATCTCGTCCTGAAGCCGCGCGACACCGGCGCGCTGCGGCCGCTGTTCGAACGCTACGAGTTCCGCACCTGGCTGCGCGAACTCGATGCCGCTGCGACGGCGAACCCCGACATCCCCGAACAGGACAGCAGCGGCAACCACCGCGCCCGCTACGAAACCCTCCTCACGGAAGCCCAGCTCGACGCCTGGATCGCCAAGCTGAGTTCGGCGCCGACGTTTGCGCTCGACACCGAAACCACCAGTCTCGATGCCATGCAGGCCGAACTGGTCGGCATCTCGTTCGCCACGTCGCATGGCGAGGCAGCCTACCTGCCGCTGGCGCATCACTACGCCGGCGCGCCCGCGCAACTGGATCGCGACGCTGTCCTGGCCAAGCTGAAACCCTTGCTGGAAAACCGCGAACCGAAAATCATCGGCCAGCACCTCAAGTACGACCGCCACGTGTTTGCCAACGTCGGCATCGCGCTCGGCGGCGTGATCGACGACACGCTGCTGCAGTCCTACGTGATCGAAGCCCACCAGTCGCACGAGCTCGGCAATCTGGCGTCACGCCACCTCGGACTGGAAACGATCAGCTACGACGACGTCACCGGCAAGGGTGCTGCGCGCATCGGTTTCGAACAAGTGGCGATCGAACGCGCCAGCGAATATGCGGCGGAGGATGCCGACGTCACGCTGCGCGTGCGCGATGCGCTGGCGCCGCAGATCGATGCGTCCGACAAGCTGGGGTTCGTCTACCGTCACATCGAACTGCCGGTGGCGGAGATCCTGTTCCGCATGGAGCGCACCGGCGTGCTGATCGACCGTACCCTGCTCGCCGCCCAGAGCGGCGAACTCGGCCGCAAGATGCTGGAGCTGGAGCAGCGCGCCTACCAGGAGGCCGGCCAGCCGTTCAACCTCGGTTCGCCCAAGCAGATCGGCGACATCCTGTTCACGCAAAAAGGCCTGCCGGTCGTCAAGAAAACGCCGAGCGGCGCGCCGTCCACCGACGAGGAAACCCTGGAACAGTTGGCACTGGACCACCCCATCGCACGCGCGATCCTCGACTATCGCGGCATGGCCAAGCTGAAGTCGACCTACACCGACAAGCTGCCGCAGATGATCGATCCGCGGACAGGGCGCGTGCATACCAGCTATTCGCAGGCCACCGCGGTGACCGGCCGACTGGCGAGTTCCGATCCCAACCTGCAGAACATCCCCGCGCGCACCGCCGAGGGCCGCCGCATCCGCGAGGCCTTCATCGCGCCGCCCGGCCACGTGCTGGTGTCGGCCGACTATTCGCAGATCGAGTTGCGCATCATGGCGCACCTCTCCGACGACGCCGGCCTGCTGAAGGCTTTTGCCGAGGACCGCGACATCCACACCGCCACCGCCGCCGAAGTGTTCGGCGTGCCGCTGGACAACGTCAGCGCCGACCAGCGGCGCATGGCCAAGGTCATCAACTTCGGGCTCATCTACGGCATGTCGGCATTCGGGCTGGCCAGCCAGCTCAACCTCGAGCGTGCTGCCGCCCAGACCTACATCGACCGCTACTTCGCGCGCTACCCCGGGGTGGCCGACTACATGCAGCGCACGCGCGAAACCGCGCGCAGCCAGGGTTATGTCGAGACCGTGTTCGGACGCCGGCTGTACCTGCCGGAGATCAACGCGAAGAACCCGGCGCGCCGTCAGGGCGCCGAACGCGCCGCCATCAATGCGCCGATGCAGGGCACAGCCGCCGACCTCATCAAACTGGCGATGATCGCGGTGCAGAATCACCTCGACAGACAGGGCATGCAAACCAAGCTGATCATGCAAGTGCATGATGAACTGGTGCTCGAAGTGCCGGAGGCGGAACGCAATGCGATCTGCGAAGTGCTCCCCGCGCTCATGTGCGGCGTTGCCCAGCTCAAGGTCGTGCTCGATGCCAAGCTGGGCGTCGGTTCCAACTGGGAACGCGCCCATTGAAGCGTATGCCTTTCGCGGATGGCTCGTTTCTTGTGGCCTCCGGACGCATTAACCTGTCGAGGCCACTCGGATACCATTGATCGCCATGGGTAAATGCAGCCCTCTCCTTTTCGCCTCCCGCGGGCGGGCCGGTGCGGCAGTCCGCAGCGCGTTCGTGGCCCTGTTCATGGCGTTCAGCACGCCGTCGGCGAGCGGCAATCAGGGCGTCTACCGCTTGGGCGTACTGCCCCTGCAGAGCCCGAACAAGCTGGCCGTCATGTTCCTGCCTTTGGCAGAAGCCCTGAGCGAACGCCTGGGACGGCCGGTGCAATTCGTTACCGCCCCCAGCTTTTCCGCCTTCATGGCCCGGGTCTCGGCAAGGAACTATGACATTCTCTATCTGAATCCCCTGCTGTGCTCGCGAGCCTTGGGGCATGGCTATCACGTGGTCGCCAAGGTAGGCGGAGAGCCCTTCACCGGCATTCTCGTCGTGCGCCGGGACAGCCCCCTCAAGGATCTGGACCCGGCCCAGTTGCCGCCCCGACCCCGCATCGGTTTTCCCGATCCCGGCGCCTATGCGGCCACGGTCATGACCCGGCGCTATCTGTCCCGGCTGGGGATCGACGTGGATCGAACGTTCCAGGTCAAATACTTCGGTTCCCAGGATTCCGCCCTGATGGCGTTGTACTCGGGCCTGGTGGATGTGGCCGGCACCTGGAAGCCTTCCCTGCGTTCCATGCCCAAGGACGTGCGCAACGATTTGCGGGTGATCGCAGAAACGCCCCCGGAACCGCAGATGCCCATCGCGGTGCGCAACGATATGCCGCCGGCCGATGCCGACGCCATCGTCGCGGCGCTGACCGAACTGGGTAAAACGCCTCGCGGCCAGGCCATCCTGGGAGGCATGGCGCTGCCCCAGGGATTCGTGGCCGCCAACGACCGGGAATACGAAAAGGTCGGCGAATGAGTGTCGTAGCGCCCCCTGGTCTTGCCATGCCGCTCACGGGCAGCGCGCCATTGCGCACGGCCTTGTTCCAGACGCTACGCTTCCGCCTGATCCTGTCGGTGGCGCTGGTACACGTGGTCCTGATGGGCATCTTCGCCGCCGCCGCGGTCCATGAGCAGTCGGACCGCATCGAACTTGAACTCCTGAACCGGAGCCGCGCCCTGATCTCCATGACCGCCGTGGCCTCCACCAATACCGTGCTGACCGAAGACCTGGGCGCCCTGGCGGAAATCATCCAGAAGGTGGAGCGCCAACCCGATGTGGCGTATTGCGAAATCTCCGATTCGCGCGGCTATATCCTCGGCACCACGTTGCCGGACCGGCTGGGCAAACGCCTCCCGCCGCGGATCGACCAATCCGACAGTTTCCCCCTAGCGCCTGGCGACCCCACGCTCGACCTGCGGGAAGCCATCCAGGTCGAAGGCCAGACGGTCGGCACCGTGACGCTCGGCTTGTCCACGGCCCGCATGGATTCGGCCATGCGCAAAACCTGGCTGGACGGTTCCCTGTTCATTCTGCTGGCGCTGGTCGTGGGTAGCTTCGCCGCCTGGCTCCTGTCCCTGGCCACCACCCGGAAACTGCATGACATGGTCGGGGCCACCGCCCGGATCGGCAAGGGCGACCTGGACATCCAGCTGCCCATCACGTCGCGCGACGAGGTGGGCATGCTCGCCATCGCCTTCAACAACATGGTGACCTCCCTCAAGCAGACGTCGGAAGAAGCGCTGCGGGAACACCGGCAACGTACCCAGGCGGAACGCCTCGCCTGCGTGGGGGAGATGTCCGCCAGCATCGCCCACGAAATCCGCAATCCCCTGTCGGCCGTGATCAATTCGGTCAACCTGCTGAGCGGCGACACGCTACAGGGCGAAGACCGGTCGCAGGTGATCGGCATTCTGAACAACGAATCCCACCGCCTGAACCGCATCCTCAGCGACTTTCTCGATTTCGCCAAGATCCGCGAATCCCAGCCGGCGCAAGGCAATCTGGCGGCACTGATCGAGGAGATCGCGAGCATGCTGCGCCAGGACCTGCCGCCCGGAAAAAGCATCCGGGTAGCGGTGACATGTCCGCCCGATGCCTGCCTGGCCGTGTTCGACCACGACCAGATTCGCCAGGTCGTCTGGAACCTGGCCCTGAATGCAGTCCAGGCGATGGGCGACAATGGCCTGCTGTCCTTCCGGACTGCCCGCCGGGGCGACAAGATCGTTGTGACCGTGGCCGACACCGGCTGCGGCATCCAACCGGATTTCATCAAGGACATGACCAAGCCCTTCGTCACCGGGCGCCGGGACGGTACCGGCCTGGGCCTGGCCATCGTCCAGCGCATCCTGGTCCAGCACCGTTCCCAGCTTTCGGTTTCCAGCGAACTGGGCGTGGGCAGCGAAATCAGTTTTGAATTGGACAGCGGCGGATAAGCATGGCGACCATCCTCATCGTCGACGACGAATTCTCCATACGCAAAACCTTGGGGCTGCTTCTCAAGGGCGACGGCCACGTCGCCCTGGAAGCCGCCAACCTGGCAGAGGCCCGGGGTCAGCTGGACCGCCATATCGTGGACCTGGTCATCACCGACATGCGGATCGGGCCGGAAGACGGCCTGTCCCTGCTGGCGCATCTCAAGGAGATCGCCTATCCGGCAGAAAGCATCATGATGACCGCCTATGCCTCCATCGAATCCGCGGTGGAGGCCATGCGCCTGGGCGCCTATGACTATCTAACCAAGCCGATCAATCCGGACGAGCTGCGACTGCGCATCCGCAAGGTGCTGGAACGCAGTTCGCTGCGCGAGGAAGTCACCCGGTTGCGGGGCGAGTTGCTGGGCCGCAACCGGCTCGGCCACATCGTTGCCCGCAGTGCGCGCATGGCCAGCATTCTGGCGATCGTGGAGCGCATCCGGGATCGGGAGCTGCCGGTACTCATCACAGGGGAAACCGGCACCGGCAAGGAAGTCCTGGCGGGCGCCCTCCACAGCATCAGCAACCGCAGCAAAGCGCCCTTCGTGGCCATCAACTGCTGCACCCTGCCCGAGGACCTGCTGG
Source organism: Rhizobium sp. (assembly GCA_019459285.1). Classification (GTDB taxonomy): domain Bacteria; phylum Pseudomonadota; class Gammaproteobacteria; order Burkholderiales; family Thiobacillaceae; genus Thiobacillus. The sequence continues at coordinate 13,212 of JAIBEL010000047.1, read as the reverse complement.
ACTCGGAACTGTTCGGCCATATCAAGGGCTCGTTCACCAGCGCCACCAGCAACCGCAAGGGACTGTTCCAGCAGGCCCACGGCGGCACCCTGTTCCTGGACGAGATCGGCGACATCAGCCCGCGCCTGCAGGCCAAGCTGTTGCGGGTGCTCCAGGAAGGCGAGGTGCGGCCGGTGGGCAGCGAAACCTCGGTCAAGGTGGATGTGCACATCATCGCCGCCACCAACCGGGACCTCGAACACATGGCGGCGGAGAATACCTTCCGCAGCGATCTGCTGTTCCGCCTCGACGTACTGCGCATCGACATTCCGCCGCTGCGGGAACGGCAGGAGGACATCCTGCCGCTGGCGGAACATTTCCTGGATATGGAGCGACAGCGTCTCAAGCATGCCGAGCTGGGCCTGAGCCCGGCTGCGAAGCAAAAGCTGCTGGCCTATGACTGGCCGGGCAATGTGCGGGAATTGAAGAACGTCATCGAACGGAGCTTCGCCCTGTACTCGGGGCCCGTGCTGGGCGCCGACGAAGTTGCCATCACCATGCATGCGCCGAAGCCCGCCGCCGACAAGCGGAAGACCCTGGCCGAAATCGAAGCGGACTACATCCGGGAGACCCTGGATGCCTGCCAGGGCAACCAGGTGGCCGCCGCTCGCCGCCTGGACATCAGCCGCTCGACCCTGCGCCGCAAATTGCAGGACATGGGCATGCTGGCCGTGGCCGATTCCGATCCAACCCTGTAGCGTAATGAATCACGGCAAGGGCCGGCGCGGTTGCCGGTTTTTTGCCAAGCCCTTGAAACGGCGTCGATAAAACAGTCTGGCACAGCCGTTGCTCAACGTAGTGGCAAACACCTTGCACGGTGTTTCCAAAAACCACACTACGGAGCAACAGGATGGAGCTATTCAAGAAGACCCTCAGTCCGGTGGCCGCCATGGCCATCATCGCGGTACTGAACATTTTCCTCTTTCAGATCGTGGGCGCCTGGACCGTGGGCGGCGGCGAAACCATGATGACCGGCCTCATTGCCCAGATGTTCCTGGGCGATTCCCTCTCCCGCATCCCGTTCTGGAACGTCGCCTTTCCGCCCGACCCCGGCTACTGGAAGATCTACATCAGCCTCGGCATGTTGTTCGGTGCGGTGGTCGGCGCCGTCCTCAGCAAGGAATTCAACTGGCACATGCCGCACCGCCTGTCCGAGTGGGTGATGATCACCATCGGCGGCCTGCTCATGGGCATCGGCATTCGCCTGGCCTTCGTCTGCAATGTGAGCACCTTCTATGGTCTCACCCCGGAAATGAATCTGGGCGGCTATCTGGCCACGAGCGGAATCCTGGCCGGGGCCTGGGTAGGCACCTGGATCTACAAGAAAAGCCTGGAGGGATGACACGATGAACGTCATTGCCCAATGCCTCATTGCATTCGTCTTCGGCTCCGTGGCCGGCTTGCTGGTGCAGCGCTCCCGTTATTGCAACGTGGCGGCCCTGCGGGATGCCATGTTGTTCAAGACCTATCGCAATACCAAAGCACTCCTGATCGCCATGATGATCCTCACCATGGGATTCACCGCCTTCATCACCGTGGGGGCGGGCAAACCCCTGTACTTCGACGTGGGCCTGAATACCTTCATCGGATTGTTCCTGTTCGGAATCGGCATGGTGCTGGCCGGCGCTTGTACGGTCTCCACCTGGGTCAAGGCCGGAGAGGGCAATGTCGGGGCCATCTGGGCCCTGCTGTTCACCTTCATCGGCATGTTCCTGTTCTCCCTGCTGTGGTCCTTCACCTACTGGCCGCCAGCGCCCAACACCATGACAGGAGATTTCAACCTGGCGGGTCTCCAGCTCGGCTTCGCCAACGCCGCGACCCTGCAGGAAAAGACCAAGATCCCGGCGGTCGTCTTCGGCGCGGTTCAAACGCTGGTTCTGTACGGTCTCTACCGGGCGATTCTGCGCCGGGAGCGCGCCGGTGCCGGCGCCGACACACAGGCCGACAGCGAATCCGCCGCCTGCAACGCCTGGGCCGACAACGACAAGGCCGTGCCGCAAGGCGCCGCCCGGGTGACGGCCGAACAATCCACCTAAGCACTTTCAAATCAGGAGACACCCACGATGGGACTTTTCAGCAAGAAAAACGACTCGACCGCCCACGCCGCCCCGGCGGCAACCGTCACGCTGCCGGATGGAACGTTGGTCACCGTCGCGCAGCAAATCAACTGCCTCGGGGATTCCTGCCCGCGTCCGCAGCTCATGACCAAGAAGGCCCTGACAGGCGCGTCATCGGGGGATGTGGTCGAGGTCATGATCGACAACCCGACATCCATGGAGGCCATCCCGCCCATGATGAAGGATCTGGCCAGCACGCACCTCGCCACCGTCCGTGCCGATCGCTACTGGCGCGTGCTTGTCCGCAAGAACTGAAGGAGCGCGCCATGTCACCTGGAAAGATTCAGATGGCGCTATTCGCCGCCGTCGCGGCAGTCGTCACGGTAGGCAGCTTTGCCTACATCTTCATCACCCGTCCCGCCTATCTGCATGCCACGCGGGACGGCGTGCCTTATCTCACGCCGCCCGTCATCAACCCGGTCGACGGCACGCCCCTGGACGTGGGCATGCTGGTACGCCATTTCACAGGAAAGGACGGCAGCCATGACGCTGGATCTTGAAACCATCGCGCAGATCGTCATGTTTTTCGTGGCCTTCTACTTCCTCTACTTGTGCCTGACCCAAGACGTGTTCTGAGGAGCCGCCCGTGAAAAAAGACATCCTGGTGTTTTGGGCTGCCGCCCTGGGGACGACCCTGGGTCTGTGCGCGATCCTGTTCCCCTACGCTGCCGTGCCGGCCGCGACGCTATCCAAGGCAAAGACACCCCAGCCCATGGAAAGCATGGCGGACCTCGACCTCGGCAAGGACTACGGCACCGTCTCGGTCACCGATCTCGTGGGCTATTACATCGAGAATCCTCCGGCCCCCAAATCCGCGTCGGCTCAGGCTGAAGCGCCCCATCGTTTCGGAGGCTGTTGAGGGCGCGGTGCATGAACCGCCTCGAGGTACTGCTACTGGCCGCCGCGCTGGGCACCAGCGTCCAGGGATCGGCGCGTGGCGAGAATTTCGCCTACACCGCCGATGCCCGCGAGCTGATCGGTCACGCCACGGTCGTGGATGCGCGTCCGCTGGCGGCGTGTCTGCATCGTAGCGTGGCAAACGCCAAGTGCCTGCCCGCATCGGATTTCCTCGGCCCGCATGGCCGTCTGGCCGCCTTTACCGACCTCTACTGGCTGCTGGGCACGGCCGGGATCGCCGCCAGGGATGCGGTGCTGGTGGTCGGCGACAACCCAAGGGAACGCGATTTCGTGGCCGGCATGCTGTACCTGTCCGGACAGGCCGCAGTCACGGTGCTGAACCGGCCGATCTCGGACGGTGCCGGTCTCCCCGTCTCCAGCCTCGGACCAGGAACGGCCCGCGGCATGCTCCGCCAGCCCATCTACGAGGGAACGGTCAGGGCGGACGCCATTGTGTTGCGCAGCGAGCTGGCAGCCGAACTGCAGAGTGGCCATTCCCCGACCTTGGTGGACGGCAGGCCCGAGTCGGCGTACTGGGGCGAAACCATCCGCGCATCCAGGGGCGGACATCTGCCTGGCGCGCAATCCCTGCCCATGGCAGAACTCCGGACGGAAGTCGGACGGGGCCAAACGCGGCTGCCGCCCGGGCCATTCGTGGTGTACGGGCACGACCCTTTCGAATCGGTTGCCTATTTCACCCTGGCCCGGGCGGGCGGGCGCACGCAGGCCAAAGTTCTGCCGGGCGGCTGGGTCGAGTGGGCCAACCATCCGACGCTGCCGATGGACGCAGAGACCTATCCGGATAGCGTCGCGGCACCGATCGCAGCCCAACCGACGCCTGCCGCCCAGCCTGCGAAACCCGCAGGCGCGGCCGTGGCGGCGATCGTGGGCCTGTTGATCCTGATTACAAGCGGTTGGTATTTACGGAGAAAGAACAAAGCATGAAATTGCTGATCGTGGTCTCCACCGACCAGGGCGGGCCGCTGTTGGCGCCCCTGGCGTCGGCGTGCCTGAGAAACAACATCCAGTGGGGATGCTTCTTCACCAATGACGGCGTGAAGCTGCTGGGCGACCCGGCGCTGGCGATCCTGATTGGCCAGGCCGCCCAACAGGTGGCGTGCGAGCACTCCTGGTTTCGCTTCATGGGACAGCGGGAATGCCCGGTGGAACTGGGCAGCCAGACCAATCACAGCGCCATGGTCGGCGTTGCAGACAACATCCTGACCCTGTGAGGCGAGCCATGGCAGACACCATCAAATCCATATTGCTGCTGGCCCGCCGGGACCACGCCGAGGCAATGCGGGTGGCCGCAGGCCTGACCATCTTTGGTCACCAGGTGCGGCTCGTGTTCATGGATCGGCCCGTAGCCGACACGCCGGAAAACGCCGAGCAGGCCGAGCTTCTGGAACTGGCCGAGATCGCTCCGGAGACCACGGTACACGCGGAAGATCTGCCTCGGCTGGACCGGTCCCGACTGGCCGAGGCGCTCATGTCGACCGACGTGGTGATGAGCTTCTGATGGAGGAACGCTAATGGAATTCGTCGTGCTTGAAACAGGGATTTTTCCGGACCGGACCACCTTGACCGAGGCCCTGGCAGCCTTGCCTGCGTGCCACACGGTCCGGCGACCCGTCATGCCCTCATCTCAAGACGACGAGGAGGGGTGGGACCGGCTACTGCAGGCGTTGCTGGCAGCAGACCGGATCGTTGTTGTTTAGATCAATATCACGGAGGTAGAACTGATGAAAAACGTAAGCGTATTGACAGCACTGACCGCAGCCTGGATTCTGGGTAGCGGGGTGGCCTGGGCCGATGCCACGCCCCTGGTCAACACCCAGTGGATCAAAGGGAATGCCTGCCAGCCGGGCGTCGTCATCCTGGACATCCGCAACCAGCTGGACGGCCACAGCAAGATTGACTACCTGCGGGGCCACATTCCCTGCGCCGTGTACAGCGACTACTCGAAGGACGGCTGGCGCACCAAGGTCAACAACATCCCCGGCATGCTGCCGCCCGCGAAGGACCTGGAGAAGCTCATCGGCAGCCTGGGAATCAGCAACAAGGACCACGTGGTGATCTACTCCGCCGGCCTCAACGGCCTCGACATGGGCAGCGCCACCCGCGTCTACTGGACGTTCAAGGTGCTGGGGCATGACAACGTCTCCATCCTCGATGGAGGCTACGCAGCCTATGCGGACGAGAAAGGCAACAAGATCGAGACGGGTGCGAACACGCTCAAGCCCGCAAGCTTCACCGCCCAGCTCCGCAAGGACATGATCCCGGGCGAAGCAGACGTGGCCCAGGCCCTGAAGGAAGGCGTAGTCATGGTGGACAACCGGCCGAACGACCAGTTTCTGGGCGTCAACCGCAGCGTGCCGGCCGTGAAACGCAACGGCACCCTGCCCGGTGCCAAGAACCTGCCGGAGAGCTGGCTCACCGACAACAACACGGGCAGCTTCCGTTCGCCAGCCGAACTGAAAGCCCTGTACAAGGAAGCCGGCGTGCCGGTCACGGGCAAGGAAATCAACTTCTGCAACACCGGGCATTGGGCTTCCCTGGGCTGGTTCGTCTCCAGCGAACTGCTCGGCAACAAGTCGGCCAAAGTCTACGATGGCTCAATGAGCCAGTGGTCGGCCAACGCCAGCCTGCCCATGGTGCAGAAGGTCAAGGCCGAATAAAGGCCGCATGCGCCGCAGCCTGGCAGTCCTCGCATTCCTGACGGCTGGCACGCCTGCGCTGGCCGCCGGGGAGTACGACCGGGCGCTACGGGTCGACGTTGCCGTGCTCCAGGGCGATGCCCGACTGCTCGCCGACCCGGCCACATCCACGATCCGCCGCACCGGACTGCAGGCCCGCATCGCCAGCATCCTGGGGACCCTGGACATGACCGCCCGCGAGCGGAACAACCATAATCCCTCGACTCAAATCCCGCTTCCTGCCGTCGCCGCCCTCCGGGCCGATTTCCGCCAGGGCAGACCGGAACGATTCCTGCGCAGCGCGACGTCCCTCGCGGCGGCGCTGCCCCTGGACACCACGTATTTCATTCCTCTCGTCCATACGCCCCAGCGGGCCAGGACCGGGGAAGACCTTTACCGGACGCTGTGCATCGGCTGTCATCAATACACCGATCCGCATGCCGCCAACCCTGCCCCGAACCTGTTCGACATGGCACGCTCGACCCTCTCCACGGAATTCGTTGCACGCATGCTGGGCGGGGTTCACGGGGTCCCCCGCACCACCCTGAAGAACCCGTTTTCCGATGAGGAAATCGCCAGCCTGATGGTCTATTTCGCCACCGGCCATCCATAAGGCCACCCTTGACCGACGGCGCCTCCATCCAAATAAAAAACGGGCGCCAGCGCGCCCGTTCCGCTTGTCTCCTGTCCATTTACTGCAGCGGGATCAGTTCCACACGGCGGTTTTTCGAACGGCCCGCAGCGGTCCTGTTGTCGGCCACCGGCTGGGCGTCGCCATATCCCCGGGCAGTCAAGCGTTCGGCCGCGATCCCGTGCTGGATGAGATAGGCGCGTACGGTCTCGGCCCGGCGCTGCGACAGCGTGAGGTTGTACGCAATGGAACTGGCCGCATCGGTGTAGCCCGCCACTTCCACCTTGACCTCGCCCCACTCTTTCAGAGTGGCGGCAGCATTGTCCAGAATCGTGATGGATTCGGGACGCAGTCTGGCGCTGTCGTTGTCGAAGTTCACGCCATCCAGCATCAGCTTCCTGGGCGCCGCGGGTACGACGACAGGCGCAGGCGCCGGCGCAGGCTCGACTGCCTGGGGCGGGCAGCCATCGGTGGTACCCGGTGCGGGCACCGCCGGGCACGCGTCCCGGTGATCCGGAATCCCGTCGCTATCGGAATCCAGCGGGCAGCCCCCGGCGTCGACCTTCACGCCGGCCGGCGTATCGGGACAGCGGTCGAGGCCGTCGAACACGCCGTCGTTGTCGGAGTCCAGCGGGCACCCGCGTGCGTCGACCTTAGCGCCGCTCGGGGTATGAGGACACGCGTCCTGGCGGTTGGCCACGCCGTCGCCGTCGGAATCGAGCGGCGCGCCCAGGCCCCAGGAATATCCCAGCAGCGCCTGGACGTTGGTCAGCCCGGCATTCGGCAGGTTGCTGTTGCCGAACGACTGATCGGCACGCAGCTCCCAGCGGAACGCATCGTTCGCCCCCACGGCCCAGGCCTGGCCAATGCCCAACGACGCCATGGGGCGGGTGAAGTCGACGTTGCCGTCAGTGTTGACGTTCATCAGGCCCAGGCCGCCCGACAAGAACCAGTTGTAGCGCTGCTGCCGGGAAAACAGCCATTCGAGGCCGCCCCGCAGCGTGGTGACATCGGCATCACCCACCCCGGCGCGATCGCCGTCATACGCGCCGTACACCAGATCGCCGAAGAGATTGAAGTCGTCATTGAGCCGCTGGCCATAACGCAGACCGAACAGCGGTTTGGCTTCGCCATCCTTGCCGCCGACCAGACTCTTGTCTGCCCAGCCACCGCCCAGCAGCAGTCCCAGTTCGCGCTCGGGCATGTCCGCGGCATGGGCCGCGCCGCCCAATACCCCCAGGCCGGCCAGCAGCCAGACTACGCAGGATTGTTTCATGTGAACCCCATCTCTATAAACCGAACCCGCAGCCACGCGTACACGGGCATATCGGATTCATCAACCAGACAGCGCGTCCGGCAATCCGGTAGCCGATGGATGGCCGGCGACCGGATTGGGCTCGCGCAAAGATGATAAAACCTATTTTTTGAGGCTGTCCCGGATCTCGCGCAGCAGCACGATGTCTTCCGGCGGCGCAGCAGGTGCGGCGGGTGCAGGCGGCGCTTCCTTCTTCAACCGGTTGATCTGCTTGACGAGGATGAATACGATAAAGGCCAGGATGATGAAATTCAGCAGGATGGTCAGGAAACTGCCGTAGGCGAATACCGGTACCCCGGCTTTCTTTACTTCCACCAGCGTCATCGCCACGCCTTCCGGCACGGTCTTCAACGGCAGGAACAGGTTGGAAAAATCGAAGCCGCCAAATATCGCGCCCACGATCGGCATGATCAGATCGTTGACGATCGAGTCGACGATCTTGCCGAACGCTGCGCCGATAATCACGCCCACCGCCAGATCCATGGCATTGCCCTTGACCGCGAACTCCTTGAATTCAGTGACGAAACTCATACCTATCCTCCTGATTGTTGGCCCTATGCAGCCGCATTGATGGTAGCCGCTCGCGCGCCGATGCACCACCACAAAAGCGGAAATTTTCACGCTTGGTCGAGACCCGCGAGGAGGGTAAAATGCCACTCCTTATGCGTATCGGTCGCCACCATCTCAAGAACCGCCTGATCGTCGCCCCCATGGCCGGGGTGACGGATCGGCCTTTCCGCCAGCTTTGCAAGAAGCTGGGCGCGGGCATGGCCGTGTCCGAGATGGTGACGTCGAATTCATTGCTGTACGGCTCGGCCAAGACCGCGCGACGCGCCAACCACGAAGGCGAGGTCGACCCGATCAGCGTGCAGATTGCCGGGGCCGATCCCGGGATGATGGCGAAAGCCGCGCGCCACAACGTCGACCGCGGCGCGCAGATCATCGACATCAACATGGGCTGCCCGGCCAAGAAGGTGTGCAACGTGATGGCGGGCTCGGCTCTGCTGCAGGACGAGGCGCTGGTCGGTCGCATCCTCGATGCGGTGGTGAAGGCCGTTCCCGAAGTCCCGGTCACGCTGAAGATCCGCACCGGCTGGGATCGCGAACACCGCAATGCACTCAACATCCTGAAGATCGCCGAGAATGCAGGCGTGCAGGCGCTGGCGATGCACGGCCGCACGCGCGCCTGCGCCTACACCGGCGAGGCCGAGTACGACACCATCCGCGCAGTGAAGGCGGAAGCCCGCATCCCCGTCATCGCAAACGGCGATATCACCACGCCGGAAAAAGCCCGATACGTCCTCGAATACACCGGCGCCGACGCCGTGATGATCGGCCGCGCCGCGCAGGGGCGCCCGTGGATCTTCCGCGAGATCGAGCATTTCCTGGTCACCGGCACGCACCTGCCGCAACCGGAAGTCTCGGAAATCCACGCCGTGCTGCTCGGACACATTCACGATCTGTATGCGTTCTACGGCGACGTCACCGGCGTGCGCGTGGCGCGCAAGCACATCTCCTGGTACACAAAAGGACTAATCGGCAGCAGCGCTTTTCGCCATACGATGAACCAGTTCGACACGGTGGCCGAACAACTCGCCGTCGTGAACGAATACTTTGCCCAGGCAGCACGCGCAGACGACCGTCTGCGCTATGAAACCGGTCACGACAACAATAACGCGGAAGACATGCCGGCGGCCTCAAGGCTCGCGGCATAAAGGGGAACTTCGACATGATAGAAGAAAACGAAATCGCCGCGTGCATGCGGCGGTCGCTCAACCGCTATTTCAAGGATCTCGACGGGGAAACGCCGAGCGAGATTTACACCATGGTGGTGAGCGCGGTGGAAAAGCCCCTGCTGGCCTACATCCTCGATCGTGCCGAAGGCAACCAGACCCGCGCCGCTGACATGCTCGGCATCAACCGCAACACCCTGCGCAAGAAAATGCGCGAACACGGACTTTCCGACTGAATCCCAACATGACCATCGCCACCTCGAAAATACAGCGCGCTTTGCTTTCCGTGTCGGATAAAACCGGCCTCGTCGATTTCGCCGGCGCGCTCGCCACCGCCGGCGTCGAACTGCTGTCCACCGGCGGCCCCGCCAAGGCGCTGCGCGATGCCGGTCTCGCAGTGATCGACGTCAGCGAGTACACCGGTTTTCCCGAGATGCTCGACGGCCGCGTCAAGACGCTGCACCCGAAGGTGCACGGCGGCATCCTTGCACGCCGCGACCTGCCCGAGCACGCCGCCACCATGACCGCGCACGGCATGGGTTACATCGACCTGGTGTGCGTCAACCTCTATCCCTTCGTCGCCACGGTGTCGAAGCCGCACACGCTCGACGACGCCATCGAGAACATCGACATCGGCGGCCCGGCGATGGTGCGCTCGTCGGCCAAGAACTACCGCCATGTCGCCATCGTCACCGATCCGGCCGACTACCCGGCGCTGGTCGCCGAAATGCAGGCCAATGGCGGCGCCCTGACCGATGCCACCCGCTTCACGCTGGCGAAGAAAGCCTTCAGCCACACGGCCGAATACGATGGCGCGATCAGCAACTATCTGACCGCGCTCAACGACAGCAACGAACGCGAGACTTTCGGCGAAAAGCTGAACCTGCAGTTCACCCGCGCGCAGACCTGCCGCTACGGCGAGAACCCGCACCAGGCCGGCGCGTTCTACGTCGAGACCCATGCGCCTGCGGGCACCATCGCCACGGCGCGCCAGATCCAGGGCAAGGAACTGTCGTACAACAACATCGCCGACACCGACGCCGCGCTCGAATGCGTGAAGCTGTTCGACGCCGCCCCGGCGTGCGTCATCGTCAAGCACGCCAACCCCTGCGGCGTGGCCTACGGCGCGAACCTGCTGGACGCCTACAACCGCGCCTACCAGACCGACCCCGAATCGGCCTTCGGCGGCATCATCGCCTTCAATGGCCGCCTGGACGGCGAAACCGCGCAGGCCATCGTCGAGCGCCAGTTCGTCGAGGTCATCATCGCCCCCGAAGTGAGCCCCGAAGCGTCCGCCGCGGTCGCCGCGAAGAAGAACGTACGCCTGCTCGAATGCGGGAAATGGAGCGGTGCCGTCGCCCAGTTGGACATGAAGCGCGTGGCCGGCGGCCTGCTGGTGCAGGATGCCGACGTGCTGCTGCACGGCGAACTGAAGGTCGTCACCCAGCGTGCCCCCACCGACAAGGAAATGGACGACCTGCTGTTCGCCTGGCGCGTCGCCAAATTCGTCAAGTCCAACGCGATCGTCTACGCGAAAGACCGCATGACCGTCGGCGTCGGCGCCGGCCAGATGAGCCGCGTCAACTCCGCCCGCATCGCCGCGATCAAGGCCGAGCACGCCGGCCTCGCGGTGCCCGGCTCGGTGATGGCGTCCGACGCCTTCTTTCCCTTCCGCGACGGCATCGACCAGGCCGGTGCCGCCGGCATCAAGGCCGTGATCCAGCCCGGCGGCTCGATGCGCGACGACGAAGTCATCGCCGCCGCGAACGAGCATGGCATTGCCATGGTGTTCACCGGGACGCGGCATTTCAGGCATTGATTGCGGGTAAGTGGTGAATGGTAAGTGGTGAGTGGGAAAATCCTCGCCGCTTACCCACCACTCACCACTAACCACTTACCACTCACCATCATGAAAATCCTAGTCATCGGCTCTGGCGGACGCGAACACGCACTGGCGTGGAAACTCGCGCAATCCCCGCGTGTCTCGCGAGTGTTCGTCGCGCCCGGCAATGGCGGCACGGCAACCGAAGACGGGCTCGTCAACGTGCCGTTGACGGAAATCCCCTCGCTGGTCGAGTTTGTTCGCCGCGACGAGGACATCGCCTTCACCGTGGTGGGCCCCGAAGCACCGCTGGCGGCAGGCGTGGTCGACGCCTTCCGTGCCGCCGGACTGAAGATATTCGGCCCCACCCAGGCCGCCGCCCAGCTCGAAAGCTCCAAGGATTTCGCCAAGCAGTTCATGGCGCGCCACGGCATTCCCACCGCTGCTTTCGACACCTTTACCGACGCCGCTGCCGCGCACGCCTACATCGACCAGCACGGTGCGCCCATCGTGGTGAAGGCCGACGGACTCGCCGCCGGCAAGGGTGTGGTCGTCGCGACGAGCGCCGAGGAAGCGCACGCCGCGGTCGACGCCATGCTCGCCGGCAACAGCATGGGCGAGGCCGGCCACCGCGTGGTGATCGAGGAATGCCTGCTCGGCGAGGAAGCCAGCTTCATCGTCATGGTCGACGGCGAGCACGTGCTGGCGCTGGCGTCCAGCCAGGACCACAAACGCCTGCAGGACGGCGACCAGGGTCCCAACACCGGTGGCATGGGCGCGTATTCGCCTGCGCCGGTGGTCACCCCCGAACTGCATGCACGCATCATGCGCGAGGTGATCCATCCCACCGTCGAGGGCATGGCTGCCGACGGCATCCGGTTCACCGGCTTCCTCTATGCCGGCATCATGGTCGGTGCCGACGGCGCGCCCAGGGTGCTCGAATTCAACTGCCGCATGGGCGACCCGGAAACCCAGCCCATCATGATGCGACTGAAGTCCGACCTGGTCGCCCTGCTGGAAGCCGCCGTCAACGGCAAGCTCGACCAGATCGAAGCCGAATGGGACCGCCGCACCGCGCTCGCCGTGGTGCTCGCCGCCGAAGGCTACCCCGATGCGCCGAAGAAGGGTGCCGTCATCGGTGCCTTGCCCGCCGCCGCCGACGACCTGCATATCTTCCATGCCGGCACCGCCGCGCAAGACGATCGTACCGTGGTGAGCGGCGGCCGCGTACTGGCCGTGACCGTACTCGGCGACAGCGTGCGCATGGCGCAGAAACGCGTCTACGAAGCGATCGCCAGCATTCATTTCGACGGCATGCAATACCGGCGCGACATCGGCTGGCGCGCGCTTGACCGGAAAAAATGAGACGGCAAGCGGTGCGCAGTGAACGGTGAGACCGACACGCTACGCGCGCATGTGCGACGCGGCGGCCTGATCGCCTACCCGACCGAATCCTGTTATGGCCTCGGCTGCGACCCGCGCAATCCGCACGCCCTGAAACGCCTGCTCCGCCTGAAGGGCCGCGACGCCGCCAAGGGCATGCTGCTGATCGCCGACCGGCTCAAGCCCCTGCGGCCATTCATCCAGCCCTTGAACGCAGCCGACCGGGCACGGATGCTGCGCGTCTGGCCGGGCCCCGTCACCTGGGTCGTCCCCGCCTCCGCGCACTGTCCGCCCGAGCTGACCGGCGGCCGCGCCACGGTCGCGATCCGCGTGACCGCCCATCCCGCCGCCGCGCGCCTGTGCCGCCGCCTCGGCATGGCGCTGGTTTCCACCAGCGCCAACAAAAGTGGCCGCAAACCCGCCAAAACCGCTGCGGAATGCCGCAGAATATTCGGCACGCGGGTACGCGTGGTCGCCCGCCGCATCGGGCCCCGCCGCCCACCGTGCACCCGGAAAGGCCGTTGCCCCCGGACGCTTCATGGGCCCGGATGTGCGCCCCCCCCCCCGCAACCCCGGCCG
>JAIBEL010000041.1 GCA_019459285.1 Rhizobium sp. | reverse complement strand
TTCTCTCTGCTGTCCTCCTCCGTGCTGGCCGCCTCGCCCGCGGGTGTGGGGGCGGTCTCGCAACCGGCCGCTGCCGCGGCCGGTGCGCGCATCCTGGCACAGGGCGGCAACGCCATCGATGCCGCCGCCGCCGTGCAATTCGCCCTGAACGTCGTCGAGCCGCAATCGTCCGGCATCGGCGGCGGCGGCTTCATGCTGGTCCATTTGGCCAAGACCGGCGAGACCTTCTTCGTCGATTCGCGCGAACGCGCCCCGGCGCAGGCCAGCGCCGACATGTTCGCTCCCGACGGCCTGCCGATGACCTTTCCGCTCGCCTCGACCAGCGGCCTCGCGGTGGGCGTGCCCGGTACGCTCCTCGGCATCGACACTGCGCTGCGCCGCTGGGGCACGATGAAGCTGGTCGACACGCTGGCCCCCGCGATCGAACTCGCCGAACACGGTTTTCGCGTCAATCGTTTCCTGGCGGAGGACATCGCGAACGACGACGGCCGCACCCAGATCCAGCCGGAAACCGCGGCAACCTTTCGTCCCGGCGGCGTGCCGCTGGCCGAGGGCGACTGGCTGGTCCAGCCCGCCCTGGCGAAGACCCTGAAGCTGATTGCATCCCAAGGCCCCGATGCCTTCTACCGCGGCCCGATCGCGCGCGCCATCGTCAAGGCGCAGCAGCGCGGACGAAGCGAACTCGGCGATGCGGGCAAGGGCCGCATGACGCTCGCCGATCTGGCGCAGTATCGGGTGGCGATCCGCCGGCCGCTGATCGGCCACTATCGCGGCTGGACCCTCGCCGGCATGCCGCCGCCTTCCTCCGGCGGCCTCACCCTCTTCGAAATCCTGAAGCTGCTCGAGCGCTTTCCGCTCGGCGACGTCGCACAGGGCTATGGCTTCGGCAGTCCCAAGACCCTGCATGTGATGACCGAGGCGATGCGCCTGGCGTTTGCCGACCGCGCGGTGTGGATCGGCGACGACGATGCCGCGCCGGCGGCGCAACGCGCCTTGCTGAACCCCGGCTACCTGGCGGCACGTTCCGCCCTGATCCGGCCCGATCGCCGCATGGACACACCGCAGGCAGGCGACCTCACGCCGTGGCATGCCGTGCAGCCAAAACCGGTCCGCACGCGGGAGGAAAGCCTCCACACCACCCACTTCGCCATCGTCGACCGCTGGGGCAACATGGTGAGCTACACCACCACCATCGAATACACCTGGGGTTCCGGCATCACCGTGCCGGGCTATGGCTTCCTGCTCAACAACGAACTGACCGATTTCAATTTCCTGCCCAGCGCCGACCCCGCCGAAGGCAATCCTGGCGCCAACGACGTCGCGCCATTCAAACGTCCGCGCTCCAGCATGGCGCCGCTGCTGCTGCTGAAAGACGACCAGCCCGTCGCCGCCTACGGCTCGCCCGGCGGCGCCACCATCATCAACTCGGTGCTCAACGTCACGCTCAACTTCATCGACCACGGCATGACGATGCAGCAGGCCATCGATGCACCGCGCCTGTCGGTCACGAACGCCACGGGCAAGGTGAGCTGCGAAGGCGGCCAGGCCTTCATGCAGCCGCCCTTCAGCCTCGCCACGCAGGATGCGTTGCGCACACGCGGGCATACCGGTCTGGGCGAAGCCGGAACGGATGGCTGCCGCGAAACCATCGGCTCGGTCCAGGCCGTCGTCGTCGATCCCGTGACCGGCGCGCACCACGGGGCCGCCGATCCACGGCGCGAGGGGACGGTGATTCGGGTGGGGCGTTGAACGCTGCGGATCAGCAAGCGTGTTTCTTGAACGGCGGTTATGCTCGCTTCCTGCCCGGCATGGACGACCGTTTTCGATCAGGCAGCGGATATCCGCAGGCGCCCCGGCGGAATCCGTTACCAACTACTGCGCTTCGACAATGATGCAAACGACATCATCCACTTTTCCGTATGCGCTTCGCTTGACAATGCGCAGCGATTCTTCGAGTCTCCGGAGTGCGGAGATCCGGGAGCAAGCCGGAGTGAAATCTCCCGAATGATGGTCAACAGATAGAGCAGGTCGCGCCACCCGCGTATTCAAGCGGGAGCATTGAGCGCTTCCTGATTCATCAGGAGATCCTTGGGACCATCGTCACCTGGATGGTTCGTTACCGCAACCGGAGAAAAATCAATGTCGAGCGTTGGATACCATGAACCCATTACCGAGCTTACTGACGAAACAAGGGACATGCACCGTGCGATCGTCTCCCTCATGGAGGAACTGGAGGCGGTGGACTGGTACAACCAGCGTGCCGACGCCTGCAAGGACCCCGAGCTGAAGGCGATCCTCCTGCACAACCGCGATGAAGAAAAGGAACACGCTGCGATGGTGATGGAATGGATCCGCCGCAGGGATCCAAAATTTTCCGGGGAGATGAAGGACTATCTCTTCACTGAAAAACCCATCGCGCATGGGGCCGACTGACGGGCTCTCCGGCTCGCCAGCGAACGCCCCATCACAAGCGTCCTGAACATGCGGGCACGTCACAGGGAACGACACCGCACGGACCGTATCGGCTGGCTGCGCGCAGCGGTGCTGGGGGCGAATGACGGCATCGTTTCCACGGCCAGCCTGATCCTGGGCGTCGCGTCGGCACAGGGTGGTCACAGCAGCGTTCTCGTCGCCGGGCTTGCCGGCCTGGTCGCGGGTGCCATGTCGATGGCGGCCGGCGAATATGTCTCCGTGCATTCCCAGGCGGATACCGAACAGGCCGATCTCGAACTCGAACGGCAGGAGTTAAAGACCAACGACCAGGGCGAACACCGGGAACTGGCGGCGATCTATGTCAAGCGGGGACTCGATCCGGCGCTGGCGAAGCAGGTCGCCGACCAGCTCATGGCGCACGACGCGCTCGGCGCGCATGCACGCGATGAACTCGGCATCTCCGAGGCGATGACTGCCCGCCCGATCCAGGCGGCGCTTTCTTCGGCTGCAAGCTTCTCCGTCGGCGCAGCCATGCCGCTACTGGTCACGGTATTCGCACCGGAAGCGGGCCTGATCCCGTTCGTCTCGGCAACCTCGCTCGTGTTCCTGGCGCTTCTGGGTGGCGTGGCGGCCCGTGCCGGCGGCTCGCGGGTGGCGGTGGGCGCCGTGCGCGTCACGTTCTGGGGCGCGTTGGCCATGGGCGTGACGGCCGGCGTCGGGGCCTTGTTTGGCACGCTGGCTTGAGCAGCCGCAGAACGGGTCCTGGATCACGCCTCATGCTTTGGAGAAAATACCTATGCAACCGCGTGTCAGCTTGATTACCCTTGGCGTGGACGATCTCGACCGTGCGGTGAAATTCTATGCCGAAGGCATGGGCCTCCAGACCGAAGGCATCGTGGGACGGGAGTTTGCATTCGGTGCCGTCGCATTCTTCGAACTCCAGGAGGGCCTGAAGCTGGCGCTGTGGCCTCGGGAAAGCCTCGCCCACGATACCGGCCTGGCTGCAGGCACCCCCAATGCCACCGACATCTCGCTTGCCCATAACGTTGCGTCCAGGGCCGACGTCGATGCGGTGATGGCCCAGGCGGCCACAGCTGGCGCCCGCATCGTCAAGCCTGCCCACGATACCTTCTGGGGCGGGTACGCAGGCTACTTCCTGGATCCGGACCAACATCTCTGGGAAGTGGCCTGGAATCCCCAATGGGTCCTGGATGCGTAACACCGGCCCCGTACCGTTTCCAGGACAACCCGGGGTTTCATGAAACAGCCCTCCAGCGAAGGGCTTGGAGGCAACGCTGAAGGCGGATACCCTGTCGCCCAACGTCGCCCGGCCTCCTGATGGCGATCGAAAGAAACCTGCCATGTCCCCTACCCGTACCCTCACCCTGACGTCGCTCGCCATGCTGGCCTTTGCGGGCAATTCCCTGTTCTGCCGGATTGCGCTCAAACACACCAGCATCGACCCGGCCAGCTTCACGACCATCCGGCTGGCCTCCGGCGCGCTGACACTCTGGCTGCTGGTGAAGGCCAGACAAGGCACCACGCCCGGACGCGGCAACTGGCTATCCGCGCTGGCGCTGTTTGCCTATGCGGCGGGCTTTTCCTTTGCCTATGTGAGCCTGCCAGCGGCAACGGGTGCGCTGCTGCTGTTTGGCGTCGTCCAGGCGACGATGATCGGCCACGGCATGTGGACGGGCGAACGTCTGGGGCGCATGCAGCTTGCCGGCTTCGTCCTCGCCTTCGGGGGACTGGTCGGCCTCCTGCTCCCGGGCCTCTCGGCACCGCCGCTGCTGGGCTCGATATTCATGCTGGGCGCAGGGATTGCATGGGGCATCTATTCCCTGCGCGGGAAAGGTGCAGGGAACCCCCTCCGGGTCACGGCGGGCAACTTCCTGCGGGCAACGCCCATAGCAGCCGCATTGAGCCTGTTCATGATGCACGGCACGCCGCTGGATTATGCCGGGATCGGCTATGCGATCCTGTCGGGCGCACTGGCGTCCGGGATAGGCTACGCCATCTGGTACATGGCCCTGCCGGCGCTGAAGGCCACCCAGGCTTCGATCGTGCAGCTCAGCGTCCCCGTGATTACCGCGCTGGGCGGCATCCTGTTTCTTGGCGAATCACTCAGCCTGCGACTGGCCTTGGCGTCGGCCGCCGTTCTCGGCGGGATTGCACTGGTCATTCTCGAAAAACCGGCCTTACGCCCGCACGCCATCCCGGCAAGCCGGCCGTAGACGACAGTCCCTGCCTCGATGCGACTGATCCGCCCACCTCTTCTCTGGCTTGCTGTCCTATCGATCGGGGGATGTGCGCCACTGTTCCATTCTGTCGTCCCGCTCGATATCTCCATGACCGACGACACTTCCCAGGTGGCCGTGTTGAGCGACCATTCGCGGCACCCCGTGTTGCTGCGTGGCGTCGACCAGAGGCTCGTGTCCGCGATCCGCATTCCGAATGCATTCCGGGACACGATCTACCTGCTGTCGCCGGGCCCGCATGTCCTGTGGATAAACAGTGTGCCTTACGGGCACCCTCTCCTGCCCCAGACTATCCGCTGCTATGTTCTGAGCGCACATTTCGAACGGAACACACGCTATGTCCTCGAAGAGGATCCCGACAACGCGCGCGTTCGGATGCTGCACGAGGGATCGGATTTGCCGGTGGCATCCGGCCAACGGGTGGACAAGGCTCCCGTATTCCTGAGGGATTGCAGATGGGAGTAAGACCCGGCACAGGACGCGGGTGTGAGCGGCACCCGGCCTCAAAATACGCGCTTGCCAAGGATGGAACATGGCCTACGCTTCCAGATGACCCGTAGCGGGCATTCCGCTTGCCGGTCGCGGACACTTACCCTGCATTTCCCCCGGAAGGAGCTGACATGAAAGCCAGGTTATTGGTATGCGCCCTCGTTTCCAGCCTTGCATCCTGGAGCGCCATCGCCGACATGGTGGTCCCGATGCACAACGTGAACGAACAAGGTATCGGCCCGTCGGTCGGCCAGGTCACCGTCTCGGAATCCCGCTACGGCCTGGTATTCACGCCCGACCTCAAGGGCCTGGTGCCCGGCCTGCACGGGTTCCATGTGCACCAGAATCCCGATTGCGGTCCGAAGGAAAAGGATGGAAAAAAGGTGGCCGCTCTTGCCGCAGGCGGGCATTACGATCCTGAAAAGACCAATCGCCACGGCACCCCCTGGGGCGACGGGCATCTGGGCGACCTGCCGCCGCTCTACGTCGACCCGAACGGCAGCGCAACCCAGCCGGTGCTCGCGCCGCGCCTGAAAATGGCGGACCTGAAAGGACGTTCACTGATGATCCATGCCGGCGGCGACAACCACGCCGATCATCCGGCGCCACTGGGCGGCGGCGGCGCACGCGTGGTGTGCGGTGTCACGCCATAGGGCCTGCGGATGGACATCCGTGTCAAACGGGTCTACGACCCCCCTCCGCTGAAGACGGCATGCGGGTCCTGGTCGACCGGCTGTGGCCGCGCGGCCTTGCCCGGGACAAAGCCCGCATCGACCTGTGGCTCAAGGAACTGGCCCCCAGCACGGAACTGCGCAAATGGTTCAATCACGAGCCCGCGAAGTGGGATGAATTCCAGCGTCGCTACCTGCAGGAATTGCAACAGCAACCCGCAGCACTGACACATGCGGTCGAGGCCCTTGGAGCCGGGCCGGTGACCCTGCTGTTCGCGGCACGGGAAGAACGGTTCAACGATGCCGTCGCACTGAGAGAATTCCTGCGTAGCCTGACGAGAACCTAAATATACAGGGCTCGCTAGCGGTCGCGCCTGTGTCGTACTAAAGTCATTCCCACCCGGTCTGGGGAGCGGGCTTGTGCGTGCGCTCTGCGGCACGCCGTCCGACATAGGCTCTCGGACTGCGGCCGTGG
>JAIBEL010000030.1 GCA_019459285.1 Rhizobium sp. | reverse complement strand
CAGACATGGCCCAGCGGATCGGTCTCCTTCACCTTCCAGCCGAAGTCGTTGGTGACGACGGCGGTCTGCCGCTTCAGATCGGGATCGGCGCCCGAAAGGTCACAGGGTGCGGACGGATTGAGGGTGCTGCCGGCCCACAGTTCGGTCATGCGGCCCAGGGTGTCGTACTTGTTGCAGGTAAGCGGGGCACGGCCGCCGTCGGCGGCGACGGCCGGGCCGACGCTTTTGATCGGGCGGTCGAGTTCGTCGTAGACCGTCTGGGTGGTGCGGCCGAGGTTGTCAGTGACACTGATGGCGTTGCCGTGGGCGTCGTAGTCGTAGGTCGTGGTGCGGCCGGCGGGGTCAAGGCTTTGCTTCAGACGACCGTTCTTCTCGGGGCCGTAGTAGACGAAGTTCTGCGTGCTGCCGTTGGGATCGACCACGTTGCGCGGCTTGCCGTCCAGATCGAGGCTGCTGACGATGGCATTGCCCTCCTTGTCGGCAGCGGCGACGACGTGGTTGTTGGCGTCGTATTCCATCGTGGCGCTGTAGCCGTCGGGGTCGGTGATGCGGGCAAGGTTGCCGGCCGGATCGTATTCCATGCGGGTGGCGTTGCCGGCAGCGTCGATCACCTGGACCTGGCGGTCGGCGTCGTCGTAGACGGCGACACGGGAATCGACACGGGCGTTGGCGACGGTGAGGGCCTCGCCGATGAGGTTGCCGTTGGCGTCGAAGCTGTAGTCGCGCCAGTGGCCGAGGGCGTCGGTGGCGCGCTTGACGCGGTCGACGGCGTCGTATTCGCGCTGGACGACCTGCCAGTCGCCATCGATGCCGCGGGTCTCGCGGCCCTGGTCGTCGTAGACCAGGGTTTCGCTGTCAATGGCGTCGTCGACGCCGTCGCCGGTCTTGTCGCCGCTGCGGGCGATGGCAACGGGATAGAGACCATTGGCGTCGTAGGTGGTGGCGACAGCCGGACCGGCGCCGCCGGCAAAGCTGCCGAAGGCCGCGCCGGCGTAGCTTCTCAGGCGGCGGGTCTGGGTGCGGTTGCCGTTGGCGTCGTAGGCGTGCTGCGTCCAGCTGACGATGTCACCGTCGGCTGGGCGGGTGTTGGCTGTGGGAACGACGCCGGCCTTGAGCCGGATGTCGTCAGTGGGGTTGCCCTTGGCGTCGTAGCGCACCAGGCTCCAGTTGCCGCGTGCGTCGCGGCTGCGCTGCGGCTGGTTGTAGGCATTGAAGTCGAAGAACTGGACAAAGCCGCCGTCGGGGTTGGTGATCTTGGTGACGTTGCCCAGGGCGTCGTATTCATAGTGGGTTTCGTAGCCCATGGGGTCGCGCTTCGACAGGCGCTTGCCGGGGTCGGCAGGGTCATAGGTGTATTCGCGGATGCCGCCGTTCTCCTCGACGATCTGCAAGGGGTTGCCGTCGGCGTCGAAGAAGAAGCGCCGGGTCAGGCCGCGTTCGTTGAGCTGCACGGTCTCGCGACGGAAATCGTTGTAGGTGAAGCTGATTTCCTGGCCGAGGTCGGTTCCGCCGGGGCCGATGGCGCGGTGGCGGAAGGTCTTGCCGTTGGTGTAGTAGAAGAATTGCATGCCGTTGCCGCGCGGCAGGGTGTACTGCTTCATGGCGTGGCCCAGGTTGGTGCCGTCGGCGGCAGCCGTGTAATAACTGTACGTCACGGGCGGATTCTTGACGGGGTCAAGGAGCGTGGCCGGGCTCTTGTGCGCGACGAGGTCGTCGTTGGCGTCGTAGACGTATTCGTGGCTGCGCACGACAGTGCCGCCCGCCTTCCTGAACTCGATACGGGTGATGCGATTCGCCGTATAGGTGAAGGCCAGCGCACGGCCCAGGCCGTCGGTCACTTCCTTCAAGGTGTTGTCGGTGTTGTAGGCAAGCGCGAGCGTGTTGCCATTGCGGTCGCGGATCGAAAGCAGCTTGGCCTGCTGGCCCACCGTGCCGGCCACGCCTTCGAAGGTGTAGGTGAGGCCGTTCTTCTCTCGGATTTCATAGCCCGCCGCGGTCTTGCTCATGCCGAAGTAGTAGGCCTTGGGCGTAGTGAATGTCGCGCCCACGGCGACGCCGCCTGCTGTGCCGGCCACCGTCATGAATTTCTGCGCGCCGGTGCCGTCGATCCAGGTGACGGTGGAAGTTAGGTTGTCAGCGGCCGACCCGTCCGGGGCCTTGTCCTCGAATTTGAGTTGATGATTGAAGCTGTGCGTCCAGCCGAAACCCAGCACGCCGGTCTTGGCATCGCGGCTGTTGTAGGAACGCTCGAACACAAACGGCAGCCCGCCGCGACCTGGAATGCTCAGGTCGCGCTCGACGTGATACATGTTGCCAGTGACCATGTTGACGGGGTCGCCGGAGTAGATGTTGAGCGGCGTGACGCCGTAGTTGACCCCGGAGCTGAGGATCGACGGCGTGGTGAAGTTCGTGCCCGCGGCGGCCGACCAGTTGTAGGTGGGGCTGAACAAATTGTATCCCCCAGCGGCCAAGCCGTAGGTGGAGTTGTTTAGGCTGGCGTTTGAGCTGAAATAGTTCGCGACTGAATATCCGCCGTTGTAAATGCCGGAAATTTTGAAATCGGCGGTCATGCTGTTGGCAGTTTGACCCTCAACAAAATAGACGCCTCCGACCCAATTCTGATAGCGGATTTTGCTGCGTGGCAGAATGACGGTTTTGCCATTCGTGCAGACAAGGGTTCGAAAACCGCTCTCATCGGTGGTTGAATAATAGAGCGTAGTGTCAGGGTTTTTGTGGTCGTCGTTCGAGTAGAACTTTGCAAATTCGGCATTGATTGCCGTCTGATCCGGCGTACACATGGCCGGAGTCAGGGTCAGGATATCGATGCCTTTCTCGCGTGCGTACTGAACACCGCGTACAGTACTGACAGCGTCCAACTTCGCATTCTCCTGCCACAGATAGGATTCATAGGCTGAAAGCGCGTAGCCGCTGAGTAAGAAGGTCTTCCATACTGGAACGCCCGTGGTCAAATCTACGCTGCGAGACCGCCCAGCTGGAACATCAATCACGAAATTTCGTACAGGCGACGACACGCCAAAGGGAAGGTCGAGCAGAGTTTGTGCGTTATTGTTAAGCGAGGTAATGCCGATGTGATTTCCGCTCCAGCCAGAGCCACCGTCCATCTCTGCGATCCGCTTGGCAGCATCCGAGTAGTACCGCATGAACTTGAGCCCTGCAATATGCAAAAACTCGCCCAGCGTTTCGTCAAGCGTGGCAGTGCTGGCATTAGGGTTAGGCGTCGTGCGCACGGACTCCAATAGCTTGGCTGCGCGCTCCTTCAGGAGCCTGTCGGAAACCTGAAAGGAAAAAACCTGGGGCGAGACATAGTCAGTCGTTTTTATATTGGTGTAGCTGGCTTTGTTGATCTCGGTGTTATTTAGCGTGAGTCTGATCGTGAGGCTGGTTGTTTTTGCTACATAACCGTAAATATTGCAGCTCCATACGTAACCTCCGCCAGCCACTGGTATCCGGGCCCCACAAGTTCCGGAAGTTATACTGCCAGCACTAATAAGATTTGAGGTGACGCCTGTGGGGACAGGCTGGCCCGGAAGTGGGGCAGCTGAAGCGACAAGATCAGCGCCGTCCACCAGAATTCGCACCCGAGCGCTGCCCCCTGCGTCGGAACAATTGCTGGTTGTGCAATACGTTTGGCCAGGATTCGGCAGTTTATATCCTGGTGGGTCACCGGAAAAATAAACTACTGGCGCATAGAAGAGCGTAATTCTGCTTAAAACATGTTGCGGCACAGAAATCACTAGCGGCGTATTCATTCCGCTTGCACTGATTTCCAGCTTATAACGGTGATTATCAGGCACGGTATCGGTTTCAGCGGTATATCCGGTTGCCCAGGTGTTGAATGCTCGAACCTTGTAAGGAAGGGAGGCCGGCAAGATGTCGAACTTTCGCGCGACCTGTTTTCCGATATACCCCACGTCCTGGATCGTGTTGTTGCTGCCGTTGGCCGCGGGTAGGGATTTGATGTAAGTCTCAACCTGCCGCTGATATTTTTCGTGGGGCAGGCTGTCCGGACCATCGGTACGCTGCGCCAAATAACTGGTGTAGTCGAAGTCGACATTCGTAGCGATGCCGCTCTGGTAGGTCTTTTCCTTGAAGCTAGGATCCAGCGGAATCCAGCGGTGGCCGGTTTTGTCTACACTCGTCCCCCGGTAGTTGCCATAAGGCACACAGGCCTCCACCCAGACATGGGTGAACCATAAATTTTGGCTGTCTACACTCGGCGGGATTTTGCCCTGACTGAGGATGCCCGTTACTCCAACACTGGTTTTTGCGCCCAGCCACCCCAGTAGGCGGGGATCTTCTTTCTTGAATTCGATCGTCCCCAATACGTAGCGCGCAGGAATATTGGAAGCACGCAACAGTGCGATCAGCAGGGAAGCCTGGTCCGTTGAATTGCCGGCTTTGCTGGTCAGCGTGCCTTGTGCGCCCTTGAGCGAACCGAAATAGGGCTCAAATGCAATTTCGTTGGTGACGTACTGGAATATTTTTACCGGCGAGTAGCCCAGCTTCTCGGCCAAGGCACGGATTTCAGGGTTCAGTTGGACTTCTTCGTTTTCGCCCAGGTCTTTCTGTGGATCGTAAGAGCACACCTGCGCTTCAGCAGGTGTGGGATCGGGCGCCATAGCGAGCATAGTATTTCCCAAGAAGGCGTACATGTTCTGCCGCGAGCGCTGTTGATACGCAACATACGCCGGCTCGGACGCTGGTTTGTAATTCTCGGGGACCTCTTTAGTCGGCACGTCCTGTTTTAACGTGGGTTCCGAATTGATCTGTACAAGCGGCTTATCCTGCCGATTGCGTCCGCCTACGGTATTGAGCACATTCAATGCATTGGCGACGGCCTGGTTGCGTGACGCTGCATTATTTGCCTGCAGCACGGCTTGCATCGATTGAATGATCTGGTCGAAGCGCGAACCTACCGAGGGTTGTTGTACCAGTTGAACGGGGCTGGTTTGCAAGGCCTTGAGTTGTTGCTTGCTGAGCTTGAGTTTCTTTCCGTCTGGACCAATAAGCGATGCTGGTTTGGCATCGAGCGTTTGAGGCACGGATTTCTGGTCGTATTTGCTTGCAGCTTCGTCCCTTAGAACGCCGATCTCGTTGAGCTTGGCTTCCAGTTGCGGACGCAGGCTGGACCATTGTTGTCCATCCTTGTCGAGCTTGATGCGCAGCGCCAGTGCTGCGGCTTCGTCGATCTGATAGCGGATCATGCCCGGCAGCGGATCGACCGGGCCCGGATTCATCAGCTTGCCGATGTACTGGATGACTTCATCGGATAGAGGGGCAGGGTCCACATGCTCAGCCCGGGCCGCGCAGGGAACAAGGGCAAGACACAGGCTCGCCATCGACAAAACTGAATGTAAACGCATTGCAATCATCCTCACTGATTTGCTCAGGCCACCTGGCTGGCGTGGCCTACCCCTTATGTTTTTTCGTGCTGTTTTCTGATGCCTTACTCGGGCATTCTTTTGGGCACGTTGGATTTCTTGTTGGCTGGCTTGTCCGTCCCGGACATATCCGGGCCGGTATTCGTTTCTCTGGGCGTATTGACTGTCGCCTTGTTCGCAGGCCCTTCCATGTCGAAGGTTTCATGTGGACGAACCACTCTGATGGCGGCGGGCGTTTCCCGCTTATCCTTGCCAGATTGGATCTGAAAGGAAATACCGCTTGTCGCTGGATTGTTCAATTCATGGCCTGCGGCTGTGCAGTCCAGGGTCAAGGTGCCCACTTTATGGCTGGTGCAGGCGGCCCAGGAGACGGCGGGCGCGAGCAGAAGTGACATCAGGAAAATTCGATTCAACATGGCATCCGTTCCTTAATGCTGTACGCCGATTAACCGGCCCAGCTCGTCATAGGTGAAGGTGGCGGGCGACAGAGAGGGAGAGACCGTGACGTTGACTGCGTTCGAGGTGGTAACGGCGGACCGGTTGTCGTAGACCTTCGCTGTATAGGTGTAGCTGCCCGCGGGCGTGCCGGGTACGGTATAGGTGTAGGGCGATACTGTGCGGGAGTTGATAAGCTGCGTCCCCGAATAAAATTCTACTTTCGTGATCGTTCCGTCCACGTCGGCGGGCGTGGCTGTCAGCAGGATGTCTGCCGGTGCGTTGTATCCGCCATATGCGCTTGAGGCGGTCAAACCCACGGTGGGGGGCTGATTGACCACGACGTTGACCGGGTTGGAGGTGACCACGGCGCCCAGCGCATCGTAGGCTTTGGCTGTGTAGGCGTATGTCCCCCACGTGACGTTATTCAACGGCCAGCTGTAAGGGGAGGAAGTGTCCTCGCCAAGCAGGGTTGTTCCCTGATAGAACTCGACCTTGCTGAGATTGGCGTCCGCATCGGTTGCATTGGCCTGTAAATTGAATGACGCCGGAGCGCTGATCAGGGCCGGTGCCGAGATGCTTACCGCAGGAGGGGTGTTGACGACGAATTGGGTGGCTGTGCTATCTACAAATACGCCCAGGTTGTCATAAGCACGTGCCCGGAGGGTATGGCTCCCAACAGCCACGCCTGACAGAGGGAATGTATAAGGCGGTGCGGCCATAACATTCAACAGACCACCATCTAAATAAAACTCGACCCGACTCACGCTACCGCCCGGATCGGAAGCCGTGGCCGCGACGGTGATGGTGGCCGGTGGAAGGTATGACGCGCCCGGCGCGGGGATGGTCAGGTTAGATGTTGGGGCAGTGTTGCCTGGATCCGCAGCATAGACATTGAATGTCCGTGCCACCGAGTCGGCGGATGCACCAAGGTTGTCATAAGCGCGGGCAACGATGGAGTAAGTTCCAGGACTGGAGAATGCCAGATTGCCATCGAGAGTAGCGCCAGGTACGGATCCCCTATAGATGTTGTTAACCAGCAACTCAATCCGATTCACTCCATTTGAGTCTGACGCAGTGGCTATTATGCGTACTGGAACGGGGCCGTTGTTAAGACTATAAGCGGAGCCACTTATGGGAATCGCGACGCTCGCGGTGGGGGCTGTATTCCCCGCCGTCACGTTGTATACCGTGATCGTGGTCGAGTTGGATATAGCGACTTCGCCTTGGGCATCTGTTGCTTTGACGCTAAAGGTATAAGTACCTGCGCTACCAACATTTATGGGTACGGTAAAAGGTGCTGGGATGGAACCCGAAACGGAACCCAATGACGTGGCACTTGAAAAATATTCAAGTTTCACGATGGTGCCACCATCCGGGTCGTAAGCAGTAACCGTGACGGGGATCGCAATCGGCGTGCCGCTGAATGTGGCAGCCTGAGGTGGATAGGTCAGCGAGACGACAGGCGGTGCCGCGATGCCGATCGCAGAATTGACAAGCAAGCCAACCGACAAGAGATAACGTGCATAAAGTGTCACTATGTTCTCCGCATCAATGCTGGGTGATGGTCGCGGTTACGCCGCTCACCGGAACGCCCAGTTGGTCGTAGGCCTTGAGATGGGTTTGGCTCAAACCGGTCAGCCCGCCGGCCACGTAAAACTTAAAATCCTTGATCTGCGTGGTGGTCAACCCGGTACTGGGCGTGATAAAAACCTTCAGATTGCTTCCGTCGTCGCTCCAGGTGACGTTCTTGAGGTCGCCGCGCGGGTTGACTACATAGGCAGCGCCCACGCTCGGGGTATGGCTGAATTCGATTTGGACGGCGTGCGGGATGGTGTCGCCAGTGAACTCGATTACATACTGAGTGGCGCGTTCGAAGTCCTTCGGGGCCCGTAACTGGGGACTAGCGCTGTCCGCAGAGAAGGTGTAGCCAAATTGATTAAATGCGAAGCCGTTTCGGGTGCTTTCCCCGGTGAGCACTTCAACGCTGGCTGGCGTAATGACCGCTCCTAAGGTGTCTGTGATCGATATTGTTGCCGTTCCCGGAGCGATGCCAGTTGGCAAGTCAAGCAGCATGAATGTTTGCCACCAGTCGGGATCGCCATATGTCACCCAGCTTTCAATAGAGGTTCCCGTGCTTGTGGGGTTGTCCGTTCTCTGCAATACAATCGCTTTTGACACGGGATCCGGATAAAGGTTAAGGATGGACCTCACCCGGGTATCCAAAGGGGGATACACAACGGCAGGGCCAGTAGCTGGTGTAATCGTTACTGTCACGTTCGCACGCTTCAGGTCGGTTTGTCGCCCAATCGCCAGTGCCACTGTTTCACCGGGGCGTGCTGCAGTCGTAAAAGTTTTTACGCCTGTGCATGCACTTAATGCGGCCATCATGAGCATGATCGGCCCCCAATACCTTCTGGTCTTTTTCATCGCCAATCCTTAATTGTTGATGTACTGAAGACTCGCAGAGAACCCAGGAAGTGGGTTGCCATTGATGTCGTAGGCTTTCACGGTATTGACGGTCAGTGCAGTGACCGCACCTGTGACATAGAAGTTGAAATCAGACAGAAGATTTGTCGTCTTTCCGGTAACAGGGGTTTGCATGACTTTAAGGAGCGTGCCGTTGTCTACCCATGAAAGATTTGAAATATCCCCCCGGCCATGTGTCACCCATGGATTGCCGCTTGCGGCCAATGTTCGAGCAAAATCTGCTTGTATGGAATGGGGAATAATCCCAGTAGGCCCCGTGAACTGAATGAAAAAATGGGGCGCGCGTTCAATAGACCGTATCCAACCTGGGATGCTGTCCCAGGCTCCGCCCATTACAAAACGGTTCCTTAACGCTGGCGTGCCGGGTAATACTTCTATCGTGACGCTATTGCCTATTGGTGTTCCGCCGGAAAACAAGTCAACAGTTGCTATTCCGGAGGAGAGCGTAGCGGGCAAATCGAGTAATACAAATGTGTCAAACCAGTCGTTTACACCGCCCGTTGCGTAACGCACGCTACCGGCATTTCCTGGACTCAGTTGACCAAATGCAATTGCGGTATTTTCATCGTTCGGATAATTAGGCATGCCTGCATTGGGATAGATCACCCCCGATTTATCTGACACCAGAATTTTTGCTAGTGGATCGATGTAGCTTTGGAATACGGTTCGGATCCTGGGATCTCCCGGAGCATAAGTAATGGCTGGACCGCTTTCCGGGGTAATTACTACAGTCAAATTATTTCTGGTTACTTGTGGCTGCCACCCAGCTGCCAGTGCAATGGTTTCGCCTGGTTTTGCACTTGTGGTGAAAGATTGCAAACCTGTACAGCCTGCGAGAATCAGTGATGCCAAGCAAAACGTACCCAGCCACGCATGGTTTTTCCGCCACATCATGGTTTCCTCCCTTTTATTTTGTGTTCTGATGGATTGGCTCTATTCCAGACCCAAAGCCATGCGTTTCAATCGTTGTAAATCGGCCAAGTCGATCACGTTGTCCGGCGCACCAGTGGGCGAGACATCGGCACTCACCTGTTGCAGTGGGGTCGCTGTCGTCAGCCCTAGCTCGATGCGTTCCAACAACGCAATATCGGCGACGTCGACATGGCCGTCATCGTTGAGGTCGCCGTCGGGCGGGCTGACGACAAGTTGAGCCAAGGCTACAGCTCCGTTTGTGGCGCTGTAGGAAAAACTGAAGGTACCGATCTGCGAGGGTGTTCCGCTCAGAACCCCTGTTCCGTCCATTGCGATTCCCGGCGGTAGCGTTCCATTTGTAATGGCGTAGCTTGATGCGCCGGCGGGGCTCAACTGCAAGGGATTCATCGGGTGTAGATAGCGCAGCGATGCAGCGAGGAGCGGGCTATTCACGCCGGGGAGGGACTGCCCATTGCCGGGCGCAAGTGCGTCTCGTCCGTCTGCGTTGGTGGGGGAGGAGCCATTATTGAGGGCCAGTTCAATTTCGTCTGGTACGCCATCATGGTCGGTATCTGTCAGTGTATTGGGGCTTAGAGCGGGAAGCGTCTTGAGGACCAACGCAGTCGACAGGGGATCTCCGTTCCAGCTTCCGTCTGCCGATTGCTGGCCGGCGCCAATAAGTAAGTAATCCTGGGCAGGCGCTAGAGCGGGATGCGCGGCATTGACAGCCTGGATGGCAAGATAAGCCAATGCGGTCTGCATGGGCGTGCTGACGCCATTTTCTCCAAAGCCGTTGTCAGAATTTTTCTTGGTCAGGAGATAGGTCACGCCATCATCGAGAACAGTCGCAAGGTTATAAGTGCCGATACCCTGGCAATAGAGTGAAGTCCAGTTATTGGTATTACTTAACTTGGCGACTTCCAGGAGGGTAATGGCCGTTGGCAACAGGGCACTGGCACTCATGTTTATGGTTTCGCCCGTTGTGATGCGAGGCATGTAGGACCACCCTTTGCCGGACGTTTCCGTTCTTTGCGAAGGCAGGATTTCGCAGGCAACCGCCTTGCTTAGTTCAGTCGATTGGTTAGCGTAGCTGTAGCCGGACAGGCGGACGGCTTCGATACCCAAAGGTGTGTCGGGGAAGCTCACTCCATATTGAGGGTAGGCCCCCCAAGCCTGGCGATCCGAAGCTGATCTGGCCGCTAGCAAAGCCTGGGCATATGGCTTCATATTCATGCCGGTGCCGGCTAACGCAGCGATCTTGCGTGCGGTGGAGTCGACGCTGGCAGTTTCGGCATTGGCGAGCCAGGTACTTGCTGCACCATAGGTTTCGCCCGTTTTGACGCCGGCATGTATAAGTGCTTCCAGTGCGGTCGCAGTGGTTTGTACTTTCAGGCTGTCGTTGGCGGACCAGGAGCCATCGCCTTTTTGCGACTGGAATAGATAGGCCAGACCTTTGACGCGTGCAGCGTCTATTTCGACAAGTGAGACTGGCCAAGCAATCTGACTAAAAGCCAGACTGCCCAGCGCACCAGCGAACGCGAATAACCGTAATTTCCCCATGCTTCCCCCTGATTTTTTTGTTTGATTCAGCACACAATCGTTCGGCAGCGCCCGCGGTTTTGCGGTGCGCAACCGTCCGTAGTGGACCTTGCAGCTGGTGGGAAACTTACGTGTTGGTTACCCGAGGCAATGTGGGTAACAACCTGGGAGCTAAAAATCTGTTGGGGTGACCTGGAATGCAGGGGCTGCCCGATGCTTGCGCAACCGGTGCGGTATTTTCAAACGGGTCGAATGAACCTTGGATAAGGTCAAGCTGGATTGACTGGCGATTTGCGAAAAAACAATAGCGCATGCGGCTCTCCTCAGGCTGCATTGGAACAACTAATTATTGTTTTCCGCAAAACAGCCAACGTACTTTGCGTTGGCGGTGTATTAATTGAGATCGGAAGTTACAGGACGTTTTTTGTGTTTGTCAAGAAAAATTTTCGTGATCGATAGGCACGGAAATTTTAACCGCGCAAGATGTTTTGATTGGCTCATGGATGTGGCGACCTGTTTCGATGCCAAGTTCTGTGCGCTTGATTTCTCGGCTGTTGAGCAAGCGATTATTTGAGCTTCCACTGATGCGTGTTTGGCGGATTTGAGCGTGATTGTGCTGATGGATGATGAGTCTATTTGTGATTGACTGTAAGGGGTTGCATGGTGCTGCAAATGGCAATTCAAACCTCTTGGGAAGTTTTGAAACTCCAGTGTTTGCCGGGGCCATTCCTTCCCTGGAAGCATGCAAATTAAGGATGTTTTGGACGGATAGTTATCGGGCTTCATGGTAAAAAAAGTTACGCTGACTCGACAGCGGAGCGGCCTTTCGGTTATGATGCGCCCCGCATTAGGCGCGTAGCTCAGCTGGTTAGAGCACCACCTTGACATGGTGGGGGTCGTTGGTTCGAGTCCAATCGCGCCTACCAATATTTAAGGGGTCGGGATGACCCGGTTTCAAGAAGGGCTGAACTGCCCACGGAGGTTGCGAAATGTCACCGCGAACTAGCCAGGCTGTCACTGGATAAAAACCCGGCGCATCGCTGTTCGCAGAGTTTCTGCAACTTCATCTGTAATACCTGAAAGCGCGGCCGGTCCGCGCTTTTTTTCGTTTCTGGAGTCTGAAAATGGTCAACGTCACGCTTCCCGATGGTTCGGTCCGCCCATTCGAGGGGCCGGTCACGGTCGCGCAGGTCGCAGCGAGCATCGGCGCCGGACTCGCCAAGGCGGCGCTCGCCGGGCGGGTGAACGGCAAGCTGGTCGACACCAGCCACCTCATCGATGCGGATGCGCAACTCGCCATCGTCACGGCCAAGGACGCGGAGGCGCTGGACCTGATCCGCCATGATGCCGCGCACGTGATGGCGCAGGCAGTGCAGGAACTCTATCCGGGCACACAGGTGACCATCGGCCCGTCAATCGAGGACGGCTTCTACTACGACTTCGCGCGCGCGGAGCCGTTTACCCCCGACGACTTGGTGGCGATCGAAAAACGCATGGAGGAAATCGTCAAGCGCGACCTGCCGATCCAGCGCGAGGTGTGGTCGCGCGAGGACGCCACGCGCGCGTTCGCCGAACTGGGCGAGACCTACAAGGTGCAGATCATCGACGAGGTGATTCCCAAGGGCGAGGAACTCTCGATCTACCGCCAGGGCGAGTGGTTCGACGTCTGTCGCGGCCCGCACCTGCCGTCGACAGGCAAGCTGCCGCGTGCGTTCAAGCTGATGAAGCTGGCCGGCGCCTACTGGCGCGGCGATTCGAAGAACCCTATGCTGCAGCGCATCTACGGCACCGCGTGGGCGAAGAAGGAAGACCTCGAGGCCTACCTGCACCGCCTGGAAGAGGCGGAGAAGCGCGATCACCGCCGGCTCGCCAAGCAGCTCGATCTCTTGCACATGCAGGACGAGGCGCCGGGCATGGTGTTCTGGCATCCCAAGGGCTGGATCGTGTGGCAGCAGATCGAGCAGTACATGCGGCAGAAGTTCGTCGAATACGGCTACCAGGAAGTGCGCACGCCGGCGGTGATGGACCGCAGCCTGTGGGAGAAATCCGGCCACTGGGACAACTACCGCGACAACATGTTCACCACGTCCTCGGAAAACCGCGACTATGCGGTCAAGCCGATGAACTGCCCGGGACACGTGCAGATCTTCAACAGCGGCCTGCATTCCTACCGTGATCTGCCGCTGCGTCTGGCCGAGTTCGGCTCCTGCCACCGCAACGAGCCGTCGGGCGCGCTGCACGGCATCATGCGGGTGCGCGGCTTCACCCAGGACGACGCGCACATCTTCTGCACCGAGGACCAGATCGAGGCGGAAGTGGCGGACTTCATCGTCATGCTGCAGAAGGTCTACACCGACTTCGGCTTCAACGACGTGCTGGTCAAGCTGTCGACTCGCCCGGACAAGCGCGTCGGCTCGGACGAGAGCTGGGACAAAGCCGAAGCGGCGCTCGCCGCCGCGCTCGAAAAGAACAAGCTGGCCTTCGACCTGCAACCGGGCGAGGGCGCCTTTTATGGCCCCAAGATCGAATTCACGCTGAAGGACACGCTCGGCCGGCTGTGGCAATGCGGCACCATCCAGCTCGACTTCAACCTGCCAGTGCGGCTCGGTGCCGAGTTCGTCGACGAGGACAACAGCCGCAAGCCGCCGGTGATGCTGCATCGCGCGATCCTGGGTTCGATGGAGCGTTTCATCGGCATCCTGATCGAGCACCACGCCGGAAACTTCCCGCTGTGGCTGGCGCCGGTGCAGGTGATGGTCCTGAATATCAGCGAACGCCAGGCCGAATATGCCCGGAAAGTCGTACAGGCGCTGCGCGAGGCGGGCATCCGCGCGGTGTCGGACTTGAGTAATAACAAGATTACCTATAAAATTCGGGAACATAGCTTGCAGAAGCTGCCTTATCAGGTGGTCGTCGGTGACAAGGAGATGGAGGCCGGAGTGGTCGCCGTCCGTGCCCGTGGTAATCAGGATCTGGGGCAGTTCGGTTTGAATGACTTGATTGCGCGCCTGAAAGCGGAAACGCTGGCGCGCCAGTAACAGCGGTCAAACAAGGCGTCGGGGTTCTATCCCGCGCCTTCTTTATTTATTGTTTGACCTTTTTGCCTCGGCGCCTGGCGTCAGGTTTTTATTTGGAGAACGACTCATCGCGACAGAAAAGAAGCAGACACGCATCAATGGTGAAATTACAGCCCCTGAGGTGCGGTTGGTCGGTGTGGAAGGCGAGCAGCTTGGCATCGTGAAAATTTACGATGCGCTGCGGCAGGCGGAAGAAGCTGACCTGGATCTGGTTGAAATTGCGCCGACGGCCCAGCCGCCCGTGGCCAAGATCATGGACTACGGCAAGTTCAAATACCAGGAAAGCAAGAAGCAGCACGAAGCCAAGCTGAAGCAGAAGCAGGTCCAGATCAAGGAAATCAAGTTCCGCCCGGGTACGGACGAAGGCGATTACCAGATCAAGCTTCGCAACCTCATCAAGTTTCTTGAAGAAGGCGATAAGACCAAGATTACATTGCGTTTTCGGGGCCGTGAGATGGCTCACCAGGAAATCGGCATGGCCCAGTTGCGGCGCGTGTCGAACGACCTGGCCGAACTCGCGGTGGTCGAGCAGTTCCCGAAGATGGAAGGCCGTCAGCTGGTGATGATGCTGGCGCCGAAGAAGAAAATTTGAGTTTCGAGACCGGCGTTTCTCGGACCGTGCTGGTTAAGCCAGTGGTCAAAAACGCCACAATACGTGCAGTCGGGTAGGTGAAGCATTCCGCGTCGCGGGGTCACCTGACCGCATGAAATAAAAGGAAGCATCATGCCTAAGATGAAAAGCAAGAGCGGCGCCGCCAAGCGGTTCCGCGCGCTGGGCGGCGGCGGGTTCAAGCGCTCGCACGCGTTCATGCGTCACATTCTCACCAAGAAGAGCACCAAGCGTAAGCGCCAGTTGCGCGGCATGGAAACCGTCAATGCCAGCAACCACAAAGCCGTTGCACGCATGTTGCCCTACGCATAAAGGAGAGAAAGCATGCCACGCGTCAAACGGGGTGTAACCGCCCGCGCCAGCCACAAGAAAGTCCTCGATGCCGCCAAAGGCTATCGCGGCCGCCGTAAAAACGTATTCCGCGTCGCCAACGAAGCGGTGATGAAGGCCGGTCAGTACCAGTACCGCGACCGTCGTCAACGCAAGCGCCAGTTCCGCGCACTGTGGATCGCCCGTATCAACGCCGCTTCGCGTCAGCATGGCCTGACCTACAGCGTGTTCATGAACGGTCTGTCCCGTGCCGAAATCGGCATCGACCGCAAGGTGCTGTCCGACATCGCGATCTTCGACAAGGATGCCTTTGCCAAGATCGTCGATCAGGTCAAGGCCAAGCTCGCTGCGTAAGCGGTACCGAAACAACAAGAAAAGGCCGCAAGGCCTTTTTTTGTTGGTGCTGTCCTACCTAAAGCAAAATGTTTATCCACGAAGAACACGAAGAGGCGCGAAAATCCGATTGTTTTGATTCGGGAATTTCGTGTCCTTCGTGGACAAATTTGAGATTTTCCAGATAACCGCCATGCGCAATCCCAACGAAATCGTTGCCGACGCCCTCAACGCGATTCACGCTTCTCCTGATCTGCCGAATCTGGAACAGGTGAAGGCGGCCTATCTGGGCAAGAGCGGTCAGCTGACCGAACTGCTGAAAAGCCTGGGTGCGATGCCCGCCGACGAGCGCAAGACCGCCGGCGCGCGCATCAACGAAGCCAAGCAGGCGGTGGAGGCGGCGCTCAAGGACCGTCGCGAAGCCTTGCAGCAAGCTGAACTGGACCGTCAGCTGGCGGCCGAAACGCTGGACGTGACGCTGCCCGGACGTGGGTTGGCACTTGGCGGCCTGCACCCGGTGTCGCGTACATTGGCGCGCATCCAGGCACTGTTCCGCTCGATCGGCTTCGAGGTGGCGACCGGGCCCGAGATCGAGACCGATTTCTACAACTTCACTGCGCTCAACATCCCGGAAGACCATCCGGCGCGGGCGATGCACGATACCTTCTACCTGCAGAGCGGCGAACTGCTGCGCACCCATACTTCGCCAGTGCAGGTGCGCTACATGCAGAGCCACCAGCCGCCGCTGCGCATCATTGCGCCGGGGCGGGTCTATCGCTGCGATTCGGACGTGACGCACACACCGATGTTCCATCAGGTCGAGGGCTTGTGGGTCGACGAATCGGTGTCGTTTGCCGATCTCAAGGGCGTGCTCGCCGACTTCATGCGCAATTTCTTCGAGCGCGACGACCTGCCGGTACGCTTCCGCCCTTCGTTCTTCCCGTTTACCGAGCCGTCGGCCGAAATGGACATCGGTTGCGTGATATGCGGCGGCGAAGGTTGCCGGGTGTGTTCGCATACCGGCTGGCTGGAAGTGCTGGGCTGCGGCATGGTGCATCCGAATGTATTCAAACATGTCGACATCGATACCGAGCGGTTCGTCGGCTTCGCCTTCGGCCTGGGCGTCGAGCGCCTTGCGATGCTGCGCTACGGCGTGGACGACCTGCGGTTGTTCTTTGAGAACGATTTACGTTTTCTTAAACAATTCAATTAAATAGAGCGCATATATCATGCAATTTCCAGAATCATGGTTGCGTAACCTCGTCAATCCCGCACTCGACACGTCCCAACTCGCCCATGCCCTGACCATGGCCGGGCTGGAAGTCGAGGCGATGGTGCCGGCCGCGCCGCCGTTCAACAACGTGGTTGTGGCTGAAATCCTGTCGGCAGACAAGCACCCCGATGCCGACCGCCTGCGCGTGTGCCAGGTCGATGTCGGCGAGGCGTCGCCCGTGACCATCGTGTGCGGTGCGCCGAATGCAGCGGCAGGACTCAAGGTGCCCTGCGCCCGGCCCGGGGCGATCCTGCCGGGAATCGAAATCAAGGTCGCCAAGGTGCGCGGCGTCGAGTCGTTCGGCATGCTGTGCTCGACCAGGGAGCTGGGTCTTGAAGGCGCGGCGGACGGTTTGATGGTGCTGCCCGACGACGCACCGGTGGGCGAGGATTTCCGCGCCTGGCTCAATCTCGACGACACGCTCATCACCCTGAAGCTCACGCCCAACCGGGCGGACTGTCTGTCGATGCAGGGCCTGGCGCGGGAAGTCGGCGCGATCACCGGGGCCGACGTACGCCTGCCCCAGGTCCAGGCAGTCGACACACGCATCCAGGACACGGTGCCGATCCAGGTATCGGCCCGCGAAGCCTGTCCGCTGTATCTGGGGCGGGTGGTGCGCGGGATCGATGCGCAGGCGCCGACGCCGCGCTGGATGGCGGAACGCCTGGAGCGCAGCGGCATCCGCCCGCTGCTGGCGCCAATCGACGTCACCAACTACGTGCTGCTGGAACTCGGCCAGCCGATGCATGCGTTTGCTTTGTCGCGTCTCAATGGGGGCATCGAGGTGCGCATGGCGCGCGCGGGCGAGCAGCTGGAATTGCTGAACGGCCAGACGGCTGAACTCGCCCCCGACATGCTGGTGATCGCCGACGCCAGCGGCCCGGTGGCGTTGGCCGGCATCATGGGCGGGCTGCCGACCAGCGTCGAGAAATTCACGGTCGATGTCTTCCTCGAGGCCGCGTTCTTCGCGCCGACAGCGATCGCCGGCCGTGCGCGCCGGCTGGGCCTGTCGACCGATTCGTCGCACCGCTTCGAACGCGGTGTCGATTTCGGCGCGACCCGCCGGGCGATGGAGCGTGCGACCGAGTTGCTGGTCGACATCTGTGGAGGTCAGGCCGGGCCCATTACCGAGGCGGTGGCCGCGTTGCCCCAGCGGCAGCCGATCACGCTGCGGCTGGCGCGGCTGAAGCGCGTGGCCGGCATCGAGATGGAGACCGATCAGGTGGCGCGGGGCCTCGCTGCACTGGGCGCGCACGTCGAGCGCCAGGATGACCGGCTCATCGTCACTCCGCCGAGCTTCCGCTTCGACCTCGCGATCGAGGAAGACCTGATCGAGGAGGCGGTGCGCCTGTTCGGCTACGACAATATTCCGGCGCAGCCGCCCGCCGCGCCTTCGCGCATGCTGCCGCAGGACGAAACCGTGTTGGCCGACGACACGCTCCGTCAGATGCTGGTCGACCTGGATTACCAGGAAGTCATCACCTACAGCTTCGTCGACCCGGCCTGGGAAACGGCGCTCGACGCCGATGCCCGTCCGCTGCCGCTGGCCAACCCTATCGCCAGCCAGCTGTCGGCGATGCGCACCACCCTGTGGGGCGGCCTGATCGAGACCTTGCGACACAACCTCAACCGCCAGCAGGAGCGGGTGCGCATCTTTGAACTTGGGCGGGTGTATACGTCGCAGGCCAAGCAGCCCATGAAGCTGGGTGGCCTCGCTTATGGCGACGGGTTGCCCGAACAATGGGGCGCGTCGTCGCGCCGGGTCGATTTCTTCGACCTCAAGGGCGATCTCGAACGCCTCTTCGGCCACCCGCTCGATACTCGGCGTGGCACGCATTCCGCGTTGCACCCGGGGCAGAGTGCCGAGATATGGATTGATGGCCGGGCCGTCGGCTGGATCGGCGCACTGCACCCGCGACTGGTGCAAGCCTTCGATTTGCCTGCGGTGCCGATGCTGTTCGAGCTCGACAGCCAGGTGCTCAGCCAGCGCGATCTGCCGCGCCATGCGAGCCTGTCGCGCTTCCCGCTGGTACGGCGGGATCTGGCGTTCGTGCTGGATGTCCATACCCCGGCGGGCGAATTGCTGACCGCCTTGCACGAGGTCGCACCGGGCAGCGTGCAATCGATCGATGTATTCGACGATTACCGCGGGAAGGGCATGGCGGAAAACCAAAAAAGCCTTGCTATACGGGTAGTTATGCAAGATACTGAACGCACATTGACGGATCAGGATGTGGAGGATGCTGTACAGAAGCTGGTCAGTGCCGCGCTTCGTCAGTGCAATGCCGCATTGCGTGCTTGACGCAAAAATGTCGTTGCGCGTGTCTGACGCCCCATCTTGTTGGCGCGTACTTGGCGCGATTTTCCATCAGACATCCCAGATAAACATATACGTATGACCACCCTTACCAAAGCTGATCTGGCCGAACTGTTGTTCGAAAAAGTGGGTTTGAACAAACGCGAGGCGAAGGACGTCGTCGAATCGTTTTTCGATGAAATCCGCCTGGCGCTCGAAAAAGGCGACATCGTCAAACTGTCCGGTTTCGGCAACTTCCAGTGCCGCGAGAAGCCGCAGCGTCCCGGACGCAATCCCAAAACCGGCGAGGAAATGCCGATCTCCGCGCGTCGCGTGGTGACCTTCCACGCCAGCCAGAAACTCAAATCGCAAGTCGAAGGCGCCCAAATTGGAACGCCCAACGCGGAGTGAACTTCCGCCGATCCCGGCCAAACGCTATTTCACCATCGGTGAGGTATCCGAACTGTGTGCCGTCAAGGCGCACGTGCTGCGCTACTGGGAACAGGAATTCACCCAGTTGCGTCCGGTCAAGCGACGTGGCAACCGGCGCTACTACCAGCACCATGAAGTCCTGCTGATCCGCCGCATCCGCGAACTGCTATACGAAGAGGGTTTCACCATCAGCGGTGCACGACAGCGCCTGGAGCATGATGCAGATCCGGTCACCGAATCTGCAACCGCTTCCTCGCCGGAACCCTCGCTGGACGTCGGCAGACTGCGCACCGAAATCAGCGCTATTCTGAAAATATTGGGTTGACGGGCTTCCGCCCCGCGCCGCACCTCTGTTAGAATCTCGGGCTTCGTCGGGGCGTAGCGCAGCCTGGTAGCGCACCTGCATGGGGTGCAGGGGGTCGGAAGTTCGAATCTTCTCGCCCCGACCAACAAATCAAGGAATCGGGGTCGGTCATGCCGGCCCTTTTTCTTTACGGCGGCAGAAACCCTGTTGTCGTTGCGGCATCTGCAATGTTCGGTAGAGGCACTATATTTACCGTTTGTTCAATATCAGGAGAAAGCTATGGAACACACCTTGCCCGCACTGCCCTTTGCCATGGATGCGCTCGCACCGCACATGTCCAAGGAAACCTTCGAATACCACTATGCCAAGCACCATCAGGCCTACGTGACCAACCTCAACAACCTGATCAAGGGCACCGACTTCGAGAGCAAGTCGCTCGAGGACATCGTCAAGAGCGCGCCCGCCGGCGGCGTCTACAACAACGCAGCCCAGGTGTGGAACCATACCTTCTTCTGGAACTGCCTGACCCCCAACGGCGGTGGCGCACCCGCCGGCGCGCTGGCTGACGCCATCAACAAGAAGTGGGGCTCGTTCGACGAGTTCAAGAAGGCCTTCCAGACCAGCGCCGTGGGCAACTTCGGTTCCGGTTGGACCTGGCTGGTGAAGAAGGCCGACGGTTCGGTCGACATCGTCAACATGGGTGCCGCCGGCACGCCGCTGACCACCGGCGACAAGGCCCTGCTGTGCATCGACGTGTGGGAGCATGCCTACTACATCGACTACCGCAACCTGCGTCCCAAGTTCGTCGAGACCTTCCTCGGCAATCTGGTGAACTGGAAGTTTGCGGAAGCGAACTTTGCCTAAGTCAACTTCGTAGTAGGCTGCAAATCGGAACCGGGGCGTCATGCCCCGGTTTTATTTTGCGTTCGTACCGGCATCCGCCAGTCTCAGGATGTCCAGATAGCCGCGCTGCGTCATTGCCTGCGCTTCGCACAGCAGGCCATCACGATCCCCTTCCGGCGGTCTATCACCGTCCAGCACCTGCAGCATGCGTACCCAGCGTGCGCACTGATTCGCCACCGTCTTCGGCGCGCGGATGCCCTGCCGGCGCAATTCGGCGGCGCGGCCGACGAGGCGGAATTTGGCCGCTTCCAGTTGCGGCGGCAGCGGCAGCGAAAGATCGAAGCTGACGTCCAGCCGACAGGCATCGTCAATGTGCGGCGCAGGCTGCGGCGGCGGACGCCACGACAGTTCGTCGGAACCAGGCGGCGTGCCGCGCTCGGGATCGAGCGGGAATTTGTAGAAGCCCCATTTCGCGCCCATCCAGCATTCGAGCAGCACGCGATCGTCTTCGCCCACGCAAAGCTCGCCGCTGGGGGCATCCCGTTCAACATCGCCTGGCAACGGGCCATAGGCGCGCGGGTCGCGCTTCCACTTCGAGAAGTCGCGATGAGGCGGGGCACCGTAGTCGGCTTCGAGCGCGTGCCACAACGTGATGAAGCGGCGGTAATCGGACCGGTAGTCGGGGTTGCGGCGCAGGAACTCCCACGCCCACTGGTCGCGCGTCAGGACGGCGCAATAGGCGTAGTCATCGGGCCCCATGTCAGATCGGCAGGAACACCATGCTGGTGAGGTTGACGACGCCGAAGCGGATTGCGCGGTTGCTTTTGTCCTCGACGATCCTCGCCAGCGTGTCCTGGTTGCCGATGAGTTTGCCGAATTCGCGTTCGAAGCTGAGATTGATCACGCCGTTGCCGTCGGTACCGTTGGACAGCAGCAGGGGGGCGTTGCGCGCGTTCCGGTCCGTCGCCAGTTTCCAGACCACGGCCTCGGTGTTGCGTGCGGCGTTGTAGAGTTTCTGTGCGTCGAGGTCGCTCAGCAGATAAAACTCGGTGCGGTGGTTGAACGCCGCCATGTGCATCACCAGCAGTCCGTCCATCAGCGCCTTCACCCGGTCTCCCGTGTAATCCTCGCGCCAGGCATCGCGCAGGCTGGCCTGCCAGTCGAGATCCTTGTGCGGGGACAGGTGCCAATGGAACAAGGGTTTGAACAAGGTTTCGGTCGCCTCGTCGGCGCTGGCGTATCCGGATTTCCGCCATTCGCCCGGATTGCGGCGGTAGAGTTTGAGGGTCAGGGTCTTGAGGCTGGCCAGGGCGGCCTGCTGATGGATCTCGATGACCTCGTCGACATCGCTCTTGGCCAGATCGTGCAGGCTGAAACTGCGTACGCTGCTGCTACCGTCCTTGCGCTGGATGGCCGAACTGCTGCAGGCGGCGAGCAGGAGTGCGGTCAAGAGGCAGGCGGACGGGGCAGCGATACGGTTCACGACGAGCAGCTTACCTCAATCTTCCTCGCCCAATCGGGCGGCTCGGCAGCGTAGGCCTCGTATTCCGGCTGCTCGTCGAACGGACGGGTCAGCAGCG
Organism: Rhizobium sp.; assembly: GCA_019459285.1. GTDB lineage: Bacteria > Pseudomonadota > Gammaproteobacteria > Burkholderiales > Thiobacillaceae > Thiobacillus. Next base: position 53,814 of record JAIBEL010000030.1, on the reverse strand, counting down.
CGTGCAGGCGGTTGACCTCGCTGTAGTCACGCTCGTCCGCCGCGCGGCGGATGGCGATCTCGGCCAGGTGGTTGCGCAGGATGTACTTGGGGTTGGCCGCGCGCATCGCCTGGCGGCGCGCGACGTCGCTGGAGCCCAGCTGGCGCAGGGCGGCGGCATAGCGTGACGCCCAGGCGTCGAAGCCCGCACGGTCGAGGAAGCAATCGCGCAGCGGTGTGTTGGATGCCCCTGTCGAACTATCGAAGTCGCACAGACGGCGCAGGAAGAGCGTGTAGTCGACGCGGTTCTGCGCCAGTAGTTGCAGCGCCTCCATGATAAGCGTGGTTGTTGACACTTTAGTGTCTTTACAACCACGGCCTGCTGCCCCTTGCGGGTAGAGCCCGGAGGTGTCGCCTCCTGGCGGCAGGCCGAATTTGGCGGCCATGCGTTCGAGATAGGCCTTGCCGAATACCTGTGGATATTCGCCGATCGCACCGGATGCGGTTTCCACCGACATCAGCGGCACCAGCGCCTGCGCCAGCTTGGTGATGTTCCAGGCCGCGACGTCGGGCTGCTGGTCGAAGGCGTAACGGCCACCGGTGTCGGAATGGTTGCAGATGTAGCCGGGGTCGAAGGCGTCGAGAAAGCCGAACGGGCCGTAGTCGAGTGTGAGGCCGAGGATGGACATGTTATCGGTGTTCATCACCCCGTGAGAAAAGCCCACCGCCTGCCATTGCGCCATTAGTTCGGCGGTGCGAAGCGTGACCAGACGCAGGAATTCGGGGTAGGGATCGGCCAGCGTGGCCAGTTCGGGGTAATAGCGTGCGATGACGTAATCGGCCAGGTGTTTGATCGGTTCGACCTGGTTGCGGTAGTAGAACACCTCGAAGGAACCGAATCGCACAAAGCTCGGCGCCAGCCGCGTCACCAGCGCGGCGGTCTCCGCGTCCTCGCGGTACACCGGGCGGTCGCTACCGACGATGCAAAGCGCGCGGGTGGTGGGGATGCCGAGCGCGTGCATGGCTTCGGAACAGAGAAATTCGCGGATGCTCGAACGCAGCACCGCACGGCCATCGCCACCGCGCGAGTAGGGGGTGCGGCCGGCGCCCTTCAGTTGCACTTCCCAGCCTTCGCCCGCTGCATTCCGCACTTCGCCCAGCAGGATCGCGCGGCCGTCGCCGAGCTGCGGCACATAGTGGCCGAACTGGTGCCCGGCGTAGAGCGCAGCCACGGGGTCCATGCCCGGTAGCACGCGGTTGCCGGCCAGAGTTTCGATCAGTTCGGGATGGCGGATGGCGTCGGCGTCCAGGCCCAGAAGATCGAGCGCATCCGGGCTGTGGCAGACGAGGTAGGGGTCGGGCACGGGCGTGGCCTGCACGCGCGAATAAAAGGTGTCGGGCAGCGCGGCGAAGCCGTTGTCGAAGGTGAGGTCGCGATGGGAAGGCATGCGTCGATTGTAGAGGCTCGCCGCGCGCCTGCCACCCGGTTGCCCGCATGGTTACCCCGGAGGATACACACGCAAAACGCCATGGCTTGTAACCCCGGGCACGTCATGCGGGTTGACTGTTTGCACGCGGGTATGCTTCCCTCTCCGCGCGGCTGCCGTCGAGGCCATGCCGGATCGCGCCGCGTACGGCAAGCTTGGCCGGCCGCGCCGGCAATCATTTTGTTCGAGACCATACATGTCTGAATCCCTCTCACCGCTATATCTGGCCGCGCCGCCATCGCACCGGGTGTGGTCGGACACCGGCATCGCTCCCGTTTGGCTCCATGGCGATGCTCCGTAGTCCCCGCACGCCCATACTGCTGTGGCTGGTCACGGTAGTGATGGTCACGCTGAATCTGCGCCCATTTCTCACCGCCATCGGCCCGCTGAGTCCGGCCATCCGGGCCCAGACCGGCATGGGCCTGGAGGCGCTGGCCTGGCTCACGTTGCTGCCTATGGCCCTGATCGGCGCGGGAACCTGGCTAACGCCCGCCGTGCAGAACCGTCTGGGCGTGCGGCCAGCGATGATGCTGGCGTTGACGCTCATCGCTCTGGGCTGCGTACTCCGTCTGGCCGGCAGCGTATCCGCCGTGCTGATCGCCACCGCCGCCCTGTGCGGTGTCGGCGTGGCGCTGGTGCAGGGCATGCTGCCGGGCTTGATCAAGTTCCACACACCGCGCCATGTGGCGCCCATGATGGGGGTCTACTCGGCCGCGCTGATGAGTGGCGGTGCGCTGGGCGCGCAGTTCTCGCCGCTGGCCATGCAATGGGGGCTGAGCTGGCAGGGTTCGCTCGCGCTATGGGCCTGGCCGGTGCTGCTGGCGCTATGGCTGGCTTGGACCACGCTGGGCGCCATGCCGCTACCTTCGGCTGCGCGGCAGACCGGCAGCGATACGGCCTGGCTGCTGCGCCGTCGCCGCACCTGGTTGCTCATGCTGGCCTTCGGCCTGATGAACGGTGGCTACGCCGCGATGGTGGCCTGGCTTGCGCCGTATTACCAGGAACGAGGCTGGAGTGCGACGCACAGCGGGCTGCTCGTGGCCGTGGTGTCGGTGGCGCAGGCGGCGGCGGCGCTCGCCTTCCCGACGCTGGTTGCGCGCCATCTGGATCGCCGACCCTGGATCTGGCTCACATTGGCCTGCCAGGCCGCAGGCTTTGCCGCCCTGGCCTGGCGGCCCGACGCGGCGCCCATGACCGCGGCTGTGGTGCTGGGCGTGGGGATCGGCGGTTGCTTCGCCCTGTTCATGGTAGTGGCGTTGGATCACCTGCACCCTCCCCTGCAGGCCGGCGCACTCAACGCGCTGATGCAGGGCGGCGGATTCATTCTGACCGCGGTGGCGCCCTGGGTGATGGCGCGGCTGCACCAGGCCACAGGCGGTTTTCATGCGGGCTGGCTGGCGCAGTTCGGCGCGGTACTGGTGGTGGCGCTGCTGGTGGCACGGTTCAAACCCGGACACTACGATGAGGCGATGCGCCCGCCCGCCGGATAGCGTGCAAGACCCTTGTCGAAGACGAGACGACCGCTGGAAGGCATGTGCGATTGCAGGGGGTAAGGTTGCTGCAGCCCACGTGACTGTTGAGTCAGGTTCAACAAAACGAGGGCAACATGAACACGTCATCGGCATGCATCGCGCGCGAATTTTCCTGGAGCGATGAGGCGGGACACTGGATCGGCATGCTAGGCATCCGCCAGATGCTGACCTACGAGTTCGCCGTGTCGGACCCGGAGAAGCTGCACGGCCAGAACTGGTTAGCCAATATCATGGGCGACTTTCCATTCCCTTTCAGCCTTGTGCCGGCGGACGTTAGCGGGTTCATTCCAACCTGGACCGAACTCATCGGCGCCGCAGCGCTGGTGGTGGGCCTGCTGATCCCGATCATGCTGGTTCCGCTGGTCTGTCGGGCCCACGCAGGCTCTCGGTCGATCACTGGCTGCGCGGGCGTTTCATTGAAGCGCTGAATCGGCGCAAGAGCCTGTCTCGATAAGGGTTCAGTAAGGCCTCCGGCTGCCGATCCTTCTGTTAAGGGCCGGTCCGTTTCGCGACCGGGTCAGCCGCATTCAACCGGAGACAGCCAATCATGAGTCCGCTCGACATCACGCCCATTGCAGTGGTGGAGGAAGTCTCCCTGTCCGCCATCATCGGTGCCCTGAGCTACGCCCTCGATCTCACCGAAGGCCTGCCCGCCGGCCACAGCCTCCGCTGCTGCTGGGTGGGTATGCACGTCGGGCAGCAGTTGGGCATGGACAGCGCGGCACTGTCGCACCTTTACTACACCTTGCTGCTGAAGGACGCCGGCTGCAGCAGCAATGCCGCGCGTCTGTTCGAGCTGTACGGCACCGACGATCGCCAGGTGAAGCGAGATTTCAAGCAGGTCGACACCGACAGCCTGATGCGCCTTGGCCGCTTCGTGCTGTCGCACGTCGGCGTCGGCAAGTCTCTGCACGAGCGGATCAGCCGCATCCTCAAGCTGGCGCAGAACGGCGAGGAGTTCGCTACCGAGCTCATCACCACGCGCTGCGAACGCGGCGCGCACATTTCCCTCCAGCTCGGCTTCGACGCGGAAGTAGCCGACGGCATCCGCTGCCTCGACGAGCACTGGAATGGTCGGGGCAAGCCGGCCCGCCTGGACGGAACGGCCATTCCGCTCGCGTCGCGCATCGCGCTGCTGTCGCAGGTGGTGGAGGTGTTCCATTCGGCTGCGGGAAAGGCGCATGTGGTGGAAGTGGTGCGCAAGCGCTCGGGCTCCTGGTTCGATCCCGCCGTTGTCGGGGCCTTTCTGGAGGCCCAGCGGAAGCCCGGATTTTGGGAGGGACTGAGCGACGACAGGCTGCAGCAGCGCATCGGTGAAATCGAGCCCGCATCGAAAGTGATCCGCATCGACGAGCAGCGGCTGGACACCATCGCCGAGGCCTTCGCCCAGGTGGTCGATGCGAAGAGCCATTACACCTACGGCCACAGCGCGCGGGTGGCGACCTATACCGATGCCGTGGCGACGAAACTGGGCCTGCCGCACGAACGGGTACGCTGGTTGCGGCGCGGCGCGCTGCTGCACGACATCGGCAAGCTCGGCGTCAGCAACGCCGTGCTCGACAAGCCGGGGAAACTGGAGGCGGACGAGTGGGAACAGGTCAAGGCGCATGCCGCCTACTCGGAACAGATCCTGTCGCGGCTGAACATCTTCTCGGAGCTGGCTTTCGTCGCCGCGGCGCACCACGAGCGGCTCGACGGCAAGGGCTATCCGCGCGGGATCGCGGCCGACCGCATCCCGCTCGAGACCCGCATCATCACGGTGGCCGACATCTTCGACGCCATTACGGCCGACCGGCCCTATCGCGGTCCGATTCCGGTGGTCGATGCCATTGCCATGATGGAGAAGGAACGCGATGCCGCCATCGACGGCGCATGCCTCGACGCATTGAAGCAGGCGTTGCCCGAGCTTGGTTTCTAGCGGAACAGCTGGACCGCGAACCCGTTGTGTTCCCACTCGCCAGCCAGCTGCCAGCCGGCAGTCCGGGCAAGCGCGCTGAATTCGTCGCAGCGGAATTTGTAGGAGTGTTCGGTGTGCAGCGTCTCGCCGAGCGCGAAATGGAAGCGCTCGCCCGCGACGTGTACGTCCTGCTCGGCAAGGCTGACGAGATGCATTTCGATACGGCCTGCCACCGGGTTGTAGAAGGCGTAGTGACGAAACTGGGCCGGGTCGAAGTCGGCGCCCAGTTCGCGGTTGAGCCGGGCGAGCAGATTGAGGTTGAAGGCAGCGGTGACGCCGGCGTCGTCGTTGTAGGCGGCGTGCAGCCGCTGCGGGTCCTTCTTGAGGTCGAAACCGATGAGCAGGTGGCCCGCCGCGCCGGCCAGCCGGCGAAAGCGCGCGAGCAGGGCGGTCGCCGCGTCGGGCGGGAAATTGCCGATGCTGGAGCCGGGGTAGTAGACGAGCCGACGGCCCGCCGGCAGACAGGGGTCCGCCGCCTCCAGGTCGTGCAGAAAGTCCATCGCCAACGCCGCAACGGCAAGCTGTGGGTAGTCGCGGGAGACAGCCTGCGCCGCCGCGGCCAGAGGGCCGCCGGCGATGTCGATCACGGTGAGATGGGTGGGACGCAGGGCATCGAGCAGCAGACGCACCTTGGTACAGTCACCGGCACCTGGCTCGACGATACAGTCCACCTCGCCGAGGGTGGCAGCGATGTCGGGCAGGTGGGTCGCCATCAGGGTCTGTTCGGTGCGGCAGAGCGCGTATTCGGGCTGCGCGCAGATCGCATCGAACAGCCGGCAGCCCGCCTCGTCGTAGAAGTATTTCGGTGGAATGGCCTTGGGGTGGGCAGCGAGGCCGGCCAGCACGTCGGCGCGCAAATCGTCGCGCGCAGCAGGAAAGTCCTGGAAGGTGAACGACACTCAGGCCACTACCGCAACGTGGCTGCCGGCCTGCAGCCGGCCGATTTCCATCGCGTGTGCGAAACCGTGGCGGCGGAAGGCGTCGAGCACCGCGCCTCGGGCTTCCGGCGCGCAGCTCACCAGCAACCCGCCGCTGGTCTGCGGGTCGGTCAGCAGCGCGCGCTGCCAGTCGGCGATGCCGTCGGCGAGCAGTACTTCGCTGCCGTAGCTCGCCCAGTTGCGTTCGCTGGCGCCGGTGATATGCCCACCCTGCGCCAGTTCACTCACGCCGGGCAGCAATGGCAGCCGGCCCAGTTCGACCTGGGCCGACACCTTCGATGCGCGGGTGATCTCGAGCAGATGGCCGAGCAGGCCAAAGCCGGTGATGTCTGTCATCGCGTGCACGCCCGCGGTATCGGCCAGGTCGGCACCCGCGGTATTGAGCTGGGTCGTGGCGGCGATCATCGATGCGTACTGGTCGGCGCTCAGCAGGCCCTTTTTCAGCGCCGCACTGTAGATGCCCACGCCCAGCGGCTTGCCGAGGATGAGGTGGTCGCCGGCCTGGCCGCCGCTGTTCTGCTTGACCTTGCGCGGGTTCACCACGCCGATGCCGACGAGGCCGTAGATCGGCTCCGGCGCGTCGATCGAATGGCCACCGGCGATGGGGATCCCGGCTGCCTTGCACACCGATTCGCCGCCGGCGAGGATCTGCCGGATGACATCGTTGGGCAGCTTGCCGATCGGCATGCCGACGATGGCCAGTGCGAAGAGCGGCCGCCCGCCCATGGCGTAGACGTCGGACAGCGCATTGGTCGCGGCGATGCGACCGAATTCGAAGGGATCGTCGACGATGGGCATGAAGAAGTCGGTGGTCGCCACGATTGCCTGCTCGTCGTTCAGCCGGTAGACGGCGGCGTCGTCGCCGTGCTCGATGCCCACCAAAAGATCGGGAAACGCCGCCGCCACATTCGAGGCGAAGGGCGTGTCGGCGAGAATGTCGCGCAGGACAGAGGGGGCGATCTTGCAGCCGCAGCCGCCGCCGTGGGAGAACTGGGTCAACCGGATGGGGTCGTTGGGAGTGGGGTTGCTCATGGTCCGATTTCGCCTGTCGAGAGTGGGCGCCTAGAATGAAGTGGCTACAGTGCTTTTTATAACATGAACCGAACCCGCCCCGTCAGTGGTTACAGTGCGAACCAGCTCATCGATAGGCTGGCAGAGGCGCGCAGGCGGCTGCGCGCGCTGATCGACTACCTACCGGCCGACGGCTGGCTGGGGCCGCGTGCTGGCCATCTGAATCCGCCGCTGTGGGAATACGGGCATATCGTCTGGTTCCAGGAACGCTGGTGCCTGCGCGAACGGCCCGACGGCACCTGCGGTCCCAGCTTGTTGAGTGGTGCCGACGCCCTTTACGATTCCTCCAGCGTGCCGCACGACGTTCGTTGGGACCTGCCCTTGCTGCAACCGGCAGCAGTCGACGGCTACGCGGACGAGGTTGCTGCCGCCGTGGCCGCCCGTCTGCGCAGCGGGTTCGACACTGACCTCGCCTACTTCGCCGAATTGTGTCTTTATCATGAACTGATGCACATCGAGGCATGGTGGATGGCGTTCCAGGATCTCGGCTACGCGCCGCCTCAACACCCTGACGTCGTCGGCACGCTGCCTGCGCAGCAATTGTCGCTTATTGCGGGAGAGGTCGAGCTCGGTAGCGGACCCGACACAGGCTTCATCTTCGATAATGAGAAATGGCGCCATCTGGTGCAGGTCGAGGCCTTCGATATCGATGCGAGTCCGGTGTCGGAGACGGCCTTCGCCGAATTTGTCGATGCGGGTGGCTATCGACGCAAAGCGGGGTGGTCGGAGGCCGGCTGGGCCTGGCGTCTCGCCTGCGACGCTTGCCATCCTGTGTACTGGCGGCAGGAAAAGGGTCGCTGGCAGGTACGCCGCTTCGACTGCTGGCAGCCGCTCGGCGAAGCGGTTCCCATGCTGCACGTGAACCGTTACGAGGCCGAGGCGTTTGCCGCATGGCTGGGCCGGCGTCTGCCTTCTTCAGCACAGTGGCTACGCGCGACGGCGCGACCGGAATTTCAATGGGGCAAGGCGTGGGAGTGGCTGCGCGATCCGTTTGTGCCTTATCCGGGCTTCACCCCCGATCCCTACCGCGATTATTCGCAACCCTGGTTCCACACGCACGGGGAATTGCGTGGCGGGGGCCCGGTCACCGCGGCTGTCTTCAAGCGGTCGGGCTTCCGCAATTTCTATCTGCCCGACCGGCGCGATCCCTTCGCCGGTTTTCGTACCGTGAACGCGGATTGAGGCGGCTTCAGCCGCCGGTCATCGACATGAAGCGCAGGATCTTGTGGGGTGCTTCGCGGAATTCGTGACGTTCCGGCTTGAGATCGATCGCGTGCAGGATGGCGGCTTCCAGTTCGGCGTCGCTGCAACCCCCGCGCAGCAGCGGACGGAATTCGAATTTCTCTTCCTGCCCCAGGCACATGTAGGCCGTGCCATCGACGGCGATGCGGATGCGGTTGCAGGTTTCGCAGAAATGCTGCGAGATCGGCGTGATGAAGCCGACATTGAAGTGACCGTCCGGAGTGCCGAGATAGCGTGCAGGACCGCCACCGGACAGGGCGGTCTCGACCAGGCCGAACTGTGTACGCAGGCGCTCCTTTACCGGCTGCAGGTCGAGGTACTCGGCGTTGCGTCCGGTGTCGCCCATCGGCATCGCCTCGATCAGCCGCAGCACGAACCCGCGTTCCATGCAGAAGGCGACCATCTCGTCGATTTCGTCGTCGTTGGTGCCGCGCAGGGCCACCATGTTGAGCTTGATCGGCGCGAAGCCGGCATCCTGTGCCGCGGCGAGTCCGGTCATGACCCTGGTGAGCACGTCGCGGCCGTTGATCTTTTCCACCCGTGCCTGCTGTAGCGAATCGAGACTGACGTTGAGCCGCGTTACCCCGGCGGCCTTCAGCGCCTGCGCGTGCTTGTCGAGCTGGGTGGCGTTGGTGGACAGCGACAGGTCCTCGATGCCGGGCAGGGCGGCGATGCGCCCGGCCAGCTCCGAAATGTTGCGCCGCAGCAGCGGCTCGCCGCCGGTCAGGCGGATGCGGCGCACGCCAAGCCGCGCAAACGCGCTGATCAGGCGTTCGATCTCGTCGAAGTTGAGCCAGTGTTCAGGTTCCTCGAAGCCCTTGAAGCCTTCCGGCATGCAATAGCTGCAGCGCAGGTCGCAACGGTCCGTCACCGACAGCCTTACGTAGTCGATACGGCGGCCGAATTGATCGATGAGGCCCGGCTGATCGGTTGAAACAAGGGTGTTCATGAGGACGGGTTGGCAGGAATGGGTTATATATGAAAAAATATAGCCTCAAATATAGCCTGACACGGCCCGACTGACAATGAAGGTGCCACCATGAAAATCTTTGGCATCGCCGGATACAGCGGCAGCGGCAAGACCATGCTCATCGAGCGGGTACTGCCGCAACTGGCTGCGCGCGGCCTCAAAGTGGCGGTGATCAAGCATACCCACCACGATTTCGACATCGACCGTCCCGGCAAGGACAGCTGGCGCGTACGCGAGGCCGGTGCGACGGCAGTGCTGCTGGCATCGGATCACCGCACGGCGGTACTGACGGAGCACCGCGACACGCCGCCACGGCTGGATGACTTATTGAATAAGTTGCCGCCTTGCGACCTGGTGCTGGTCGAGGGATACAAGCGCGAAGCCATCCCCAAGCTGGAAGTCCATCGCGCCGAGACCGCCAAGCCCTGGCTGTTTCCCGACGACCCGAATATCCTGGCCGTGGCGTCGGACGTCGCGCCGCCCGACGGATTTCCCCGCATCGACCTTGATGCCGTTCAATCCATTACCGACTTCATCCTGAACCATGCTCACAGCCAACCAACTGCTTGATGCCTTGCTTGAACGCGCACGCGGGGCAAGCGAAACCGAAACCGTTGCAGTGACCGCCACGCTCGGTCGCGTGCTGGCCACACCGCAGACTTCCGCCATCACCGTGCCGCCGCTCGACAACAGCGCGATGGACGGCTATGCCGTACGCGTTGTCGACGGGGCGGCGGCCGGCACCCGACTGCCGGTTTCGCAGCGCATTCTTGCCGGTGCGGTGGGCGAGCCCCTACAGCCGGGCACCGCTGCGCGCATCTTTACCGGCGCACCTATCCCGCCAGGTGCCGATGCCGTGCTGATGCAGGAATACTGTTACACCGAAGGAGACGGCGTCGTGATCAACGCATTGCCCCGACGGGGCGAGAATACCCGCCGTGCCGGCGAAGACATCGAAACCGGCTCGCAGGTGCTCGCCGCCGGCACCCGCATCGGCGCAGCCGAGATGGGACTCGCAGCGTCGGTCGGACTGGCCGGGTTGCCGGTGTTCCGGCGGCTGAAGGTCGCGTGCTTCTTCACCGGCGACGAACTGGTGACGCCGGGCACGTCCCTGGGGCCGGGCCAGATCTACAACTCCAACCGCTATACCTTGACGGGGCTGGTGAACGGTCTCGGCTGCGAATTGATCGATCTCGGCATCGTGCCCGACTCGCTGGAAGCGACCGAGGCCGCGCTGGCAGGTGCCGCCAGTGTGGCCGACGTCGTCATCACCAGTGGCGGCGTGTCGGTGGGCGAGGCCGATTACGTGAAGGCCGCAGTCGAAAAACTGGGACGCGTCGAGATGTGGAAAGTCGCAATGAAACCGGGCAAGCCGCTTGTCTACGGACGCGTGGATGAGGCCGACTTCATCGGCCTGCCGGGTAATCCGGTGTCGGCCTTCGTCACGTTCTGCCTGTTCGTGCGGCCCTTCCTCTTGAAGCGCATGGGGGTTCGCGATGTGCTGTATCGGGCGTTTCCGGTCAAGGCGGATTTTGCCTGGACCAAGCCCGGTGTGCGGCGCGAATTCCTGCGCGCCCGCATGCAGGAAAACGGCCGCGCGGCAATCTATCCCAACCAAAGTTCGGGTGTTCTGACCTCGTGCGCGTGGGCCGATGGACTTGTCGATATCGAGATTGGCCAGACCGTGCAACCGGGCGACTGGGTGCGCTTCATTCCCCTTGCGGAACTGCTGGCATGAAACTGCGCGTACTCTATTTCGCCCGCCTGCGTGAGCGCCTCGGATGCGCGGAGGAAACTCTGGATTGCGCTGGCAGCACCGTCGCGGATCTGGTTTCCCTGTTGCAAGCCCGCGGGGGCGTGTGGGCGGAAGAACTGGCTACGGGCCGGGCATACCGGGTGGCGGTCAATCAGGACATCGTCGCGCTCGATGCGGCTTTGACCGAGAACGCCGAAGTCGCGATTTTCCCGCCGGTCACCGGAGGCTGAGACGATGAAGATAGTGGTGCAGAGCGAAGCCTTCGAGTTGGGTGCGGAAGTCGATGCCTTGCGACGTGGCCGCACCGACATCGGCGCCATCGCCAGCTTCGTCGGTCTGGCACGTGACATGAACGATGGCAGCGACGTCGCCGCGATGACGCTGGAACACTATCCGGGCATGACCGAAAAGGCGCTGGCCGCGCTGGTCGAGGACGCGCAATCGCGCTGGACTCTGCTCGACGTCACGCTGATCCATCGGGTGGGCCGCTTGCTGCCGGGCGATCCCATCGTGCTGGTTGTCGTGGCGGGCAGCCATCGCGGCGAGGCGTTTGCTGCCTGTGAATTCATCATGGATTATCTGAAAACCCGTGCGCCGTTCTGGAAGAAGGAGGAGACTCCGGAAGGCGAACGCTGGGTTGAGGCACGCGCCAGCGACGATGCGGCTGCCATGCGCTGGGGAAAAACCTGAGTTTATGTGCCGTCCGTCACCGCGGAAACCGAGTAGGATTCCCTCTGCTGGTTGGCTGACGGGGTTCCCGTCCTGATTGACCGTTTTTTGCCCTCGAAACAGTTTCGACGATGGAGATTGCATGACTTCCGCAATGCGTTATTCCACCCCTGCGATCGTGCTGCACTGGCTGGTTGCCCTGCTGATTTTCGTGGCGTTCCCGCTCGGTCTGTATATGGCCGACCTGCCGCTGTCACCCGAGAAACTCAAGCTTTTCAGCTACCACAAGTGGATCGGCGTCACCGTGTTCATGCTGGCGGGACTGCGGGTGGTGTGGCGGCTGACGCATACGCCGCCCCCGCTGCCCGCCAGCGTGGCCGGTTGGCAGCGCCGTGCGAGTGCCGTCGCGCATGGCTTGCTGTATTTGCTGATCCTGGTGATTCCGATTTCGGGTTGGCTGATGAGCTCTGCCAAGGGCGTCCAGACCGCGTGGTTCGGCGTGTTGCCGTTGCCTGACCTGATCGGCAAGGACAAGGCCCTGGGTCATCTGCTCGAGACAGTACACGAAACGTTGAATTACACCCTGCTTGCCTTGGTCGTCCTGCATGTGGCCGGCGCCCTGCAGCATCACTTCATCGAACGCCAGCCGTTTTTGCAGCGCATGGGCTGGAACAGGACTTAAGCGGCAAACCTGCATCTCTCCACTTGATGTGCATGTGTGGCGCCGGCCACGCGTGTCTATGCCTGCCGCCGGCAGGCTGTCGATTCCCACCCCCTCCATCTTGGCCTGCGCGTTCCCGTGCGGGCTTGGTGTTGTCCCCGGTTCGACGCTGCGTGTGGGATTTCCGTCATTTGGTGGTCATTCGCGGTGAGCCCGTATGGAGCGTAAAAACATAACATACTGATTTTGTTTGTTTTAATTTGATCGGCTTCAGCGCCCGGCAGCGGGCACAAGCGTTGCAACACCTGCGAGGCTCCCGGATGAAACGACGACCGGGAGCGGTCGGGCGGCATGGCCGCCGGGCAAATGGGTCCCGATGTCCACCTTTCGCAGGAGCATCTGATGAAACGTTTTGTCTTGTTGACCGCGCTTGTTGCCAGTGCAACTTCAGCCTGGGCTGCGCCCGAAACCTATGTGATCGACAGCAGCCGCACATCCTCGCAGTTCAGTTATCGCTATCTGGGGCTATCGAGCCAGACCAATCGCTTCGAAAAGATCAGCGGCACGGTGGTGTTCGACCGCGACAGCCAGTCAGGATCGGCCGAGGTGACCATAGACGCCACCTCGGTCAGCACCGGGCAGGCCTTGCTGGATACGCAAATGAAAGCGGCGGATTTCTTCGATACCGCCAACTATCCGGTCATTACCTTCAAGTCAGGCAAGATGAGCCTGAACGGCGAATCGTCGAGCCTGTCGGGCGATCTCACGATCAAGGGGGTGACCCGGCCGGTGACGCTTGCCGTGACGCATTTTCAGTGCATGCAGGATCCCGAGTCCAGGGTGGAGACTTGCGGCGCCAATGCGACCCTCACGCTCAGGCGCTCGGACTTCAACATGGGCAAGTATGCCTTCCTTGCCGGCAACGACATCACGCTGAACCTGGCCTTCAAGGCAGTCAAGGCGCAATCGTATCTGCAGTTGGCGAGCCGCGACCCTGACAAGTAAGTAAAATGGCGTTTTGCTGTCCGGAACGCCGCCCGTGGAACCCCATCAACTCGAACTGCTCGCACCTGCGCGCGATGCCGACATCGGCATCGAAGCCGTCAATCACGGCGCCGATGCGGTGTATATCGGCGGACCGTCGTTCGGCGCGCGCGCGGCGGCATCCAACGAGATAGTCGATATCGCGCGGCTGGCGGCGCATGCCCACCGTTTCAATGCGCGCGTGTTCGTCACCCTCAACACCATCCTGCGCGACGACGAGCTGGAACCGGCGCGCCAGCAGGTCTGGCAACTCTACGACGCCGGGGTCGACGCGCTGATTATCCAGGACATGGGGCTGCTGGAACTCGACCTGCCGCCGATCCAGTTGCACGCCAGCACCCAGACCGACATCCGCACGCCGGACAAGGCCCGTTTCCTGCAGGACGTGGGATTGAGTCAAATCGTGCTGGCGCGCGAACTCGACCTGAAACAGATCGCTGCGATCCGTGGCGCCCTGCGGCCCGATACCACACTGGAATTCTTCGTACACGGCGCACTGTGCGTCGCCTACAGCGGACAGTGCTACATCAGCCACGCCCATACCGGACGCAGCGCCAACCGCGGCGACTGCTCGCAGGCCTGCCGCCTGCCGTATCAGGTCACCGACATGGAAGGCCGCATCGTCGCGCACGACAAGCACGTGCTGTCGATGAAGGACAACAACCAGAGCGGCAACCTCGAGGCGCTGGTCGATGCGGGTATCCGCAGCTTCAAGATCGAGGGCCGCTACAAGGACATGGGCTACGTGAAGAACATCACCGCCCACTACAGCACGCTGCTCGACGACATTATCGAACGCCGTCCGGAATTCGCACGTGCGTCCTCAGGCCGCACCACCTTCGGCTTTACACCCGACCCCAACCAGAACTTCAACCGCGAATTCACCGACTACTTCGTCGGCGGTCGCAAGGACGATATCGGCGCGTTCGACACACCCAAGAATCCCGGACTGCCGGTCGGCCATGTGCGCAAGGTCGGCGACAAATGGGTGGAACTGGAAACCGATTCGCCCGATACCGTGCTCAACAATGGTGACGGCCTCTGCTACTACACCTTGCAGAAAGACCTGGCCGGCCTCGCGATCAATCGTGCCGAGAAGGTGGGCGAGGGCGTGTGGCGCGTGTTTCCGAAGGATCCGCTGGCGAGCTTCAAGGACTTGCGCGCCGGCACGCTGGTCAACCGCAATCGGGACATGAACTGGATGCGCATGCTGGACAAACCATCTAGCGAGCGCCGGATCGGCGTGTGGCTGAAGCTGTCTGAAACCCCTCTGGGGTTTTCACTGACACTGACCGACGAGGATGGCCACAGCGCAACAGTGAACGCAGCGCACGCCAAGGAGCCGGCCAGGGAGGCCGCCAAGGCTGAGGCCACCTTGCGCGAGCATCTGGGAAAGTTCGGGGCCACGCACTTTGCGCAGATGGGCATCGCGCTGGACCTGGCGCAAGCCTGGTTCGTTCCAGCGTCCTTCCTCAATGCCCTGCGCCGCGATGCGGTGGCCGCACTGGACGCCGCTCGATCGGCGGCGTATTGCCGCCCGCCACGCATGCAGGCAGTCGAGCCGCTGGCGATCTACCCCGAGGACACGCTGAGTTATCTGGCCAACGTCTACAACCACAAGGCGCGCGACTTCTACGCGAAACACGGCGTGCAGCTCATCGCGGCCGCTTACGAGAGCCACGAGGAAACCGGCGAGGTCTCGCTGATGATCACCAAGCACTGCGTGCGCTATTCACTTTCCCTGTGCCCCAAGCAGGCCAAGGGTGTCACTGGCGTGCAGGGTACGGTGCGTGCGGCGCCACTGACGCTGATCAACGGCAGCGAGAAACTAACCCTGCGTTTCGAGTGCAAGCCGTGTGAAATGCATGTGGTGGGGAAACTGAAACCGGCGGCGGTCGCAAAAAGCAGCGCGCAGTTGACGTTCTACAAGACGCGGCCCTGAACGGTCCGCTTCGAACGAGGCAGGCGATTCGATGAACCGACCTGCCGTTCAGGCTTTACTTGGCGTACTTGGCGTGCATGGAAACGACCGGCGCGTTTTGTGAGGGCACGGCCGATTCGGATCCGGATTCGCATATTTCCTGGCATTCACTGCGGTCGAGCCGGTAGAGGGCAAGCACCAGGCCGATCGACGAAATCAGCAGGAAGTAGGGGCCGAACAGCCAGAACACCAGGGGGATGGCGAAAAAGAAGGCCCGCATGCCGATTGCGAACATGTTGCCGGCGCGATTCAGGCGGTGGGCAACCGCCCGTGGAGAGAGCGCGTGATGCGTGCCGTGTTCCGGCACATTCACCATGAAAAGCACATGGTTGGCCAGTCGGACGGACATGGCGAAGGCGAAGAAGGCGACGATGAAGTCCACCAGCAACAGCATGACCTTCAGGATCCACATCTCGGTGGCATGCGAACCGCCGGTGCTCAGGACGTGCCAACTGTGCGAGATGTTTTCCGCCTGACCGGAGAGGGTCAGCGTGCCGATGATGAGCAGCGCCGCGGTGGAGGCCATGAGCGAGGGAGCCATGATGAAGTTGCGCAGCGTCTGCACCGCCATGATGTCCTTGGCAGAGTTGCTGCGCATGACGTGTTCGACCCACAGCCTGCGTGACAGGGCGTTGACGCCGTGGATACTATAGGTGGGGTTTTCCCGCACTTTCATGCTGAGGAAAAGATAGTACGCGACAACACACAGTACGCTGAGTACAAGCGCCACAATATCGGTTTCCAATTCTGTTAACAATTCTATCCTCTCGGTTTCCAGGTCAATTCATCGGCCCATGTGTGCGGGGTATAGCGCTCACAGTGCGCTCTGAGCATGCCGGATGCTCGGCGCAGCAGAGGACGCGTCGGCACGTGCGGAAACCGGGCCGCACGGGGTCGCATCCAGCTTGGAAGTAGACGACGGTTCCACCTGACGGAGCAGGACGTTGAATTCATTCTGGTTGCCGACGTTGGCGAAGGCCAGGGCATTGATGATTCGGGATATGACGTTCATGGTTTTCTCGCAATTTGTTGTTAGGTCGCTCCTTTTGTTGCATATTGCGTGCCATTTTTATAACTAATTGTTTATTAACAATAAAATAATTCTAGGCCACGTGCTTGGTATGTTGGGGTGTTGCCTAATGCAACAATCCATCCTGATTTTTATTGTTCAAGATGCTGTAGTTAAAGATAAAAATATGGAGTCTATCTTGGCTGTTGCACCTTGTTTAATTTGTTGCAAATTGCAACTATACTGGGCGTGTTGGCGATTGAGGAGCTGGAGGACGGAACCGTGATACCGGCTATTCGAGGCGCAGTACTGCGTCATTCCCTGCGGGGGAAAATCACGCTGGGGTATTACGCGGTGGCAGCGATCATTCTGGTGGCGTCCCTTTTTTTCGTGGGGGAACTGCGCACGCTGGAGGCGCGGGTGGTCCTGGGGCAGCGCGCCACCGATCTGTTCAATACCGTGCTGGAGATACGCCGTTTCGAGCGTAATTACTTCCTCCATCACCAGGTTGCGGATCTTGAAGAAAACGCGGCGTATATCAAGCTGGCCCAGTCGATGCTGACGGCCAACCGGGCAGATTTCTCGGCCATCGTCACGCAAGCGCGCCTGGAGGAACTGCACACGCTCCTCGGCGAATATCAGTACCGGATGTCGGCTTTCACTGCCGCCGATCAGGCGTCTCTGGAACAGGAACCACGCGTGCGTGCATTGGGCCAGGAGCTGGTGGCGATCGCCGAGGACATGGCACGTGCGGAGCGGCGCCAGATCCAGACGACCCTGGCTTCGTTCCGTACGCTGCTGCTGGGGGTCATTCTGACGATGGCCTTCTTGATCGTGGTGATCGGTCGTGCGCTGTCGCAGCGCGTCGTACGGCCGTTGAAGGAGATGGAAGCCAGCGTGGCGGCGATTTCCGCCAACCGGCGCGAAAGCCTGTCGGCTCCCTCGAACGATCGCGAGATCATTTCCATCATCGCGGCCTTCAATCACATGCTGAAGGAACTGGACCTGCGGCAGAAATCGCTGATGCGCTCGGAACGGCTGGCGTCGCTCGGCACCATGTTGTCCGGCGTGGCCCATGAACTGAACAACCCGCTGTCGAATATCTCGACCTCTTGCCAGATTCTGCAGGAAGAGGCCGGTAACTGCGATGTGGCGATGCAGAAGCTGTACCTGGAACAGATCGATCAGCAGACGGAGCGCGCACGCCATATCGTCCGCTCCCTGCTCGACTTTTCCCGCGAACGGGCGTTCAGGAAAGAGCGCGTCCAGCTCAAGCCGCTGGTTGCACAGACGGTCGGTTTCGTGCGTGGCGAGGTATCGGCCAAATCGGTCGTGCGTTTGGCCATTCCCGAAGATCTGCACGTGGCGGCCGATGCGCAGCGCCTGCAGCAGGTGTTCGTGAACCTGATTCGCAATGCCATGGAAGGACTGGGCCCGCAGGGACGAATCGATATTTCCGCGCAGATCGTGCATGCCAGCGAACCGCCTGCAGGTACTGCGCTGGGCGAGGGATGCGGGACGAAGGGCGAGATGGTGGAAATCATCGTTGCGGACAACGGGCCGGGTATCGCAGCGGACATCCTGCCGCGTATTTTCGATCCATTCTTTACCACCAAGGACGTTGGCCACGGCATGGGATTGGGGCTGTTCGTGGTGTACGAAATCGTCGATGAGCATGGTGGCTGCATCGCCGTACGTAGCGCGCCCGGCGAGGGGGCCACGTTCTGTATCCGCTTGCCGCTGGAGGATGCGGACGGACAGCCTGCGGCAACCGTCGGTGACGACAACAAGGGAGCGCAATGATGGAAGCAAGCCTGCTGATTGTGGACGACGAGGAGATCGCACTGCGCAATCTCCAGCATGTGATGGAGAAAGCGGGTTACCAGGTCACCGCCACCCAGAGCGGGGCCACCGCGGTCACGCTGCTGGCGTCGCGGCGTTTCGACGTGGTGCTCACCGATCTGCGCATGGAAGGCGTGGACGGCATGGATGTGTTGAAGACAAGCCGCGAACTGCAGCCGGAGGCGGAAGTCATCTTCATCACCGGCTACGCGACGGCGGAATCCGCCGTACAGGCGTTGAAGCACGGGGCGTTCTACTACATCGCCAAACCATTCCGCCTCGACGAAGTGCGCAAGGTGGTGGCCGAAGCGCTTGAAAAGGTGCGCCTGCGCCGGGAGAACGACGCATTGCGTCGTGAAGTCGAGGGCTACCGGGAAGGCGAAGGCATCGTCACCCAGGATGTCGACATGCAGCGCCTGCTGGAGATCGCACGGCAGATCGCGCCGACAGACTGCAGTGTGCTCATCACGGGCGAGAGTGGAACCGGCAAGGAACTCTTCGCGAAATACCTTCACAAACACAGTACGCGGACCGATGGTCCCTATGTCGCAATCAACTGCGGCGCATTCAGCGAGCAATTGCTGGCCAATGAATTATTCGGCCACGAGAAAGGCGCGTTCACAGGCGCATCGGCATTGAAGAAAGGCCTGATCGAAGTGAGTTCCGGTGGCACGCTGTTTCTCGACGAGGTCACAGAAATGGCGCCGTCCATGCAGGTCAAGCTGCTACGCGTACTACAGGAAAGGGAAGTGTTGCGGGTGGGCGGGACGCGGCCGGTGAAGTGCGACGTGCGGGTGCTGGCAGCGACCAATCGCGACGTCGGTGAGGCGGTGAAGGAGGGGCACTTTCGTGAAGACCTCTACTTCCGGCTGAATGTGGTGAATCTGAATATTCCTCCGCTTGCGCAGCGAAAAGGCGATATCCCCTTGCTCGCGCAACATTTCCTGCTCAAGTACGCCAGCCGGATGAGGAAACCGGTGACCCGGATTTCCAGCGAGGTGATGGCATTGCTGGTGGATTATCCGTTCCCCGGCAATGTCCGCGAGCTGGAAAACCTGATCGAGCGCGGCACGGCCATGGCGCAAGGCGACACCATCGAGGTGGCGCATCTGCCTGAAGCCTTGCAGAAAAGGGAGAGCGTCGACTTCCGCAGGATGGGAGGCCGCCTGCCTACCCTGGAGGAACAGGAGCAAAGCTATATCACCCAGGTGCTGGATGAGGTGCAGGGCAACCAGACGGCAGCGGCGCAGATCCTCGGCATCAACCGGGCTTCATTGTGGCGAAAACTGAAGGCCCGGCGGAACGAGGAATCGTCTTCCAAATAAGACGGCCGGTTGACTATGCGCCGGGCCCGGGCAAGCTCTGCGCCAGTTTCAGCATGAAGGCCGCGTGTCGCGCCTCGGCCTGTTGATATGCGGCGATGAGCCGCTCGGCATCGGGTGTGAGCCGGCTGCCGGCCGGGCCGCTTTCAACCAGGGGCGTGTCCCAGGCCGTGTTCATCGTATCCACGGCATCCCACGCGGCCTTGTAGCTCATCTTCATCGTCTTGGCGGCTTTGGAGATGGAACCGGTTTCGCGGATGCGCTGCAGCAGCTCGACCCGGCCCCGGCCGAGAAAGTTCTTGCCGTCCAGCGTCAGCCAGAAACGGCCGTCTGCCCTGAGTTGCGTGTTCATGCGGCGAGTGTAGCAAACGACCATTGCAGTTCGATCGTGCACGACAGAAAATCACGATCTGAAATATTGAAATATTCAGGAGAGTGCCATGAAGAAAATCCTCGCTGTATGTGCGATCTTGTGCCTGCCGCTTTCCGCGATGGCGTCCGAAGGCTACACGGTCCTGTTCAAAACCCAGGGCACCTTCCAGGATGTACGCGATGCGCTTCAATTCTCGATCGAGGGCAAGGGCCTCAAGATCAACCACACCAACAAGATCGCCGAAATGCTGGCGCGCACCGGCCCGGAAGTCGGTGCGACCAAGCAGGTGTATGTGGAGGGGGAGCAGTTCGAGTTCTGCAGCGCCACCATTTCGCGGCAGATGATGGAAGCCGATCCGCATGCAATGGTGATGTGCCCGTACATCGTGTCGGTGTACACGATCCCGAACGACAAGCATGTCTACATGGCATACCGCAAACCCGGCCCCACTTCGAATCCGGCGCTGAAGAAGGCGCTGGGCGAGGTGGAAGACCTGCTGACTGGCATCATCAAGGACGCGATGTAAGGCAGCGTCAGAGCAGACGTGCGAGCGTCGCCCGCGCGCGTTCGATGCGCGATGCGGCCGAGAATGCTTCCTGGCCGGTACGTGGCAGATATCGACGCCTGTGTGCTGCGTGTATGCCCGGCCCAGTCTTCCAGCGACACAATCTCGCATTTCAGGCCTGCATCCCGACAGAAACAGAGGCAAGCAAGTATGAGCACCGGGCGATTGTGCCTGCAGGCACGCTACAACCAATGGATGGACGAACGCCTGTATGCGGTGACCGCGTCCCTCGCAGAAGCGGTGCGCCGTCGTGATCTGGGCGCATTCTTCAAACCCCTGCATGGCACGTTCAATCACATCCTGCTGGTCGACCGGCTGTGGATCGGTCGCATGACAGATCATCCCTGCCATTTCGATTCGCTGGACCAGGAGCTGTATCGGGATTTCGAGCAACTGCGCACGCAGCAGCGCGAAACCGATGCCGATCTGCTGCACCGGGTCCGTGCGCTGACGGCGCACGATTCACTCCCCGCATCGACTACATCAGCCTGATGACGGGTCAGCTTAAATCGCTCCAACTCGGTACCTTGCTCACGCACGTGTTCCATCATCAGACGCACTATCGCGGTCAGATAACAACCCTGCTGAGCCAGCTCGGCGCCGATTTCGGCGAGACGGGCATGATCTGGATGGCGGATGTGAATTGAAACGTCTGCATTAGAATGGCGGTATGACCCGTCCCTGCCATCCGTCCCGGCCATGATCGCCTTTCTCGCCATCGGTTTGGGCGCGGCCATCGGTGCGTGGCTACGCTGGGGTCTGGGACTCTGGCTCAATCCTCTGTTTCAACCGATGCCGCTGGGCACGCTGGCCGCGAACCTGATCGGCGGCTATGTCATTGGCCTGTCCATCGCATGGTTTACCGAACATCCCGGCCTGCCGCCGGAAGCCCGGCTGTTTCTGATTACCGGCCTGCTCGGCGGACTCACCACGTTTTCCACGTTCTCCGCCGAAGTGGTCACTACGCTGATGCGGGGATTCTGGCTGACCGGTAGTCTGATTGCCTTGACCCATATGATCGGCTCCTTCCTAGCCACCGGATTGGGGTTTTATTCGATGAGGTTTTTCAAATGAACACAGTCTGCCTGCAGGTGTTTGTGTCCGAATCCAGCCGTCATCATGGAAAACTGACCTATGAATGGCTGCTCGATGCCGCACAGGAGCTCGGCATTGCCGGCGGATCGGCATTTGGCGCGCTGGCCGGTTTCGGCCGCCATGGCCGGCACGATGCGGGATTTTTCGAACTGGCGGGCGAGTTGCCGGTGGTGGTGGAGTTCTTCGTCGAGACGGCGATGGCCGACCAGTTGCTGAAGCGTATCGCCGACGCGGGATTGACGCTGGTTTACGCCAAGCTGCCGGCTGAAATCGGGGTCACGGTCCAATAAGCGCGCTCGACCAGCTGGTTTTGTTCGTCGCTTCACTGGCGGCGAATTTTTTCTCGGCGCTGTCCGGCGGCGGGGCCGGTCTGATCCAGTTTCCCGTTCTCATCTTTCTGGGGCTGCCTTTCGGTGTGGCATTGGCCACGCACAAGATCGCCAGCGTGGCGCTCGGACTCGGCGCCACCCTTCGGCATCTGAAGGAATCGCATCTCGAACGCCGCTTCTCGCTGATCATTCTGGGCGCGGGGCTGCCGGGCGTGGTGTTGGGTGCACTGACGATCCTGCATGTTCCCGAGCGGGCCGCCACCCTGGCGCTCGGGTTGCTGACGCTCGGCCTCGGCCTGTATTCGGTATTCAAACCGAGCCTCGGCATGGCACACCAGCCCAGGAACCGGCAGGGCGCTGCGCTCGCCGGCGGCATGGCGGGGCTCTTCTTCGTTGGTTTCCTCAACGGCTCGATCACCAGCGGCACCGGGCTGTTTCTCACCATCTGGCTGATCCGCTGGTTCGGCCTCGACTACACCCGCGCGGTGGCCTATACGCTGATCCTCTGCGGGTTGGTATGGAACGGCGCCGGCGCATTGGTGCTGGGCGTGATCGGCACCGTGGCGTGGGCATGGATGCCGGCGCTGTTGGCCGGCTCGATCCTGGGCGGCTACCTCGGCAGCCACATGGCCATCAGGAAGGGCAATCTGTGGATCAAGCGTTCGTTCGAGATCGTGACGATCCTGATCGGCCTGAAACTGATCCTGGGCTAGGGCCTAATCGTCGCTGCTGTGGATGCGGTTGCGGCCGCCGCGTTTGGCCCGGTAGAGCGCCTCGTCTGCGGCCTTGATCAGCGCGTCGCCGGTCTGATGGAGCGGATAGGTGGCGATGCCGCCGCTGGCGGTGGCCAGAAAATGGGTGTCGCGGTAGGGATGCTTGATCAGCGCGAAATCGCGGCGGATGCGGTCCACGATGGCGTAGGCCTCTTCGGCATCGGTGTGCGGCAGGCCAATGAGAAATTCCTCGCCGCCGTAGCGACAGAGAATGTCGTGCTTGCGCAGACGCTGCTTGAGCAGCCAGGACAGGCTGCGGATGACCTGGTCGCCGACAGGGTGGCCGTAGGTATCGTTGACCAGCTTGAAATGGTCGATATCCATCATCACCACCGACAGGAACCCGCCTTCGTGCGTGACGCCTGACAGCAGCATGTCGAGGGTGTTCTTGCCACTGGAATGGTTGAGCAGGCCGGTCAGGCTGTCGTGGTACATCGAGCGGCGCAGTGCGCGGTAGCGCTCGATCTTGCTCATGACGATGGTGTTCAGGAATACCGGATTGAACGGCTTGGTGAGGAAATGGTCGCCGCCCAGCCGCATGGCGTCGACTTGCAGGGCGACGTTGGTCTCGCCCGACAGGTAGACGATGGGCATGCTGAGGAATTCGTTGTGCTGGCGGATGATGCGCGCGACCTCGACGCCCGTGCAGTTGGGCATGTACATGTCCATCAGGATCAGGTCCGGATTGAACTGCTTGAGCGCGTTCAGCGTCTGGCGCGGGTCGTTGACGATCTCCGACACGATCTGGTTTTCCTGCAGCGTGCGGCGGATGAGGTGGCTGGCGGTCTTGGAATCCTCCACGATCAGCACGCGGTATGCCTCCTGCTCGTGCCGCTCGTTCAGTTCCATGATGTGCTCGATGATGGCATGCGGGGGCGTGCCTTCCAGCAGGCAACTGTCGCAGCCGCCGCTCAATGCCTGTTGCAGCTGTTCGAAGTCGGACCGTACGCCGAGACAGATCAGTTGTCCCATTCCAAATCGCTGTCGCAGCGACTGGATACGGGCGCGCCACTCGGTTTCGGGCAGGCTGCCCATGTCGAGCAGCAGGAGGGGAGCGACGCCTGCGCTGTCCGGCAAATCCTGGTCCCAGGTGATGAATCCGGCCGCCATGCCGAAATAGCCGAGCTGTGCCTCCAGGCCGGCCCAATCGGCCCGGTCCTGCGCGATCAGCCAGGTCTGACCGACGCGTACGGATGCGGGCGAGGCGTGCTGAGTGTCTTGGCAGTGCTCGATCAGCCCGGCCGTGGCCGTGGCGTGGGCGTGGGTCATGCGTGCAAGCGCGCCGACGCGCTCGCTCAGATCGTCCAGCGCAGTCTGTGGCAGCGGGTGCACGACTTCCCGGTTGAACAATGCGAGCGTCACCTGTTCGAGCTGATGGCTGGCGTGGTGCAAGGCCGCGATGCCTTTGTCGATCAGGAATTCGGTGAAGCTGTTGATGGAAACCGCTAGTTCCACGAAGCTTTCAAAGCTCGGTTCTGCGCGATATCGATGCCACGAGTTCGACACGGCCTGATTTTTCTGCAGGAGCTCTTCGGGGGGGCAAAGCATTGACGATAAGTTTTATACTATTTTCTTATGAAACCGGATTATTACGCTTTATGGGGTGCTTTAGTCAATGACAGCGTAAGTCCGGCGACAGAAGATTGCTCCGCAGGTGATTTCGATACAGCGCAGAGGCTGCGCCATTCGCTGCGCGGCTATTCGCCGGTATCTTCCGTTTCCAGCCGCAGATACTGGTTGTAGGCATTGACCCGATTGGCTTCGTTGAATGCCGGCATGGCGCGATATTTCGACCAGTCGGTTTTTTCGTAGGCTTCGTCGAAAGGAACCAGATTACGGGCCGCCTCACCCATGCTGCTGCGCAGATAGCTCAGGTAGTCGCGCGTGAAGACCAGATCGGCACGTGGTGTCCGTGAGGGCGCGCCATGGCCGGGAACCAGAATCCTGGGATGAACGGCAATCAGTTTGTCGAGCGCGGCGATCCAGGCACGGCTGTCGGCGTCGCCGACAAACGGCACGCGGCCGCGAAACACCACGTCGCCGGCATAGAGCACGCCATCTTCCTTGACCAGCATCGCGAGATCCTCGCTGGAATGGGCGGGGCCGACGTGACGCAGGATGAAATGAAGGCCGCCCATCTCGAACTCGGTGTCGCCCTCGACGAAATGGTCCGCCTCCAGCAAGCGGGTATCGTCATCCACCCAGGGGAAGAGCGCCTCCTTGCGTTGGGCCAGGCGTAGGGCTGCGTCCTCGGTGCGGGTGGCGCCTTCGGCGGCGCGCTGCGCCCAGATTTCGGCCCCTTGCGCCTTGAAGACCTGAAGGCCATAGAAGTGGTCGGCGTGGTAATGGCTGACAATGACCCGTTTGATCGGTTGTTTGGTGACCGTACGGATCAGACCAAGCAGTTTCTCGGCCAGCGGGGGCGAGGCAAGGGCGTCGAAGACAACCACGCCGTCGCGGGTGACCACGAACCCGGCGTTGGACATGAAGCCCTGGTTTTCGCTGGAGGCCGCCCCCGACTGGCCCTGGACGAAATAGCTGTGGGCGCCCAGACGCACCAGCTTCATCGGCACGGTGACATCGTTGACGGTGGCGTGAGCCAGCGGAAACAGATTGAGCAGCAGCAAGGCGAACAACAGGCGAATCATGATGCGGGTCCCTCCTGATAGCAGGCGGTATTATAGTCGCGGGACTTCGGTGGACGGCTTCGTGCGCACCCGTTGCGTATGCGCCCACGCTTCGAAAACGGCGGGCGGCTGGGGACGGTTGAACAGATAGCCCTGGTAGGTCTGACAACCGCGATCGGCGAGAAAGACGTGTTGGGCCTCGGTTTCCACGCCCTCGGCCACCACGTCCAGATTGAGGCTCTGTCCCAGGGCCAGGATGCTGTGCGCAATGGACGCATCGTTGGGGTCGCTCAGCACGTCGCGTACGAACGACTGGTCGATCTTGATTTCGTCCAGCGGCAACCGCTTCAAATACGCCAGGGACGAATAACCGGTACCGAAATCGT
The DNA here is from genome assembly GCA_019459285.1 of Rhizobium sp. Lineage (GTDB taxonomy): Bacteria > Pseudomonadota > Gammaproteobacteria > Burkholderiales > Thiobacillaceae > Thiobacillus. The sequence goes on along the minus strand of JAIBEL010000030.1, from coordinate 28,207 downwards.
CGAGCGAAAAGCCGATGCCGCGTGCCTTGAGTGCACTCATCTTGACGATGGTTTCTTCCATGTTGTCCACCAGCAGGCTCTCGGTCAGTTCCAGTTTTAGCCGGTGTGGATTGGCACCGCTGCGGTCGATGACGTCCAGTACCTGGGACACGAAATCCGGTTGGCGGAACTGGCGCGCGCTGACATTCACCGCCAGAGTCAGCGACGCCATGTGCGGCTGGGTGGCCCAGGCTACCAGTTGCAGGCAGGCAGTTTCCAGCACACGCAGTCCGATCGGCAGGATGAGGCCGGTTTCCTCGGCCAGCGGGATGAAGGTGGCCGGCGCGATCCAGCCGCGTTCGGAGTGATGCCAGCGCAGCAGTGCCTCGGCCCCGCAGAGACGCCCCAGGCTGTCGACCTGCGCCTGATAATGCAGTTCGAAGGCATGATTCAGCAAAGCGTGGCGCAGATCGGCTTCCAGTTCGGCACGAGCGGCAGCGACCGCCTGCATGGCCGGATCGAAAAAGCGCAGGGTATTGCGGCCTTGCGCCTTGGCCTGGTACATGGCGAGATCGGCGCGCTGCAGCAATTCGTCCTGGGTGGCCGGCTGGTCGTTGAAGAGCGTGACGCCGATGCTCGAGGTGCTGTGGTGCACATACTCGGACAGCAAGAAGGGGGGGGCGAAGCTGGCCAGCACTTTTTCGCCTACCACCATCGCCAGGGCAGCGGCTTCATGTGGGGCGGCTGCCAGATTTTCCAGCACGATCACGAATTCGTCGCCACCGAGCCGTGCCAGCGTATCGCCCTCGCGCAGACAGGCTTGCAGGCGCTGAGCAAGTTGTTGCAGGAACAGGTCGCCGATGGCATGGCCCAGCGTATCGTTCAGGGCTTTGAAATTGTCGACGTCGATGAATAGGAGGGCCCCTACCTGTGACAGGCGTGCATCGATCGCCAGCGCATGGCTCAGGCGATCACGCAGCAATTGGCGGTTGGGCAAACCGGTGAGGTGGTCATAAAACGCCAGGTACTGGATCTCGCGCTCGGCAGCCTTGCGTTCTGTGATGTCGGTATTGATCCCCAGGATGGCATCCGGCATGTGTTGTTCGTCGCGCAGCAGGGTCCAGTGGGCTTCGACGATGAGCGTGCTGCCGTCCTTGCGCCGTTGCATGATTTCGCCGTTCCATTCGCCCTGTTCCCGTACCTCGCGCGTGCTTTGGTGGAAATCGGCCGGATCGGCATACACCAACGTGTCTGCCGACTGGCCGATCGCTTCGTCCCGGGTCCAGCCATACAGGCGTTCGGCCCCCTTGTTCCAGTAGCGGATGACGTGGTCGAGGCCACGGACCACGATGGCATCCTGTGCCTTGTCGAGCAGCGAGGCCTGTTGCCGGATATGGGCGTCGGCAGCCTGGCGTTCGAGCTCCGAGGCCACGCGGGTGGCGAAGATCTGCAGTGTGGACGTAGTGAAGGCCGTGTCCTGCAGCGGATGGTCGAACAGTACGAACAGCTGCCCGATCGGCTGGCCGGCCGAATTGTCCAGCCGGTGTCCCACGTAGGCCTGGGCGCGGTGCGCGCTAAGTTCCGCGGTGCAGGGGAACAACTCGCTGACGCGGGCGGGAATCACGTAATTGAGCGTGTCGCTGAGGTGCTGGCAAGGCGTGCCAGCGAGCGGATATTCGAAATTGGGGATCAGCCGACCGTCGATGTAGGCCACCTCGGTGCGTGCAGAGGCCGGTTCGCCGGGCTGGATGCGTGCAATGAACCCTGCACTGGCGCCGAGTGCTTCGGTCATGTTGCCCACCAGTTCTTCGAAGAAGGCATTGCCTGAATTGGCGGATACGCCGGCGGCGATTTTCAGTACGGCGGCCTGGATTCGGTCCTGCTCGATGCGGTTGCGCAGCGTGGCGATGGCGAATGCCAGGTCGTCGGTCAGTTCCTGCAGCAGACGAATTTCCCCTGCACCGAAGTGGCGCGCCCTGGACGAGAACAGGGAAAATGCTCCATAGGCATGCTGACCGTCGTGCAAGGGCAGCACGACCAGGCTGCGATAACCGTGGTGCAGGGCGGCCTCGAGCCAGGGCTCGAAGTTGGGGTCGGACTGCAGATCCTCGACCGTCACCACCTGGTTGCTGCGCAATGCCCGTCCGAACGGTCCATAGTCCATGGCCTTGTCGCCGGACCGGCTGAACGAAAAGTCCTGCAGAGAGCCTGTGCCCATGCCTGCCCAGGCGATGGGCACTACCGATTGTTCGATGTCGCCCTGGGTATAGCCGATCCAGGCCATGCGATATCCACCCACGTCGACGGCGATGTGGCAGATCTTGTTCAGCAATCCCTTCTCGTCTGTCGTGTGGATCACGGCTTCGTTGCAGGCGCTTCGCATACGCAGGGCGCGGTTGAGACGAGCCAGTTCAAGTTCTGCGTCATTGCGGTTGGTGAGGTCGGTCATGCCGCCGACCATGCGGAGGGCACGCCCGCTCTCGTCGCGGATCACCGACCCGCGATCAAGCACGTAGGCGTAGCGGCCGTCCTTGCACCGGAAGCGGTATTCGGCCGCCCAGTTCGTCCCGCCGTTGTCGATGACCTGGCGGATGCTTTCCAGTACCCGGCCATGATCGTCGGGGTGGAGATGCCGGGTCCATGAACTGCTGTCGGGGGGCAGGTCGGCCGGCGTATGGCCGAATGTGCTTTGCATGCCCTCGTTCCACCAGATGCAGTCCAGAACCAGATCCCAGTCCCAGATGGTATCGGAGATGACGCGTGCGACAGTCTTGAAGCGTGCCTCGCTTTCGCGCAGTGCCTGCAGGACCTGTTTGCGCTCGGTGATGTCGCGTTGCACCGCCACGAAGTGGGTGTGTCGGCCCGACGCATCGGTGACCGGGACGATGTCGAGATCGAGCCAGATGGGTTCGCCCGTCTTGGTGTAATTGATAAGCTCGCTGCGTACCGGCTGCCGGGCTTCCAGTGCGATGCGGATGCGATCGAGTTCGTTGCGGTCGGTCAGGGGGCCTTGCAGGAAACGAGGCGATTTCCCCAATACCTCTTCGCGCCGATAGCCGGTGAGTCGTTCGAATGCATCATTGACGAACACGATGCGCGGTCCCGGTTCGTTACAGGGGTCGGCTTCCGTGATGAGCACGATGTCGTTCAGGCGGGCTACGCTCGCTTCCAGCAGCGCAAGTTGCTGGAGACCGCTATGCTCGTCGGCAAGCGGATGCGGAGGGGCGTCCACGACGTCGAGACTAGACATGGCTTCCTGGCCTGGAGACGGCGAATACGCATGCGGGATATCGTCGCATGGGTCGGTTCGATCCGGTCGGTGCGTGCATGGCGAGTCAGGGCGGCAGCGTATGCCTAAGTTTACGTCCATTTTATGGCCGAACTTGAAGACAGGCCGTCGGAATGGCGCGTATCGGGCGTGGCACGAGGCTGTGGTATCTTCTCGCGTTGTAGAAGGGGGTTGCATCCGTGTTCAAGAAACAATGGCCGGCGTTTGTGCTGGCGTTCGTATTGCCGATCGTCGCAGTTTTCTGGTGGTGGGGCGGGTTCAACTCGGTCAGCGTGACCGAAACTCTGGCCGGGCCGCATCGTTATGCCTATCTCGATTACGAAGGCCCGATCAGCAACATGCGCAAATCGCAGAATGCCGTGCTGGACCGGTTTACCGAGGCCCGGGTGGCGGCAGGCGACACGATCAGCGTCATCCTCACCGATCCGCGTGCCGACAACGGCAAGGTGCGCGCGCAACTGGGCTATACCCTGGCCGATGACGCCCCGGTCCCCGCCGGCCTGAAGGAAGGTCGAATCGAGCGGCGTCCGGTCTACATGGCGCGTGTTCAGGCGGCAGTGCTGCTGGCGCCGTCCAAGGCCTACCAGGCGCTGGACGACAGGCTGGAAGCGCATGGCAAGGGCATCGTCATGCCGACGGTGGAGCTGTACCGTCCGGCAGGCCAGGCCGACCGGATCGGCGTCTTTACCCTGGAAATGAACCGCTGATGGCGTTCTTCTCCGTCTTCGCCGCCATCGTGCTCGAGCACGTGCGCCCGTTGCGGCAGCCGTTGCCGCATTACCAGCGCTACACCCTGTTCATCCAGTGGCTCCAGCGCAAGCTCAATGCCGGCGAATTCAGCCACGGGGCGATTGCCTGGACGCTGGCGGTCCTGCCGGTGCTGTTGGGCGTATGGCTGGTTTTTCTTCTGCTCAGTGGCATCAGCCCGTTTCTCGGGTGGATGTGGAATGTGGGCGTACTGTATGTCACCCTGGGTTTCAAATATTTCAGTGACGACGCCGAGCGTATTGCGCGCCTATTGCGGGCCGGTGAGCTCGATGCGGCGCGGGCGCAGCTTGGCGCATGGCGTGGCGGCGATGCCAGCGCGTTCAGCGCGGACGACATCGCGCGCGTCACCATCGAACAGGTGATGGCGGCGAGCCAGCGCCAGATGTTCGGCGTGCTGCTCTGGTTCGTGCTGCTGGCGCCGCTGGGGCCGGTTGGGGCCGTGCTGTTCCGCACCGCTTCGATCCTGGCACGCCGCTGGGCGAGTACCCAGGGCCGGTTTGGCCTGTTTGCCCTGCGGGCCTTTCATGTCGTCAACTGGCTGCCCGCCCGGCTCACTGCGCTGACCTATGCCATTGCTGGCAACTTCGAGGACGCCACCTACTGCTGGCGTACCCAGGCGCCAGGCTGGCCGGAGCCTGAAGACGGCGTGGTGCTTGCTGCCGGTGCCGGTGCCATGGGCGTGCGCCTGGGCCAGAGCCTCGACGTGGGAGACGAAACCGTGTGGCGACCCGAACTGGGCACCGGCCAGGCGCCCGACGCCGACTGTATCGACAGCGCCATCAGCATGATCTGGCGCGGGCTGGTGATCTGGCTGGTGGCCGGGCTGCTGGTCGTCGTCGCCGGCTGGATTTCCTAAGGCCCCATGCTCAACGCGCTGTGGGTCGGCTTTTTCCTGGTCGCCTTCCTGATTGCGCTGTTCAAACTGGTTTTCCTCGGCGATGCCGGCGTGTTCGCCGCCCTGGTCAAGGCGCTGTTCGACAGCAGCAAGACCGCGTTCGAAATCGCGCTGGGCCTCACCGGCGTGATGGCGCTGTGGCTGGGGGTGATGAAAGTCGGCGAGCGCGCCGGCATGCTCGATGTGCTGACGCGCGGCCTGGCGCCGCTGTTCCGCCGCCTGTTTCCCGACGTGCCGCCCAACCATCCCGCGCTTGGCGCGATGACCATGAACATGGGTGCCAACATGCTGGGGCTCGACAACGCTGCGACCCCGCTCGGCATCAAGGCGATGCAGGAACTGCAGAAGCTCAACCCCTCGCCCGACACCGCCAGCGATGCGCAAATCCTGTTTCTGGTGATCAATACCGCGTCGGTGACCCTGCTGCCGGTCACCATCTTCACCTTCCGCGCGCAGCTTGGCGCCGCCGATCCCACCGACGTCTTCGTGCCGCTGCTCATCACCACCTACATCGGCACCCTGACCGGCATTCTGGTCACCGGCCTGTTCCAGCGCCTGCACCTGTGGAACCGCGTCACGATGGCGTATCTGGGCGGCGCCACCGCGCTGATCGGCGGACTGGTCGCCTACTTTTCCAGTCTTGATGCAGCCGAGATGACGCGGCAATCGGCCATCCTCAGCAACGTCGTGCTGTCCGGCCTCATCGTGACCTTCCTGCTGATGGCGGTATGGCGTCGCGTCAATGCCTACGAAGCATTTGTCGAGGGTGCCAAGGAAGGGTTCAACACGGCTGTCACCATCATCCCGTATCTTGTCGCCATGCTGGTGGCGATCGGTGTGTTCCGTGCGAGCGGCGCGCTCGACCTGCTGATGAACGGCGTGCGCGGCGGCGTGCTGGCGCTGGGCTTCGACGCGCGCTGGGTCGACGCCTTGCCCACCGCATTGATGAAGCCATTCTCAGGCAGTGGCGCGCGTGCCATGATGATCGATACCATGCAGGCACACGGCGCGGATTCCTTCGCCGGACGGCTCGCCTCCATCGTACAGGGCAGCACCGAGACGACGTTCTACGTGCTGGCCGTGTACTTCGGCGCGGTCGGCATCAAGCGGGTGCGTCATGCTGTCACCTGCGGGTTGATTGCCGACATTGCCGGCATCCTGGCCGCCATCGGCATGGCCTATCTCTTTTTTGGCAAGTCCGCATGAAAACCTACGACACCCTTGCCGCCGTCGACCTTGGCTCCAACTCCTTCCGCCTGGAAGTGGCACGGGTCGCCGGCGACCAGCTCTATCCGCTCGATTCCTTGAAGGAAACCGTGCGCCTGGCCGGTGGGCTCGGCGCCGACAAGCGACTTGACGACGCCACGCAGGCGCGTGCGCTGGACTGCCTGCAGCGCTTCGGCGAGCGCCTGCGCGGCCTGTCGCCGGAAGCGATACGCTGCGTCGGCACGTCGGCGCTGCGCGTCGCCAAGAATGCCGGGGAATTCATTCCCAAGGCCGAAGCCGCGCTCGGACATCCGATCGAGATCGTCGCTGGACGCGAAGAGGCGCGGCTCATCTATCTGGGCGTCGCGCATTCGCTGCCGGCGTCGCCCGACCGGCGTCTGGTCGTCGACATTGGCGGCGGCTCCACCGAATTAATAATCGGTCATGGACTGAAGCCGCACGAGCGCGAAAGCCTGCACATGGGCTGCGTCAATTTCTCCACGCGCTTCTTTGCCGACGGGGTCGTCGACAAGGCTGCGCTGAAAGCCGCCGAGACCGCGGCCCGCGTCGAAGTCGAGCGTATCGCGAAAGAATTTTCCCGCGGTAACTGGCAACAGGCGGTGGGCTCAAGCGGCACCGCTCGCGCGCTGCGTGAGATCCTCGAACAGAGCGGCTGGTCGGCACACGGCATCACTGCCGACGGACTCGCCCAGCTGCGGGCCCAGTTCGTCCGGGCCGGCCACCTCGACGCGCTCGAACTGCCCGGCCTGACGCGCGAGCGCCGCCCGGTCATCGCCGGCGGCTTCGCCATCATGGCCGGCCTGTTTGCCGAACTCCAGATCGAGCAGATGGACGTCGCCGAGACCGCCATGCGCGAAGGCATCCTCTACGATCTGCTGGGACGTTTCCACCAGCACGACATGCGCGAGGCGACAGTGGACGAGTTCATGCGCCGTTACCACATCGACACCCACCAGGCCGCGCGCGTCAGGCAGGTGGCGATGAAGCTGCTGGCCGCCCAGGGCGGCAGTGACGACGGCGACGACAATGACGTGCGCTTTCTCGACTGGGCCGCGCGCCTGCACGAAATCGGGCTCATGGTGTCGCACGGCGGCTACCACCGCCATTCCGGCTACATCCTGGAAAACGCCGACATGCCCGGTTTCTCGCGGACCGACCAGGCGCGCCTGGCGCTATTGGCGCGAGCCCAGCGCGGCGCGCTGACGAAGCTGCCGGCATTCGCTGCCGGTACGGTGTCGGATAACGACCGTTTTCTGGTGTGGGTGTTGCGCCAGGCGGTCATCCTCTGCCGCAACCGCGCCGAGCCCCACCTGCCCGAGGTGAAGGTGGACGCCAGCAACAAACGTTTCCGCCTGACCCTGCCCGAAGGCTGGCTGGAAAGCCGACCGCTCACCCAGCGTGCGCTGGAGGAGGAGGCGGCACACTGGCAGGCGGTGGGAATCAAGTATCCGTTCGCCTAGAACAGGTTTGCGCATCGGTCTCGGCTAGGGACATCCCGGCATTGCCAGCGCCTGCAAGGTCGCCCCGCGTGCATCGAGCACGAACGCCGTCACGCCCAGATCGGCGGCTTTCCAACCGGGTTGTAGGCTGAAGCGCTGGCTGGCATGGTGCGGATCGAGCGGTCCGGCCAGTTGGCGCACGACATGGTCGTGATGCAGGGCCCGCCGGGCATTTTCCCCTGCAGTGACATCCGAGTTCAGGCTGTTTTCTGTCAGGGCCAGATACAGTTGCGCGTCATGTCCGGCAACTGGGTCGTCGAAGCGGCTGTCGGCCAGGACTTCCATGCGGTCGGCCGTTTGGGTCAGCGTGAGCGCCAGACGGACCGGCGCGGACGCGGGCGCGGTCGGCCGGCGGGCAGGAGCTGCAACCTTCCGAGGTATACAGTTCGAGCAGGCTGTTGCGCTAAGCGCCGCTGACGGCATTGTGCAGGTGGCAGCATCCGCAGCAGGGATGGCCAGGACACAACTGAACAGCAGGACGATACGCATGAGATATCCCGTCGGAAGTCTCTGGGTCGCATGGGGCGAACGGGCCTTACAAGCTGAAGCGTGGCCGGTCGTGTTGGTCTGAAATAATCACAAAAATATATCTTATAAACGCACGACCAGCCGCAATCCGCTCGGGGAATTTTGTGTCTTGGGTCCTGGAAATCCAACCGGTTTGGCATCATGAAGCTGGCAACGCGAAGCATATATATCGGCATATACGATAGATAAGATATAAAAAATTCGTTTGTTAAATAGTTATCGAAAATCTACTCTGGGCGCCTCAAGGTTTTTAGAAAGGGAACCCTCGATGCAAACGGAAGACGCGCTCGTTCTTGACCCTGCCGGGAATGCTTCGACGCCCCCACCTCCCCCTGTCATCATCCGTGAGCTTGCCGGCGATGCCGGCGTCACGATCAACGGCGACGCGCCCTGGGATATCCGGATACTCGACGAACGCGCCTACCAACTCGTCTTGACGAAGGGTTCGCTCGGTTTCGGTGAGGCCTATATGGACGGGATGTGGGAATGCGAGCGGCTGGACCAGCTTTTCCACCGTCTTCTGAGCGCCCAGGTCGAGGAAAAAATCGACAACTGGTCGCAGTTGCGCCTGCTGGGCGAGATCCTGCGCCATAGCCTGTTCAACCTTCAATCCAGCCGACGCGCCTTCCAGGTGGGCGAGCAGCACTACGACATCGGCAACGACGTATTCGAGGCCATGCTCGACCCGACCATGAGCTACTCCTGCGCCTACTGGCACAACGCGGCCGGGCTGCGGGACGCGCAACTGAAAAAACTCGACATGATCTGCCGCAAGCTGGAGCTGAAGCCCGGCGAACGCATGCTCGAAATCGGTTGCGGATGGGGTGGGCTGGCCCGCTATGCGGCAGAACACTACGGCGTCGAGGTGGTCGGCATCACCATCTCGAAAGAGCAGCAGAAGCTGGCGCGGGCGCGCTGCGAGGGTCTGCCGGTATCGATCGAGCTGATGGACTATCGGGACCTCACCGAACAATACGACAAGATCGTTTCGGTGGGCATGTTCGAGCATGTCGGCCCGAAAAACTACGCCATCTATTTCGACACGGCGCATCGCGCGCTCAAGGACGACGGATTGTTCCTGCTGCATACCATCGGTAATTCCGTCACCTCGCCGAAGACCGATGCCTGGATCGACAAATACATCTTTCCCAATGGCAAGCTGCCATCGGCCAAAGAGATCGCATCAACCCTGGAAGGCCGCTTCCTGATCGAGGACTGGCACAACTTTGGTCAGGATTACGACCATACCCTGATGGCCTGGTGGGAAAACTTCGACATCGCCTGGCCTTTCCTGGAAGCCAAGTACGGCAAGCGTTTCTATCGCATGTGGAAATATTATCTGATGAGCTGCGCGGGCTTTTTCCGCTCCCGCCAGGGTCAGCTCTGGCAGTTGGTTCTGAGCAAGCCGGACAGGGGGGGCGTCTATCGCTCGGTACGGTAACGTGCTTTACAGCAATCCCAGTTCCGCGTCGGTCGCGTTGTGCGCATACTTGTTTCGCGGCGGCCAGGGGCGGGCACGCCAGTCAGGTGCCGGCGACAGGGACGACTTCGTTCGACCGGGCGGCAAGGCGCCGTTCCCGGCTCCCTTCGAATAGTCGTAATAGAGCTTGACCACTTCCTCCAAGGTCGTCTGCTGGGCGGCCGGGTGCGAAATGCAGGCGTCGACCCACGCGCGCACGCGCGCGTAGCGATCGTCACCGGGCAGCGTGAAGTCTTCGTAATATTCCAGAAACCAGAAACGCTCGAAGAACGGCGTGAACACGGTCTCCGCCCAACCGAATGTTTCGAACAGGAAGGGGCCGGACGGCGCGTGTTCCAGCAGGAAATCGTTCAGCTGGGCATATTGCTTCAGCATGTCTTCCCGCAGGACCGCACAGCGCGCGGGGTCCTGGTTCATCAGCCACGTGTAGCCCTGGCTGAAAAAATCGGCATCCATCCGCGTCAGCATGTTTTCCACCGCACGCCGGTAGGGATCGCGCTGGGCGACCGGATGTTCTGGATAGATGTCCTCGAGGTACTGCAGGATGACCAGGCTTTCCTTGATGATGTGTCCGTCGGCCGTTTCCAGCACCGGAAACGCCGTGGTGCCGCGGGTCTTTTTCAGCAGCCAGTCGGGGCGCGGCCGGGTGATGTCGATCACCTGGAAGTCGATTTCGTCGCGGCGGCCCTTCAACGTCAGCAGGATGTCCAGCCGCTGGCAGAACGGGCAGACGGGGATGTGGTAAATGATGGGCTTGCTCATGGTTGGAAGGAGGAAATGGCCTTGGAGAAAAGCTGACGATAACGCAAATGGGCGGAGGTGGGTTCTCGCCGGGCCTGAATAGGATGCCCGGCCGATTCATCCGGGCAGGGGGCATCAGGGATTCCGCATGATATCGGCTTGCCAGAGCCGCTAGGCAGGCCCGGATGTAAGCGCAATTTCACCGCTGCGCTCGGTCCTTTCTGTTGCCAGGCCACGCGGCGGTAGTGGGCATTACCGTCCGTTCGCAGCATCCCCCCGAAGGGTCATGACCGTACTCGTTGCGAGCGCGACCGGCTTGCCGTCGTCCCGGATGATTTTGCATTCGTAGTGTGTCAGCGTCTTCCCGTGCTGGACCTGCCGTGCGGTAGCGGTCAGCACCGATCGCCACACGGGACGGAAGAAGCTGATCCTGAGGTCGATGCTGGCGAAGGTTTCGCCCTCCGCGATGGCGGTCGAGTGTGCGGTTCCGATGGTGGCGTCGGCCAGTTCGCACAATATGCCGCCGTGCACCGTGCCCTGCTGGTTGCCATGGATGGCTGCATCCGCATCCAGTTCGACTTGCGCATACCCCACGTCGACATCCGTAATCCTGAACCCCAGAAGCTTCGAGATTGCAGTGGGGTAACGCATCTCCGTGGTGGCGTCGGCAGGCAGGCTGCCATCGAGTTGCTGTCGCAGAAAGGCGAGCGTAGACAGTTTGCTGTTCATGCATCCTCCGATGAATGACCCCATGAACCGTTCATGCGGATCTCGGCGGCTAGTCTACGGTCGCGTTCTAAATATTTATAATCGATTGTTGTTATTGAAAATAATAGGAGAAACCTATTATGAAAATCCAGCATCTCCGTTTCCTGGCAGCGGTGGTGGAGTATGGCGGCGTGATCAAGGCGGCCGAGCGGCTGCATCTTTCGCAGCCCTCCGTGTCAGCCGGCCTCAAGGCGCTGGAGCTGACCTTGGGCCGGCCGCTCTTCGACCGCTCCATCCCGGCCAACCGGCCGCTTCGCCTGACGCCGGCTGGCCGCCGCTTTTACCGGCATGCGCAAGAGATCCTCAGACAATGCGATGCGGCGCGTGCCGATTTTCTGGGCGAGGCCGGGGAACAACGCCGGATTCGCGTGGGCGTTCTCAATACCTTGCCGCACGAGGCGATTGCCGCGCTGGTTCACGTGGTGGCAAAACAGGCGCCGAACGTGCACCTGGAGGTTTGGGAAGCCTCTGCCGATCGTGTGGCCGGATGGCTCGCACAGGCACGGATCGACCTCGCCTGGACGAACGTCAGCGATCTCGTCGCCAACGCGCGCGTATTGTGGCGAGAACCCCTGGTTGCCGTGGTGACGCCGGATCATCCGCTCGCGCAGGCGGCCGGCCCCATTTCGGTTCGGGATTTGGGGACGTATCCGTTTGTACACCGATCAAGCTGCGAGCTGGATGCTGTTGGCCGCGCGCAGTTGAAGGCCGCCGGCATGACGTTGCGTGTGACCGTGCGTGCCGAACGTGATGAACTGGCTTTCCGGCTGATACGAAATGGGAAGGGAATGACCCTGGCGCCGCGCAGCCTGGTGCCGGACGACCTGGTGGCCGTGCCGGTCTCGGGGTTGAACGTGGCGAGAACCATCGGGCTTGAATGGCGCGAGGACCTGGATCTGATGCTGCAGGGTCTTGTCGTCGATGCGATGGAGGATGTGGTATCGCTGATGCCCGTCTCGGCGGAAACAGGCGGGCAATCGAAACGAGCCAGACAGGACGGCGCCGGGCCGCGCTGATCTGCGCTTAGAGCGAGGCGCGCACGTTGCGCTCGACGTTCACTCTGTCGGAAGGCGTGGGGATTTCAGGAACGGGCAGCGTGCAACGTTTGGCGCGTTCAATGGACATCTGGATCATCGTTTTCGCGTGCCCGACAAAGCGCGTCAGCGCCTCGCATTTGTCGCGGCAGATGCAGCTTCGATCCTCGATCAGGCGGGATACCGTCACCGCGAGCGCGTCACAGGCATTCACCAGGCGATCGAAACCTGCCGTGCTGGCGCATTCGCGCAGGCGCATCAGCGCCAGAGCATAGGCCGTGATCCTGTCTTCGGTCAAGGTCTCGGGATGAGTAAAACATTGATGGGCCGTGATGTTTCCCATCTCGTTCAGTGCGTCCACTGCCGCTGCAACCAGATCCTCGGATGTATCCGCCCGCTGTTCCAGCCTGGCCGGTGTCGTGACACCGATCCGATGTTTGGAAGTCAGATATTGCATGTTGCGCATGGCATATCTCCTGGTTATCGAGATGGCCAGCGGCGCACGGCGGGGGCTGACTGGCCTGATGATTACGGCTGGTGCGGAACAAACTTTAACGTCTGTACCACTATAGACAGGTTTATTTGTACTACTAGGTGGGGTTGAGTCCTTCTTTCACCCAAGATAGCCCAGATGCGGACGGTGTCGAGTCGGCGATCCGAATTCAGGCAAATTCGACCGGGAGCGCTCCTGTTTGTTCACGAAACGTCGACAACCATGGTCACGATTTGCACGGGCGGATTCGAGATCAATTCCACTATGGGCCGGGAGGCCTGTACGGGCATCGTGTACCTGCATGCGATCGGCCCACACCAAATAATGCGGGGACCGAAATCCCCGCAGACGCGTCAACTGAAACGAATCAATCAGCGTTGTTCTATCAGTTCGACACGACGGTTCTTGAAGCGCCCCTCGTCCGTGGCATTGTCGGCAATCGGCTGGGACTCCCCGTAGCCCTTGGCGGTCAGCCGGTCTGCGGCGATGCCTTTGCTGATTAAGTAGTTGCGAACGGCTTCTGCGCGCCGCTGGGACAGCTTCATGTTGTATTTGTCACTGCCTCGGCTGTCCGTGTGGCCGGCAACTTCGATGTTCACATTGCCCCATTTGTCCAGACCGGTGACATCCTTGTCGATGATGGCGATATCTTCCTGTCGCAGCGTGGCCTTGTCGAAATCAAAATTCACGCCTTCCAGCACGAGTTTCTGCGGCGGCATGGGCACGGGGGCGACATAGGCGGCCGGCGCAGGCGTGGGCGGTGCGACATAAGCCGGCTCGGGCGCAGGCGCGGGTTCGGCCGCTGCAGTGACCGCCGCAGGCGGTGCAGGCACCGGGCAGGGGGTATCCAAAAGCTGCCGGCCCGGACAGCCGATCGTCCTGTATAGCTCATAGCCGATCGTTTTTCCGGTCGGGCTGGCGGCATTGGACGGATCGTAGAAAACGCCTTCTGCTGCGTATGCAGTCACAACCCCGGCAGACATCAGGATTGCTCCGAGGGTGCTAACAAGTAAAGGGGTTGTACGCATGTTTGATCTCCTATTAATGTGAGTTCGAGCAAAGCTGATGGCGTACCCTGAAAGCAGAATGCTTGTTTTCCGGGATGCTTCGCTAAGCCGACAATTAAGGATAGGCCAAAGCGTTGCCCCCCTCTGTACGTTGGCGAACATAGGGCGTTCTTTTGCAATCAGGTGGGTCCGTGGCCCCATCGGGTGGCGCTTCAGATGGATTGCGTCTGATTCCGCCCAAGCGCCTTGGATTTGTACAGGGCTTTGTCGGCACGGGTCAGCAAGGCATCCAGGGAGTCGTCCGGATCCAGCCATGCCGAAATGCCGATACTGACCGACCAGGCGATGGGCTGGCTTTCCCTTCCAGCCTCCTGAAATCGATTGGCAACAAGCCGGGCCTGTTCGAGATCGGCGTCAGGGAGAATGGCCATGAATTCATCTCCCCCGAAACGCGTGAGCTGGTCCGACGCCCGAAGCGAAGCTTTGACCTTTTTTGCGAACTCGACCAGGATCCTGTCGCCTTCGAGGTGGCCATGCGTGTCGTTGATATCCTTGAAGTTGTCCAGATCGAACAGCATGATCGCCAGCTTGTTGCCATGACGCCGGCTATGGGCGATCTCCCGCTCGAGCGCTTCCATCGCCGCATTCTTGTTGAGGCATTTGGTCAGGCCGTCGTGGCGGCTGATGAACTCCAGGTCGTGCCGCAGCTTTTCCGACGCGAGCATGATCAGGCTGATCGTGCCGAGCGGAATCGTGAGGGCAGGGATCGCGATATAGACAAGCTGCGAGGCCGACGCGTCAAACACCCCGGTCGGGGGGGCGAAACCGATGAGCAGGGCGCCAAGACGGATCAGCCGCGAAACGATCATGATCGCCAGCGACGAGACCAGGATATGGCGCCCCATCGTTCTGGGCAAGGCGCGCAGCACGAGTAAGAGCTGATCCAGAACGACGATGAGCGTGAAGAGGACCATGGTTCCGACGCGCATCCGGATGTCGGGCTGGACATACGTGAACCAGACAAACAGCCCCATGAACAGCAGCACGAACAGGGCCAGCAGTACCCGGTTGTACTTCGGCGGCGTGCCGGCGAACTTCCGGGTGCCGATGTTCATCGCCATGAAGGCGAGCAACAGCGTCAGGTTGGCCAGGATGATGCTCAGCATGTCCGGGATATGGTCCCGTGCGATGAAGAGCGGAAAACACAGCGCGATGGCCAGCGCAGCCAGACTCCATTCGCGCAGGCCCCGAATGGTTTTGGGATAGGTCTGCGCAATGATCAGCAGGATCCCGCTCATGGCCAGTGCCACGAAGAAGGAAATAATGAAAATGAGCAACGAGGGGTTCATCTAGGGGACAGCGTATGTTCTGGTCGTGCAGCTATCGGGCACAGTCTAGCGTATCGCGCCATTTCAGCCATCGATCATGGCCGGATCGGGGCGATTTTTCCGGGTGCCCCGAGGGACATTTATTGGGGCGGTTTGTGGCAGATCGGACCGTCGATCGGATTTTCCACGCTCTCGGCGATCGCGGTGGCGATCTCGTGGACTTCCTCGGGCGTGAAGTGCTCGAAGAGGCGGCGGGCGATCGGGGGCGGAATGCGGACGGCGCGGGTCGTGCCGTCCGACAGCGTCACGGTGACGCCGGCGACGGCGTGGCTGACCAGATCCTCGTCCGATTCGGCGAGCAGCATCTGTGCGTCCATGATCGCGTCGTACTCGGCCTCGAGCGCGTCCTGCAGATCGTCGTCAAGCCCATCCGGCAGTTCGATGACAAAGCCATCGATCTCGTCCTGCCGCATCGTGCTCGCGATGCCGTGCCCCGCGGCAAACGCCACGAAACGGTCGCGTAGCACCTCGTCGAAAAACATGTATTCGAAACCCATTTCGTCGTCCTTTCGCTATGCGCCCGCGCGCCGCGCGGTCATCAAAAACACCGGATAGTCCTGCGTCCCGGTCTCGCGTGCCTTGGCAATGCTGAACACGGTCTGGAACCGCACATCGGCAAATCCCGTCTGCGTGGCGCGCCGCCCCAGGTCGGCGCGGTCAAAACCATGATGCACCTCGACCCCGATTCCGTGGAAGCTGCCATCCTCCTGGTCCAGGTCGGCAATGCACAGGGTGCCACCGGGATGCAGCAGATCGTGGAAGATGCGCAGGATATGGCCGGTGTCGGGCACATGGTGCAACGTCATCGATGTGACGATCAGGTCGAATTTCCGGGTCGGAGCCGGGTCGGCGAGCAGATCCAGCTTCATCGGCGTCATGTTGGGCACGCCCTGCGCGGCGATCTTTCCCGCCACCACCTCGAGCATCCCGCTCGAACTGTCCGCCATCAGGATCGCGCCGAGCTCGTCCTTCAGCGGAAAGGACAGCAGGCCCGTGCCGCAGCCGTAGTCGAGCGCGCTCATGCGTTTGTTCAAGGCGACGGCCTGCCGGATGGCCTGCGCAATCTTCAGTCCGCGTTCCTGGAACACTGGGTTGTCGTCCCATTGGCGGGCTTTGGCGTCGAAGTGGGCGGCGTCGAGTGGAGTCGGGCGTGTCGTCATGGTGCGGGAAGCGGCGTCAGTTGGCAGGGGGCGATGCTGGGCAAAGCCGGACGGTAGATAGGGCTATTCTAATTGCCCTGGCCCGAATGGCGTATCAGCGCTGCATCGCCATCTGGCGCAGATAGGCCAGCAGATCGTCCAGTTGCGCCTCGCTCAGCACCGCCGGCGCGAAGCCCGGCATGTTGCGCCGTCCCCAATTGCGAACCGAGGCCGGGTCGCGGATCAGCTTGCGCAGGAACGGCTCGTTGAAGTATTCGGTCGGGTTGAACGGCCGGTTCAGGTCAGGGCCCACCGCCGCATCGCCGCCGCCATCGATGGTGTGGCAGGCCGCACAGTGGGTCACGAATGTCTGCATCCCCCGTCGTTCCGCACTGTTCGCGGCCGTCCTGGGCCGGATTTGCGGATAGCGCGTTTCCAGCGGCGCCGCGTCCGCAATCCTGGCAATCTGGTAAGGCCATTGCTCGGGCGAGATGCCGGCTTTTTCCGGCGCCCGCCACACCAGGTAGAAAGGCCCGGCACTGCCGCTTCCCGGCTTGAGCGCCGGCCACGCGTCATCCGCCGGTTCGATGGCCAGCCAGGGCTGCGCCTCGCCGGCAAGCAGGCCGCCCGGGATATTGGCGACAAAGCCATCGCGCGCGGTGAATTGCAGCGACTCGACGTGCGGCAATGACGCGATCAACGCGGAGAGCGGTATCGCCTGGTAGCGCATCGTGCGGTGGTAGGCCACATCGTTCCGAATCTCGATACTGCGAAGCGCGGGGTGTCTCAGCAGTTCGGTGCGAGTGAACCGGTGCGGCTGTGCGCCCACTGCAATATCGATCGATGGTTCTGCCGCACGTGCCATTCCGGACCACACGATGGCCAGCAGGACGGAAGCGGCAAGGGGGAGCAGGTTGCGGACGATGACGGAATGGCTAGCGGGCATGGCGGCGTGTAGGAAGGGAAGACTCGCGGCCGCATCAAGCGATGCAGCCCGTTGGACGCGTCAATTCTGCAGCACCGCCGCCCAGCGCGTCAGTTTTTCTTCGAACGGCATGGCCGCATGGGCCGGGCTGGTCGAGGGCAGCGTTGCGTATCGGATGGCGCGGCGCGTGTTGGGCAGGCCGGGCAGCACGAGCCGGCGGTAGAGTTCGGCCGCCTTGCCGCCGTTGAAGCAGATCAGCTCGACATGGGGATGGGTTGCGATGAATGCGGCGAAGTCGTTCGGCACCACGCTCGAATGCACGATCGCGGCGTCCAGGCTGCCCGGCCGCTGTGCTGCGGCGCATACGTCCCACAGCGCAATCCTGTTCCGAACCAGGTCTTGCGCGCGGTCCTCGTAGGGCAACTCGGGGCCCGCACCGAAGAGACGGCCCATGATTTTCCAGAACGCATTCTGCGGCTGCGCGTAGTACTGCTGCCGCTGGAGCGACACCTGGCCGGGCAGGCTGCCGAGGATCAGGATTCGCGCGTGCGCGTCGGCGATGGGCGGGAAGCCTTGGGCGTGCATCGGCTATAGCGAATGGGCTGTCGCCCTATGTCAGTCAGATACCGTCAGGGTCATGCGCTCAGTGGAATTCCCAACTGCCGGGCCTGCGCTGTCGAGTCCCTTGCACCCCAGCGACGCTTGATCTTTCCGCCTTCGATCTCGAACCACTCAATCCCCACCCGTTCGTAAGATTTACCGGTTGGTTGATGGCCAAATGCGGGCGCACGAAAGCTTCCTGATTCGACGTGCCTTGCCGCCACGACGTTGCCTTCCGCAACCAGGCTCTGGATATCGAGTTGCATGGTGTAGCCCTCGATCAGCTGGCGCCAGATGGGCTCGATCTTCTCGAACAGCCCCTTGCCAAAGACACCTTGAATCTCGGCTTCCTCTGCAAGTAAGGCCCTCAACGTGTTCATATCGCCGCGATTGAACGCTTCGACAGAGCGGCGAACGACCTGCTTGGCTTCCTCCTCGACCGACATGGCTTTTCCTATCGTTGGTTGCCGTGAAGCTTACTCAGATAGATGAATCTGAAGCAAGTGGAGACTGCCTCACTTGTCGCAGATTCACTCGCCGAGACTGTTTCCCCCAGGTCCCATTCAAAGCACGTCAGCCGCACAGCCATTTGTCGGGTACGGCCGCGTGTGCAGCCGTTCACGCCTGCGTCCGTTTCGGGCGCCGCACGGCACGGACCTTGCCGCTCGGTCCGCCGCCGCAATAAAACAGGTTTGCGCCGTCGGACTCGAGCCCGCTGACACCGACGCCGGGCGGCATTTCGAGCCGTTCGAGCACTGTGCCGTTCTCCGGGTCGATGCGGCGGAGTTCGCTGCCGTCGTCTTCCCAGGTGCCGTGCCACAGCTCGCCGTCGACCCAGGTCACGCCGGTGACGAAGCGGTTGGATTCGATGGTGCGCAGGATGTCGCCCGTGGCCGGGTCGATCTGGTGGATCTTGCGGTCGCGGTACTGCCCCACCCACAGGCTGCCTTCGGCCCAGGCGAGGCCCGAGTCGCTGCCGTGGCCAGGCGCCGGGATCGACGCCACGACATCGCCCGTGGCGGGATCGATCTTGTCGATGCGTGCGTCGGCGATCTGGTAGAGGTGCGTGCCGTCGAAGGCGGTGCCGGCGTCGCCGGCGCAATCGAGCGTATGTGCGAGCTGGCCGCTGTCGGGGTCGAAGGCGACCAGCCTGGGTCCGGTGGCGGCCCAGACGCGGCGGCCGTCGTGGGTGACGCCGTGAATGTGCTCGGCGCCGGCGATGGGGCCGTATTCACGCACGATCTCGGCGGCGCGCGCCGGCGGCTGGGGGTTCGTTTCGACTGTCTTGGTTTGGGGTGTGGTCATCGTTTGCTCCTGTTGGCGCGCCGGAATGGCGCCGTGAGGTCAATCTAACCGAGCGGCTGCGTAGCGGGGAGTAACAAGATCGTCGTGAATCCGGCCAGTGGCGGCGCCAGCCAGCGCTGCGTGCGCGTACGCCCGATCGAACGCACCCGTCCCGCTGCCTCCAGTTCGACGAGCGCACGCTGCACCGAACGCTGGCTGGCCCCGAGCGCCAGCGCGAGGGCCGAAGTCGACCAGGCCGTACCGTCGGCAAGTAGCGCCAGTAACGATGCCTGGTCGCCCTCGATTGGGGGCACCAGGACGACTACGGCGTGCTCGCCGCCCGGCGTGAGCGCGAAGCCGCGCGCGGTGGCCTCGATATGCGCCAGCGGCGCGGCCACCGCGCGCAGGCGGCCGATCTCCACTCGCAGGCGCGCACGGTGCGTCTCGTCGGGCCGGCGCGTGTGGAACGCGCGTGCGATCAGGGTGTCCCGGCTCACATCGCCAGGCCACGCCTCGGCGAGCGCACGTGCCAGCGCGAACAGCACCGGCCGGCGCGCCAGCGGCCGCCAGGTCGCGCCGGTGCGCAGGCCGTGGCGGCAGGCGTCGACCACCAGCGCGCCCGAGGCGAACAGGGCTTCCACCTCGTCGAGGCGCAGGGGATGCTCGTGGTCCGCGTGGACGCGCCGGGCGGCGGGACGATCGAGCGCGGCGCGCACCTCGGCCACTTCGGCGAGGAGTGCAGGTACGCCCGCGCGTTTGGCCGCATCCAGGGCGCGCATGAGTGCAGCCTGCGCTACTGCCGTGCGCAGCGAGCGCAATGCCACCTCGGCCGCGGCCATCTCGGCGATTGCCTGCAGCGACGGCGGCACGCCCTGCGTATCGAGCGTGGACAGGACGGACGCAGCCTCGTCGAGGCGACCGAGCAGGAGCAGCCGGCGCACCAGGATCAGACGTGCGTGCAGCGCATTGGCGCGATCGGCTCGCTTCTCGAGTGTGGCCGCCGCGGTTGCCAGCGTTCGCGGCGACCCGAGGAGGTCGCGCATCGCCAGCGCCACCTCCGCTTCTGCGACCACGCAGCGTGCGTGCGCCACTTCCTCGCGGGCGCCAAAGCCGCGGGCGGCGCGCCGTAGCAGTTCGCGGGCACGCGAGTATTCGCCGAGCTGGGCCATGGCGGTACCGCGCAGGGCGAGCGCCGGCGGGTCGTCGCGCAACGCGACGCGCTTGAGGGCTCCAAGCGCGTCGCCGGCAACGAGCGCGCGCGCGGCAGCGGCGATCAGGGAATCCATCGCGACAGGGTACCCATCAAAGGGGCCGTCATCAAAGTCGCCGGGCACCTGACCCGTTCACGGCCCGACGGAGTACTCAGAACGCCATACGGTAAGCCGTTGCCAGCCACATATTGGGTGCGGCCCCCTCGGTCGTGACGTTCAGCATGAGCGACGCCGTGCCGCCCCCCAGCCTGCCTTCCACGCCGCCGCCTGCGCGCAGCCAGGTTTGCTTGTTGTCGGTGCCGGGAACATCGAAGCCGAACAGTCCCACCACCTGGCCGCGCGTGTCGGCCTGGCGCGCCTGGAACAGGTGGGCGACTTCGAGCGTGCCGATCAAGCGCAGGGTGCCGGCAAGCGGGCGACTGGCGTTGGCACCGATACGCAATTCGGTCCCCTTGGTCGTGCGTGCGTCGTACGCCACCGGAAAACCGCCGCCGGCTTCGGTGTAGGCGTCCGTGCGCGTGCTGGTATGGCTCAGATCGGCATAAGGCGTGAGATCGAACTGGCCGAGCGACAGCGCGTGATCCCAGTCGACCCGCGCGCGCAGCCCCCAAGTGTACGTGTCGGCCTGGCCATTGGACGTGGTCGGCAGCCCCGCATTCAGATAGCCGCGACGCACATCTGCCTCGCCCCACATGCCGTAGGCATCCAGGGTCGCCCACAGCGTGTCGGGTAAGGGCAGCAAGGTCTCGGCCATCAAATAGGTGCCATCGGATCGGGCTGCGCCGCCCAGCGTGAGGTTTTGCCTGGCCCAGGCTTGCCCCAGCGCCAGATTGAGCTGCGCGCTGCCCAGGTTGATGCCGCCGCCGAGCTCGGCCGCACCCAGATTGCCGTCGCGCGTGTCGTGGTTGTCCGTGCCCCAGTCCCCCGATACCCACAAGGCCTTCCGGCCGGCGGCCACCCGGCGCGACAGCGGACGGCTATGTTCGCCATGCATCACCAGATTGCTCATGCCCTGCGTCATGTCGCCCGCGCGGCTGGCTTCCAGCAGGCTGTGCTGCAAATCGGCGAGGCTGACCGAACCGCTGCCCGCAGCCGACACGCGCGCCAGATAGGCTTCGTCTCCGGAGGGGCCGTAGGCCTGCCCGACCACCGTACTGCCGTCCGCCGACACCCCGGTGGCGCTGCCCAGCAGATAGCCCGACGCGACGGTCACGCCGGCGGCGGCCAGCCAGTCCGTCACGCTTTGCATCCCGCCCGCTTGCGTCCAGCGGAACGCCTCCTGATAGTTGCTGGCGTTCACGCCGCGTCCCACCACCACCGAACCGTCGCGATTCGTCGCATAGGCCACGCTGTCGAACATCCCACCCGGCAGGTCGCCGAGGCCCGCCATCCCGCCGGCCTGCGTCCAGCGGAACGCCTCCTGGCCGTTGGCGCTCGTGCTGTATCCCACCACCACCGAGCCGTCGCCGCTCACGCCGTAGGCTTCGCTGAAAAAACTGCCGCCTGCCAGGTCGCCGAGCCCCACCATCCCGCCCGCTTGCGTCCAGCGGAATGCCTCATAACCGCTGGCACTGTTGCCCATTCCTACCACGACCGAGCCATCATCGCTTACGTCGAGACCGACGCTGTAAGCGCTCCCGCCTGCGAGATCGCCGAGGCCCACCATGCCTCCCGCCTGCGTCCAGCGAAACGCCTCATAACTGAAGCTGGAATTTTTGCCATATCCCACCACGACCGAACCATCGCCGTTCGTGGCGAACGCCTCACTTTCGAATTGCCCGCCCGGCAGATCGCCGAGGCCCACGATGCCGCCTGCCTGCGTCCAGCGGAACGCCTCGAACTGGCTGCTCGCGTTGCGGCCGCGTCCCACCACCACTGCGCCATCGCCGCTCACGCCGTTGGCCAGGCTCTCGAACATCCCACCCGGCAGATCGCCCAGGCCCACCATCCCCCCGGCCTGTGTCCAGCGGAACGCCTCGTAGCCGCTGGCGCCGATGCTGCGTCCCACCACGACCGAGCCGTCATCGCTCACGCCCGTGGCATAACTTGCAAATCCCCCGCCTGTCAGATCGTCCAGCGGCGTGAACTCCGCTGCGCCGGTCGCCAGCGGGGCGAGGCAGGCCGCATACAGTGCGGCCTGCAATCCGGGCATTTTGAAGTTTGGATGGAATGGGAAAGCCAATCGGATGGCACGGGCGCGTTGCATGGGTTTCCTTGGCTTGAGGGGAAGCACTTCCGGAGTCGCGAGGCCGTGTGAGGGTGGCTTCGCTGCGGTCACCTGTTATAACGCGTCAATCCGGATGTACTTGAGATACGCCCAAACAAATAGGGCCAGACAGGGCTGGCCCTTTTGTCGTTCTAGTGTTTTTTGCATTCGCCGGGAACAGACAAGCGGCGAGGCGTCGCGGGAATCGAATCGCACCGTGGCGACCGTCGCCCTGGAAGGGGGCTACGAATCCGAAGTCGCGTTCTCGCCCGCGTTCAAGCGCATGGTCGGCCAGCCGCCTGGAAGCGGGCGCAGGCCAGCCGGTAGGCGATGGGGGCAGGGTTATGGGGACGACAGATATCCGACTTGCGCCTTGAAGCCAATGCCTTAAGGTGAAAGCACGCCAGGACACGATGGTTCTCACACCGTATCCACAACCGGGAGCATGACGATGAAAAACAATCTGGACGATGTCGGCAAGCTGGTCTTGCGTCTCACCCTCGGCATCCTGATTCTGCTGCACGGCATAGCCAAGCTCCGGCACGGCATCGCCCCGATCGAGGGCATGGTGACCGGCATGGGCATGCCCGCCTTCTTCGCCTACGGCGTGTACGTCGGCGAAGTGCTCGGCCCGCTCCTGCTCATCGCCGGCTTCTATGCGCGCATCGGCGCCGCGCTCATCGCCGCCAACATGCTCTTTGCGTTCGCACTTGCCCACGTCGCACAACTCACGAGCCTCAACGAGCAGGGCGGCTGGGCGCTGGAACTGCAGGGCATGTTCTTGTTCACCGCGATCGCGGTGCTACTCATGGGGCCCGGAAGGATCAGCGTCAATCGGCGCTGATCGCCGAGGCCAGGAAATTCATGGGCCGGAATTCGGAAAGCCCATCAGGGCGTTGCATGAAGCTTGACGCCGAGGGCGCGGATCACCTTGAAGATGGTGGAAAAGGCGGGATTGCCTTCCGTGGAAAGCGCCTTGTAGAGGCCTTCGCGCGTCAGACCGGTGTCGTGCGCAAGCTGCGTCATGCCGCGCGCGCGGGCAATGTCACCCAGGGCGGTACGGATCAGGCTCCCGTCGCCGGGATCGTCCTCGAGGCAGGCATCCAGATACAGCGCCATATCCTCTTCCGTATCGAGATAGTCCGCTACATCCCAGCGGGAAAACTTCTCGGCCATGCTTCACCCCGTATTTCATGGAGGCCATTCCGTAGCGGCTTCACATCCACAGGGTTGCCCAGGGCCATCCTGACACCACGCGCCTCGATCCGGGCGCGCGCTGTAAAGTCGCGCTTTTAAGGATTTCGATCATGGCTGGATAGTAAACCATGGTTTACACACATTCAAGCTGCCAACCAGTCTGTTACCAGCCAATCGACTTACGCCGGCACCTGCGAACTTAAGCGTACGACGTGGTTGCACCCGCGCGTCGCCGATACCCCCTTCAGCGTTCGCCCGCCTCCCGCCACTCGACCGCGCCGAACCTGGCATCGCCGAAATAGTAGGTGTAGAGCAGGCTCACGGTTCTCACGGTCTGCAGGGTGTTGGGGATATCGGGGTAGCGCGCATCCCGTCGCGAGGCGTTGTACTTGAGCGTGATGGCGTGGGGGCCGTGGATGCGCATGGTAAACGCCGCATCTCCCCGGAAGATGCGCTCGGTGCCCCGGTCCTCGGTCGAGGCCACATCACTGACGTAGTAGGAGCGTGCCGTCAGGTCGACGTTGACGCGCTCACCCAATAGCAGGCGCAGCGACAGGAGCGCCTGCGGCGTGGCGCCGTAATGGTAATCGCGCTCCCCCGGGCCATGTATGGTCCCGGCGGCACCGTAGCCCACACCCGCGAGGGCGGTGCCCTGCAGCGCCACATTGTCCGCAATCCACCATTGCGCGGTCGTGCCGAACGACACCGCGGTGCTCGAGACGCGAAACGTCTGCGGCGACAGGTAGTCGTAGCTGCCGTAGAGGCCCCAGATGCCGCGGTAGTTGTCGCCCGCCGCGTATTCCTTTCCGATGAGGAGGCCGCGGCTCATGATGTTCTCGAACACGTTGGCGGTCGTCGCGGTGAATTCGAAATCGAAGTAGTCGAACGGGCGCGTATAGCGATAGCCGTTCTTCCCGGGCAGCCCATAGGACATGTGGAAGTCCGCGGTGGCCGTATCGCGTTTCACCGCCTGGCCCACGATGCCATCGAATGCGTCATCGATCTTGTTCCAGCCGATACGGACATAGCTGTAGGTGGCCGGGTTGTGGCTCTGAAACACCGCGCGGAAGCGGTCACCGAAGGCGAGCCGGTTGAAGCCCAGCGGCGGAGAGATCGCCGCCGCCCCCGTTTCACGCCAGAACCCGGGCGTTTCACCGCCGCGTTCCAGTAGCAGGTTCGCCATGCGGAACAGCGGTTCGCCGAGAAACGTCCCGCCGAGGCCGGTGGTGACGAGGTCGTTGATGGAAGGCGGCCCCGTCTCGCCGGCGATCTCCCAGAGCAGACTGCCGCCGAACGTATACCCAAGCGACTTCCAGTAGTCGAGTCCGGACGAGCGTGCGAGTCCGAAATAAACGGAGCCCTGATACGGATGCATGAACTGGTTCACCGCGAACGGATCGGTGTCGACCACCCATTTGGCGCTCAAATTGTCCCGGATCGTTTGCAGGCTGGTGTCGTAGACCGGTTTGTCGATGAAGTAGTAGTTGAACCGGTTGAGCAGGATGTTGAATCCGATAATCTCCGCGGCCGGAATGAGATAGTTGGGGCGATCCTCACTTTTTCCGAAGCGTCCGGATGGCGCGACAGGAGTATCGGAGGGTGGGGATGCGACCGGGGACGAAGCATCCGTCGTGCTGGCGAGATCTTGCGCAAGCAGGAATGGGGCGAAACGATTGGATGTGAGTTGCCAGCCAGGATTAAACGGGGCGAGCATGCGTTCAGGGGTGTTCGCCTCGGCTTCCGCGGCAGGAGCCGGGCCCGGGCTCGCGAGCGCACAAGCGAAAACCGATCCCATGAACAGCATCCTGAACGCCATGCGGTGCATCGATCGATCGGTGCCCCGTGGGCTGGCGGCCGGGGTCTTGAGCGTCGTTGGGGCAGAGGAACATATCGGTCCAGCAGACGCCGCGCCATGTGTTTTTGATTGCATGACTCCCCCTTTCGGTCTGAAACGAATCGTGCAAATACACTTTATACCCTTGTTGCGACTGGATTAAGTCCGGTCTTGCGTCTTTAATTCGTGCAATGAACCGCAGTCGCCCCTATGAGTCTGACCAGGACCGCAAGCAGATGAGTTGATATGCCCGATCCCCACCCCGCCTTCGTCGCGCCGCATCCCTGGTCGATCGAGCAGATTGCGTTCGACCGCATTGCGCATGAACGCATCGTCCACGAAGAGACGTGGTTCCATGTACTCGCAGCGGCCTCGTTTGTGGAGAGCCTGGCGGATTTGTACACACACAACCTGCTGGACCACATGGCAGGCGATGCCGAAGCCAGCCAGTGGCTGCGTGAGCGATGGGAACCGGAGGAACTGCAGCACGGACGCGCACTGCGACGCTATGTGGAGACAGTGTGGCCCGCATTTGACTGGCAGACGGCGTTTGACGGGTTCTGCACGGACTATCGCCCGTATTGCAAGGCGGAACTGCTGGAGCCCACGCGTGCGCTGGAGATGGTTGCACGCTGTGTCGTGGAAACCGGCACCTCGGGCCTGTATGGTTTGTTGCAGCAAATCAGTCCGGAGCCGGTGCTTGCCACACTGGTGGGCCATATCCGTGACGACGAAGTGGGGCACTACAAGTATTTCTATCATGCCTTCCTGCGTTATCGCGAACTGGAACGCCCGTCACGCTGGCAAGTGGCCCGCGTCATTCGGCAGCGACTCGGGGAAATCGGTCAGGAGGACGCCTACCTGGCTTTGAAAAACGCCCATGCCGTGCGTCACCCCGGACAGACATTCAGCCCCCTGGACTTTCAGCGCTTTCAACATACGGCAGGGCACTGGGCACGCGCCCACTATCCTTACGAGATGACGGTGAAAATGCTGGTCAAGCCGCTGCGCCTGCCGGGCCTGGTTAACCGCATGGCACTTCCGCTGCTGGTGCGTCATGCGCGGCGCGTGGTGGCGCCGTAACGGGGCGGAACTGACCCCGTGTTTTCCTGGCGGATTCAGGTCGCGGGTTGCGTGCCGCCTGCATCGCCTGCTGGGGGTAAGGTCGATGGTCTCATCAGGGGAAAAGGCTTATTTCTTCCTATACTGGTTTTCTGGTCTGGCTATTTTGTGGAGGTGTCATGTCAAGAGCATCTGAGTTGGTGAAATTGCCTGGCACTGTGGCCGCCGGCCTTTTTTCCAGAAAGGGGTTCCTGGAAGAGTTCGAAGGGGCGTTGACCGAAGCCGAGGCTGGAGAAATGGTGCACCTGTGCGCAGCCATCACGATGACCATGGAAATGCAGGGTCGCCTGTTGGGCCGCATGGCCGATCAATCGGGATGGGATAGCTTTTATGGCTGGATGACGTGGGGGCCGGAAAAGTCCATCGTCACGATTCACGACAGTATGTGCATCGTGCAGGGGCGGCAAACCTCATTCAATCGGGTGATCAAGGCCATGACAGAGTCGGCTGGCACTGAACCCATCAAACCGGGTGGAAAAGGAGAGCCAAATGCCAACATTGGATGAATTGATGTCTTTGCCCGGGGTATATGGTGCGATCGAGTTTTCTTGCACGGGCGAGCTGGGCCAGATACGCGGTGAACTGGAACGTGATTTTGCAGAGCTTATTGCGCAGATGTGTGCCGCCAACATGGCGATTTACCGTATGCAGGCCTTGGGATGGACAAAGCTGACAGGTCAGCAAGGGTTTCTGCCCGAACGCGGTTTTGCCTTCGTGACCCTGGATAACGTGGTGATGGGCATGAACGGCAATGCGATTCTGGCGCACAGCAAGGATTTCGATTACGACGCGGCTTACCAGAGATTCAATGCCACCGTCTGAATTCGGTGCCTGTAAAAGGAGATTGCACCATGTCGGATTTAGAGAGCCTGTCCGGACTCAAGGGTGTCGTGGCCACATTGCGTTTCTATGACGATGGAACCCTCGCAGAGGCTGCAGGGCAGTTGGATCAGCTGGACATGCAACTGGCAGCCGAGTTGTGTTACGCGAATGGCCGCATCATGCACCATGGCAGCGATGTTCTCATGACCCTTTCCGGCACGGGGGGCTGGCCGCCTCGGGGCTGGATGATGATGGGGAATGAACTGTCCGTTTGTGCCGTAGCAGAAGTGGCCTGTTTCGTACGTAATCGCGAGGCGTCTTTCAACGATGTGTTTCGCAGCCTGGCCGAACTTTCCCAAAAATAGGCGCCCCCTTTTTAGCTGCTGAATGCATGGCAGATAACGCATTTACGCCGGGGGTTGCAATGCTGCCTGCATCGCCTGTTCGCTCACCGGGTAGGTCAGCACGGCGTGGATGGGAAACAGTTCCAGCAGCTTGCCGATGTGGTCTTCTTCACGCGGATGCAGGAACACGATCATCTTCGCCTGCGGCGCAAAGCGTTGCAGGGACCGGAGCGTGACATCCAGATTGGAGACGTTGGCGCCGGCGTAATTGTTGCCCCAGCCGTAGATGAATTCCCCCACGAAAAAATCCGGCGGCTGTTTCTGCATCGCCCGGTGGAGATTGCGGGCCGAGTCGAAACGTTGCGCCGCAATGCCGAGCTTCTGATACAAGGCACTGAAATCGGGGTGAAAGGGGGATTCGATCAGG
>JAIBEL010000015.1 GCA_019459285.1 Rhizobium sp. | reverse complement strand
AACGCGGCCGCCAGGAGGGCGGGACGTAACATGTTTGACTCCGTCAACGTGAGATGAACGCCTGCGCACATGGGCGGCACAGGCTTCGAAAAAACTCAGGCGTTGGACGGAGCGGGGGGCGCGCGGGCGCACGCAGGGCGGGGGGCAAGATCGGCGCACTGGAACGTTACGCCGGGCGCATAGATGTATACGCCCGGCGGCGTCGCCATGACGACCAGGCTGGGCGGCAGCGCCGTGCCCAGTTGGGCCTGCGCGAGGCAGACTTCGCATACCTTGTCGGGCAGGCCCGTATCGTGCGTACGCAAATGGGTCAGCGCATGCGCGAACGCGGCCGCCTGACCGAACAGCAGGGTCAGGGCGAACAGCCAGGAGAGCAGGCGGCGCGACGGCATGGGGCGAATTCTAACGTCTCGGCGGATTGACGGGCGGGACCGGGTCGTAGCCGTGATCACAGCCGGGGCGGCAGCGGCCGATGCGTTTTGCGGCCAGCCAGCTGCCCTTGAGCGCGCCGTGCTTTTCGATGGCCTCCTGGCCGTATTCCGAGCAGGTCGGCAGGTAACGGCATTGCCGGCCCAGCCAGGGCGAAAGTGCCAGTTGGTAGACGCGAATCGCGCCGACCAGAATTTTCTGGGCCGGGTTCATGAAGGCGATGCCGGCATGGCCGATTCGGCGTGACGGTGTGCCGCGCCACTGAAATCGGCCAGGAGCTTGGCGACGAATTCGGGTTCGAGGTCGCGCACGATGAACACGAAGCGGCTGCGATGGTCGTCATCCGGCCAGGTGTCGAGCCGGACTTCGGGATACAGCACATGCTGGACGCCATGCAGCACGACAGGTTGCGGTTCGTCCTGCAGGTTCACGATGGCCTTGAAGCGCAGCAGGTTTTCGGCGCGAAACGAGGTCAGCATGCCGAGCGCCGATTGCAGCCCGCAGCGGTCGAGCGGTGCGTCGATCACCACCGAAAACGCCTGGATGCGCGTGTCGTGCAGGTCGGGCCGCGCCTTTCCGGCAAGCGGGCTGGCACTGGCGGGCTGATAGCGTTGCGGCTTCAGCCAGCGCATGGCTTCCAGCGACCGGGTCTCGGCATTCCACAATCCCAGGTTCTGGATCGCGGCGGGGTCGAGCTCGCCGTTCGTCACGGTCACGATGTCGGCCGCCGGGTTGAGCGTTGCGAGCCGATCGCGTAACGCGGCGACCATGTCGGCAGAGGCGAGGTCGGTCTTGGTAAGCAGCAGTCGGTCGGCCACCGCCACCTGCTTGACGGCCTCGAAGTGTTCGTCCAGCTGACCCATGCCGAACAGCGCGTCGACCGTGGTCACCACGCCGTCGAGGCGGAAGCGTGCGCGCACCCAGTTGTCGTGCAGCAGGTTGTCGAGCACGGGGGCCGGATCGGCGATGCCGGTGGTTTCGATGATGACGCGTTCGAACGCCGGAATGTCGCCTTTTTGCCGGGCCATCCACAGGTTCTTCAGCGTCGGCGACAGGCTGCCGGAAATCGTGCAGCACACGCAGCCGCCCGACAGCAGTGCCATCGGTCCGTCCATTTCTTGCAGCAGCTGGTGGTCGAGCGCGACTTCGCCGAACTCGTTCATGAGAATGGCTGTGCGCGGCAGCGTGCGCACCAGATGGTTCAGCACCGTCGTCTTGCCGCTGCCAAGAAAACCGGTGAGCAGCGTGATTGGGATGGGGGACTCGGGCGTCGCCATCACACGGATGTCCTCACGGGAGTGAGCGCAGGTTTCGGTGCAGGCTCATGTCGGCGTAGCCGACGTGAAGCCGCGCAGCGGCGGCCGAAGCCAAAACCGGTGAGCAGCGTGATCGGCAGAGGGGAATCAGGCGCGAGCATGGCGACGACCGAAGCCAGGAAACGGTTGCATGATTCAGACGCCTGTGTACGCACAATCCGCGCAGCGGCCGTGTACGGTGACGTCGATGTGGCGCGCCTCGAATCCGGGCGGGGTTCGCGGTTGTGCGCTCGGGCGGTCCGCCAGGCAGAAGAGGCGCCCGCAGGCGTCGCATTCGAAATGCGCATGACCATGGTGGACGTGCGCGACGCCGAAGCGGCGTACACGATCCTGGCCGGTCACGCTGTGCGCCAGGCCTTGTGCGACCAGCCAGTCGAGCACGCGATACAGGGTGACCTTGTCGAGCGGCTGGGCTTCGTCCGTGGCCGCCTGCATCAGGGCCTGGTGGGATGCCGTCGTGTTGGCCGCCAGAAGCAATTGCAGCACCTGGACGCGGGCGGCGGTCGCGCTTGCGCCGCATTCCCGGATCAGCCGGACGGCCTTGTCGTGGTGCGAAGCGGAATTCATGGGGCGATTCTAGGGGACGTAGGGCCCGAATGCAACCAAGTTGCATTCGGGCCCCTGAAAAACCCCTTCGCGCAGGAAGGGGCCGGATCAGGCGTGCAGCCGCTCCTTCTTCTCGTGGCGTTCCTGCGCCTCGATCGAGTATTCGGCGGTCGGGCGGGCCAGCAGACGGGGCAGTCCGATGGGGTCGCCGGTTTCCAGGCACCAGCCGTATTCGCCGCTGTCGATGCGCGCCAGGGCGGAATTGATCTTTTTCAGCAGCTTGCGCTCACGGTCGCGCACGCGCTGTTCCAGCATGTGCTCTTCTTCCACGGTGGCGCGGTCGTTGGGATCGGCAAAATTCTCGTTTTCCTTCAGGTGTTCGCCAGTGTCGGCCGCATTGCTGAGCATCTCGTCGCGCAGCGTTTCGAGGCGGGTGCGAAAAAACGTGAGTTGGGCCGCGTTCATGTAGGCGGAAGCCGGCATCTTCAGCAGGGCGGCTTCGGTAAGGGGTTTGGACGAGGCGGTCATCGGAACTCCAGGCGTCTAGGATGGTTGAAAAATGCGGCCGGGCATGAGCCCGGGCAACCGAATTGGATCCGGCAGCGGCAGATGCGCGACCCGCATCATAACTCCGTCATGGCTGCCGGTGTCATCGGGCGATCTTGATGCGACAGGAACCAGGCAGGCCGAACCCGGGACGATAGGCGATAATCCTGGCATGAATCCCTTTCTTCCGCTGACTGTCCTTGTGCTCCTGCTGGCCGCGTGCGGGCGCGACGCGCCGCCCGCGGCACCCGAGGATATCCGTCCGGTACGCGCGGAGCAGGTGGGGATGCACACCGCCCAGCAAGGCACGCGCTACGCAGGAGAGGTGCGGGCGCGCTATGAGACCGATCTGGCGTTTCGCGTGGCGGGACGGGTCGACGCCCGCAAGGTGGACGTCGGCAGTCAGGTCAAGGCGGGTCAGATCATCGCCACGCTCGACCCCAACGACTATGTGCTGGCGTCGCACGCGGCACACGCGCAGCTGACGGCCGCCGAGGCCGAGGCTCGGCTGGCGCGCCAGGACCTGCAGCGCTTTACCGAGCTGCGCGCACAGAATTTCATTTCCCAGGCAGAACTGGATCGCCGCCGGACCACTGCCGAGGCGGCCGCGGCGCAGGCGCGCCAGTTGCGGGCGGAAGCGGCCCGCCAGGACAACCAGCAGGCCTATACCCGGCTGACTGCGCCGCATGCCGGCGTGGTGACGGCCATTTCGTTTGAGGCGGGGCAGGTGGTGGCGGCCGGCCAGCCGGTGGCGCAACTGGCGCGCGACGGCGAGCGCGAAGTTCGCATCGACGTGCCGGAAAATGCGCTCGATTCATTGCGCGCCGCGCACAATCCGCGCATCCGCCTGTGGTCGGTGCCGGGGCGGGATTATGCCGGCCGCCTGCGCGAAGTGTCGCCGGTGGCCGATGCGGGCAGCCGTACCTACAGTGCCCGCGTCAGCCTGCTGCATCCCGATGCTGCCGTGAAACTGGGCATGACGGCCACGGTCGAGGTCGGCAGCGAATCGGTGTCGAGCCTGTCGGTGGCGCAATCGGCCTTGTTCCGGATCGACGGCAAGCCACAGGTGTGGGTGGTGAATCCCCAGACCCGCAAAGTGGCGGCGCGCGCCGTGCAGATCGGCGAGTTGAATGGCGAACGCGCGGCCATCGTATCGGGGCTGGCTGCCGGCGAGTGGGTGGTGACGGCAGGCGTGCACAAGCTGGCGCCCGGCCAGCAGGTGAGTCTGGCCGACCCCGGCCGCCCATGAACGACGCCCCCCGTTTCGTGCCCGGGCGCGGCAACCTGTCGCGCTGGGCGATCGAGCATCCAGCGCTGGTGCGCTTTTTCATCGTGCTGATCCTGCTGGTCGGCGTGCGGTCTTATTTTCAGTTGGGGCAGGCCGAGGATCCGCCGTTCACCTTCAAGACCATGCTGATCCAGGCGCAATGGCCGGGCGCGACCGCGCAGGAGGTGTCGGAACAGCTGACCGAGCGGATCGAGAAGAAGCTGCAGGAAATGCCCGAGCTCGATTACGTGCAGAGCTACGCCAAGGCGGGCGAGACGGCGCTTTTCGTCAATCTCAAGGAAACCGTGCGGGGGCGCGACGTGGCCGCGGCTTGGTATCAGGTCCGCAAGAAGATCGGCGATCTGAAGACAACGCTCCCGGCCGGTGCGCAGGGGCCCTTCTTCAACGACGAGTTCGGCGACACTTTCGGCTCGATCTATGCCTTCACCGGCGACGGCTTCAGCCGGTCCGACCTGCGCCGCGCCGCCGAGGACGCGCAGCGCGAGGTCCGCCGTCTGCCCAATGTGGGCAAGGTCGAGCTGTTCGGCATCGTCCCGGAAAAAATCTACGTCGAGATTCCTGCGCAAAAGCTCGCCACGCTTGGCCTCACGCCGCAGCAGATCATGCAGGCCGTGCAGGAGCAGAACGGCGTGGTGGCGAATGGGCGGATCGAAAACGAGACCCTGTCGATCCCGATGCGCGTGTCGGGGCCCTATTCCGACGTCGAGGGTGTGCGCGAAACGATCATTCGGATCGGCACGCGCAGCATCCGGCTGGGCGATGTCGCCAGCGTGACGCGGCGCTACGAAGATCCGCCCACCGCCGAAATCCGCTCACAGGGCGAGCCAGCGGTGCTGCTTGGAGTGTCGCTGGCCGACGGCGGCGACGTGGTGGCAATGGGACGCGCCGTGGCCGCCGCCATGGCGGACTTGCAGAAGACGCTGCCGGTGGGCATGGAGATCCAGCGGATCCACGACCAGCCCAGCATCGTCAGCCACGCGGTCCGGCTCTTCATGCAGAGCTTCTTCGAGGCCGTCGCCATCGTTCTGGCGGTGACCTTCCTCGCGCTCAAGTGGCGTGCCGGCCTGGTGGTGACGCTGTCCATCCCGGTGGTGCTGGCGATCACCTTCACCACGATGTGGCTGTTCGACATCGACCTGCATCGCATCTCCACCGGGGCGCTCATCATCGCCCTCGGCCTGCTGGTGGACGACGCCATCATCGCGGTGGAAATGATGGCGCACAAGCTGGAGGCCGGCTGGAATCGCTTCGAGGCGGCCACCTATGCCTTCCATTCGACCGCGTTCCCCATGCTGACCGGCACGTTGTTGACCGCCACCGCGTTTCTGCCGATCGCGCTGGCCAAGTCGATGGTCGGCGAATACACCTTCGCCATCTTCGCGGTGACGACGATCGCATTGCTGTCCTCCTGGCTGGTGGCGGTCGTGGTGACGCCTTATCTGGGTCATGTCCTGCTGAAACCGGCTCGCCACGTGACGGACGAGAACGCGGCGTATCTCACGCCGTTTTACCGGCGTTTCCGTGCCATGGTGAACGGGTGCCTCACGCATCGACGCAGTGTGATTGCGCTGACGGTGATGGCGCTGGTCGTCGGGCTCGTCGCGATGCAGCGGGTCGAGAAACAGTTCTTCCCGCAGTCCGACCGGCTGGAAATCCTGGTCGAAATGTGGCTGCCGGAAGGCGCGTCCATCGATGCCACGCGCGCCCAGGCGATCAGGCTCGAAACCCTGCTGCGGCAGGACAAGGATGTCGCCCACGTGCTCGACTACATCGGCCAGGGCGCGCCGCGTTTTGTGCTGGCGCTGGACCAGCGGCTGAACAACCGCAATTTTGCGCAGCTGGTGGTGATCGCGAAGGACGTGCCGGCGCGGGAGCGCGAACTTGCACGTATCCGTCGCCTGTTCGAGACCGACTTCCCCAACGTGCGCGGACGGGCCGTGCGTTTCGAATACGGGCCGCCCGCCGGCTACCCCGTGCAGTACCGGTTGTCCGGCGCCGACATCCCGCGGCTCAAGATCGAAGCCGAGAAACTGCGCAGAATCGTCGCGGCCCAGCCGCAGGTGACGGCCGTGAACCTGGACTGGAACGAGCAGTCGCTGGCGATCAAGGTCCAGCTCGACCAGGACAAGATCAAGACGCTCGGCCTCAGCTCGGATGCGGTCGGGCGTCTGCTGGCGCTGGAGTTGTCGGGGACGACGGTTACCCAGTTCCGGGAGGACGATCAGCTGATCGACGTCGAATTGCGTATTCCGCGCAAGGAACATCGCGACGTCGACGCACTGAAATCGCTGCCGGTTGGCAGCTTCGACGGCCAGAGCGTCACCCTTGGGCAGATCGCCACCTTCAAGCCGGTATTCGAGGACGGTGTGATCTGGCGGCGCGACCGCCTGCCGACGATCTCGGTGCGCGGCGATCCGGTGGGCAACACGCAGCCGGCGACGATCATCGAATCGATCGCGCCGCAGGTGGCCCGGTTCAAGGCGCAGCTGCCGCCCGGTTTCCGGCTGGAAATCGGCGGCCCGGTGGAAAGCAGCGCCAAGGCCAATGCCGCCATCGCCGCCTCGTGGCCGCTGATCGTGATCACCACGCTGACGCTGCTGATGCTGCAACTCGGCAATTTCGCGCGCGCCCTGCTGGTGGTGCTGACCGCGCCGCTCGGCATCATTGGCGTGGCGGTCGCGCTGCTGGTGACCGGCCAGCCGATGGGCTTCGTGGCCTTGCTGGGCATCATTTCGCTGTCCGGCATGATCATGCGCAATTCGGTGATCCTGGTCGACCAGATCCAGCAGGACGTCGCCCGCGGCCTGTCGCAATGGGATGCAATCGTCGAATCCACGGTGCGAAGGATGCGGCCGATCAGTCTCACCGCCGCCGCCGCGGTGCTGGCGATGATCCCGCTGTCGCGCTCGATTTTCTGGGGCCCCATGGCCGTATCGGTCATGGGCGGGCTGATCGCGGCGACCTTCCTCACGCTGTTCTTTCTGCCTGCCCTGTATGCGGCTTGGTTTAGGGTAAAACCGGGCTAAGGTACAAAACGTGCAAGGAGACCAGCATGAAAATGATCGTATTCGCATTGCTGCTGGCGGGGTGCGCCAGCCTTGAATCGCCCGACCCGGCTTCGCCCTACTATGCCTATCCCCCAGGATGGCTGGCGCAGCTCAATCAGCCCCTGACGATCCCGCCCGGCTCGGCCACGGTGCGTCTGCAGTATGGCCAGGTCGTGCCGCGCAACGGCGTGCAGGAACTCGATCCGTATTGCGTGGTGGAACTGAATATGGTGCGCGACACGCCGCAGACGCTCAAACCGGGACGTTTCCAGATATGGCAGGTGACGCGCAGCGTGGATTTCTATGCAGCGGCGAAGTCGCCGCTGATGAAGGCCCGGTATGTGGACGATGACGGCGGCGACGTGACGCCCCTCTATTACAAGACGGCGTTCCGGCTGCACGATCCCGCGCAGCCGAATCTGCGTGGCATGACCTGTGCGTGGAAGCAGATGGTCCCTGGCAACCCGCCGTTGATGCGACACCTCAGGCTGAGCGAAATCCGGGCGGCGCTGGGCGACTGGATCACCCTGATCCCGCCGAAAGCGATGCTGTAACGACGGAGTTCCCAGCGGGTGACTGATGCGCCGCGCGTACCGGCAGCGCAGTCCTATTTGATCAGCGTCAGATGGGAAGGGCGTACGGCATGCCCGCCTGCCGCCGTCAGCGTGTGGGCGACCGGCTGCCAGTAGGGGAAGGCTTCCGGGCGGTGGATGTGGTAGCCCTGCAGGTAATCCACGCCCATGTCTTCGAGGAGTGCCGCCATATCGGCGTCTTCCACCTGCTCGGCCACCGAATGCATGCCGAAATCGCGTGCCAGCTGGGCGATCGAACGGACGATGGCCTGGTCGCGCCGGTCGTCCAGCATACCGCGCACGAAGGCGCCGTCGATCTTGAGGAAATCGGCGGGCAGGTGCTTGAGATAGAAGAACGAGGAGGCGTCGCGTCCGAAATCGTCCAGTGCAAACTGGCAGCCGCGTTCGCGCAGGCCATGGATCAGGCGCTGGGCGTCGCCGAGATTGACCACTGCGGCGGTTTCCGTCACTTCGAACCCGAGGCGCGAGCCTTCCACGCCATAGTGATCTAGCATGTGGCAGACCACGCCGAGGAAGGATTCGTCGGCAACGGTCTTGCCCGAGAGGTTGATGAAATACACCGCATTGTCGTCGGGCTGCGCCGCCAGGTAGGACACCACGGCTTCCAGCATCCAGCGGTCGAGGATGGGCGCCTGTCCGTAACGCTCGAGGGCCGGCAGCAGCTTGGCCGGTCCTTCGACCACGCCATCGCGCTGCCAGCGGATCAGCACTTCGTAGTGCGGCTGGCCGCTGCGCGACGTCGGCCGGATCAACTGGCGATAGGGCAGGAACTGATTGGCGTCCAGCGCCTGGGCAAAATCGGCCGCCCAGCCCATTTCCGTTTCCAGACGGCGGAATCCGACCTCGTCCGCCTCGTACAGCATGACGCGTCCGCTGCCCTCCGACTTGGCGCGGTAGCACGCCATGTCGGCCTGGATCATGAGGTCGCCGGCCGTGGTCGCGGCCCGGGTGATGGGGGCGACGCCGGCGCAGGCGCCAAGGGTGAAGCGCCGCCCCTTGTGTTCGAAGCGGAAGTCGCGGATGCGCTGCACCAGCTGACGGCAGATCCGGTTTGCCTCGTCGGGCCGGGTGTCGAACAGAATGAGGCCGAATTCGTCCCCGCCCAGACGGCCCAGGTAGGCGTGTGCGGGCAGGGCGGCTTTCATGGTCTGGGCAATGTCCATCAGCAGGGAATCGCCGACCGAATGGCCGCAGGTGTCGTTCACCAGTTTGAACTGGTCGAGGTCGATATAGCAGAACGCATGCTGCTGCCCGAGATCGCGCGCGGTGCGTAGCGCACGGGCCAGACGCCCTTCCACCGCGCGGCGATTCGGCAAGGTGGTCAGCGTGTCGTGGAAGGCCATCTCGCGCAGGTTGTCGAGCAGTTCCTTCTTCTCGGTTTCGTCGCGCAGCACGTAGACGGCACCCAGGCCGCCTTGGTCGGTCAGCGGCGCGCAACTGTAGCTGATGGCCAGGC
This sequence comes from Rhizobium sp., assembly GCA_019459285.1. Lineage (GTDB taxonomy): Bacteria > Pseudomonadota > Gammaproteobacteria > Burkholderiales > Thiobacillaceae > Thiobacillus. Next base: position 18,998 of record JAIBEL010000015.1, on the reverse strand, counting down.
GCTGGCCATAGCGGGTATGCAATTCGGCCGATCCGGTCTGGCCGTGCAACGCTGCCGTCGACGACAGGAAGCAGGCCGGCGCGTCCTCGTCGCCGTTCACCCGATCGAACTGGATCACCTCGCTCAATAAATTCAGTTGCGCATCCTCGAGGGCGAGGCCGAGCAGGCTTTCGGCGGCCGGGTTGAGATAGGTCACCTGATTGTGCGGGTTGGTGACGATGACGGCATCATTGATCGATTGCAGCGTAACCTGCCAGCGTTCCTTCTCGTTGCTGAGTGCCGCCTCGTCGATCTTGCGCTGCGTGATGTCGAAGCGGATCGACAGGTACTTCTGCGGAAGGTCGTCGTCGCCCTTGATCGGAATGATGGTCGTGGCGGTCCAGAACAATCGCCCATCCTTGGCGCGATTGCAGATCTCCCCGCGCCAGGTCCGGCCGTTCGTGATGGTTTTCCACAGACGGGTAAAAAATACGGGAGCGTGACAGCCCGAATTGAGGATACGGTGATTCTGGCCGATCAGTTCTTCGCGCGTGTAGCCGCTGAGGATGCAGAACAGGTCGTTGGCGAACGTGATGTTGCCGGCGAGATCCGATTCGGACACGCTGGCCGCGCTGTCGAGCGCTTTCTGCTGCTCGCCGAGATCGGTAAGTAGCCGTTCCAGGGCCGCGCTCATGTAATTGAAGGCGCGTGTGGATTCCTGCAGTTCGGGCGGGCTGCTGGCACGGACGGGAATGCGCACGCTGTAGTCTCCGGACTCGATCTGGTGGGCGGTTGCGCTCAATCGGGTCAGGTCCTTCAGGTTGATCCGCAGCATGGCATGGATCAGCCAGCCGAGCAGACCCATCGCGAGGCTGAACAGAATGAACAGCCGGGTCCCGAGATGCCACAGGAAATCTTCATACGCGTGGGCGGAAGGCTGGATGCGCAGATGACCGTAGTAGGTGCCCTGGATGATCAGGTCTTCCTGCATGACGGGGAGGGCAAGGCGGGTCAGCCGGGCGAACCAGTCGGGGCGATCGACTGCGGGCGGGCTGGCTTGTTCGCGGATGACGCGGCCATCCGGCGCGACGTATTCCACATGCTGTAAATTCCCCTGGTCGATCGGAATCCGCAATCGCGTTCGCACGGCAAGGTAATCCTGCCAGATGGCTGGATCCGCGACTGCCTGCGACAGCGCGGCAAGCTGTGCGGTGGCCTGCACACGCAAGGCGGCGTCGGCGTCCTGGCGGACGATTTGCAGCGCCTGTTGCCCGGCCAGCACGAATACCGACAGCATGACGAGCAGGGCAGCCCCCAGCACGCGACCTTGAGTGCTGAGGCGGGCCGGACGCAAGGCGTGCGCGAAGCGGGCGAGCGGAGGCGAGAGGTGGCGAGACATACGGAAGGAATCGGCCGCCAGTCTGCTTTCTGAAGCTCAGCCAAGCACGTGCGCTTTGGAGTAAGTAGATACTTACATGCGGAGCGAGGGGATCAGCTTTTCCTGCGCGCGCGCGGATGCGTCTGGTCGTAGACCTTGGCTAGGTGCTGCCAGTCGAGATGGGTGTAGACCTGAGTGGTGCTGATGCTGGCGTGCCCAAGCATTTCCTGTACGGCGCGCAGGTCGCCCGACGATTGCAGCACATGGGTGGCAAATGCGTGGCGCAGCATGTGCGGGTGGACGCGTTGGCTCAGGCCGGCCAGTCGCGCCCAGCGGTTGAGCCGCAGTTGCACGCTGCGCGGGGTCAGGCGGGTGCCGCGGCGGTTGATGAACAGGGCGGCGGTGTTGGCCTGCGCAAGGGACTGTCGGTGCGGTAGCCAGGCGGTAAGGGCGGCCAGGGCCTGGTGCCCCACCGGTACGATGCGGGTTTTGTTGCCCTTGCCGGTGACCTGCGCCTCGCCCGCGTGCAGATTGACGTCATGGAGATCGAGCCCGACCAGTTCCGACAAGCGAAGGCCGGACGAATAGAACAACTCGAACATGGCGCGGTCGCGCGCCAGCAGGGCATCGTCGGATTCGGCGGGCAGGCTGCCGTCGAGCAACTGGGTGCAGGCGTCGGGCGACAGGATGTGCGGCAGGGCCTTGGCTGCTTTGGGCGGACGCAGGCCGGTGCAGGGGTTGTTCGCAAAGCCGAGCCGGCGGCAGGCGAAGGTATAGAAGCCACGCCAGCTGGACAGCTGCCGCGCCACGCTGGTGGCGGCCAGGTTCTGGCTGCGCAGCTTGACGATGGCGCCGCGAATATCGCTTGCATCGAGCGTTTCAAGCGGTTTGCCGGCGGTCAGGCTGGAAAGATTCGCCAGGTCGCGTTGATAGGCCGCGACCGTATGCGACGACAGCCGCCGTTCGGCGGCGATGTATTGCAGATAGGATGCGACTGCGTTCACTCCTGCATCCGCACCAGCGCGGCGCCGACCAGCTGGCCCAGCCGCTCGAGGTAGAGCGTGCCCATGCCGGCGTAGAAACGCTTGGCTTCCTCGGAGGCCAGCACGAGCAGACCGATGGGGGCCGCCGCGGCGGCCGGCCGCAGCGGAATGCAGGCAAACGCACGCAAATGCGGCGACACCTCGCCGAACCAGTCGCTGGCCTCGGGCACGGCAAGCGGGCCGCATACCGGATGCGGCATCGCCGCCACGGCATCGCGCGCTGCCTGCGACACCGGCTGATCGAGCCCCGGCATCGGTTCGCCGGTCAGCGTCCAGACGCGCAACGCGTGATGCGGCACGGCGAAGCCGTCACGCAGGTGAATCGTCAGCGCGGCGGCGACGTCCTGCGGCTGGCTGGCAGTCACCAGCGCGAGCGTCAGCGCGTGCAGCTTTTCGGAGATGCCGTCGTTTTCTTCGCCAAATTGAATCAACTCGGCGAGCTTGTTCTCCAGCATCCGCACCTTGTCGCGCATCGCGATCAGCTGGCGCTCGCTCATCGACACCGCATGGGTGCCGTGCGGGTGCGGAATGTGCAGGTCCGCCAGCAGCATGGGAAAGTCGTTGAAAAAGTTCGGATGCCGGGTCAGGAACTCGGCAATGTGTTCGGGTTGCATGTCCATTAGAGTTCGATCTCCCCTTCAAATACTGTTTCGGCCGGGCCGGTCATGTAGACCGGCTGGCCCTTGCCCGCCCATTCGATGACGAGATCGCCGCCGCGCGTGTGCACGCTGACCGGGCTGTGCAGCCAGCCCTGGCGGATGCCGGCGACGGCCGCGGCGCAAGCGCCGGTGCCGCAAGCCAGCGTTTCGCCGGCCCCGCGTTCATACACGCGCAGTCGGATGTCGTGCGGGGTCAGCACCTGCATGAAACCGGCGTTGACCCGCTGCGGGAAGCGCGAATGCGATTCGATGGCGGCGCCGAGGATGTCCACCGGTGCGCTGTCGAGGTCGTTCACCCGCAGCACCGCATGCGGGTTGCCCATCGACAGAGCAGCGATGTCGATGACATGTTGTCCGACTTTGAGCGCATACGTCATCGCCTCGGCTTCGGCAGCGAACGGGATGTCGGCGGGCGCGAAGCGCGGCGCGCCCATGTCGACCGTGACCTGGCCATTGGCAAGCAGGCGCGGCTCGATCACGCCGGATGCGGTTTCCACGCGGATCGCCGTCTTGTCGGTCAGTCCCTTGTCGTGTACGAAGCGCACGAAACAGCGCGCGCCGTTGCCGCACTGCTCCACTTCGCCACCGTCGGCGTTGAAGATGCGGTAGCGGAAATCGACGTCGTCGCGGGTGGACTTCTCGACCAGCAGGATCTGGTCGCACCCCACCCCGAAGTGGCGGTCGGCGATGCGGCGGCACTGCTCGGCAGTGAGCGCGACGATCTGGCCGATGCCGTCGAAGACGACGAAATCGTTACCGAGGCCGTGCATTTTGGTGAATTTCAGTTTCATGCCCTGTGGGTACTTGTGCCTGGGGTATTCATTCGGTTTTGAGTCTGACGTATTCCTTGAGCAGGCAGCGGTCCATGACCACGTTCATATCGCCCGCCTGTGCGCGCTGTGCGGCGCCTTCATGAACGATGCCTTCCTGGATCCATATAGCGGGCAAGTGTAGCGCCAGGCACTGTTCGACGATAGCGGGCACATGCTCGGCGGCGCGAAACACGTCGACCAAGTCGACCGGAAACGGAATGTCGGCCAGGTTTGCATACGCCTTCTCGCCCAGCACTTCGTCTACCAGCGGGCGCACCGGAACGATGCGGTAGCCATAGCGCTGCATCGCCTGCGCCACGCGGTAGCTCGGGCGTGCGGGCTGCGGCGACAAGCCGATGACCGCGATGGTCCTGACGCGGTCGAGCAGTGCGCGCAAGCTGGTGTCGTCGGGGTTGGCGAAGCTCATAAGGGCAACTCCATGACGTGGTCGTCCATCACGAAGCCATGCCCGATGTCGAACACGCGCGATTCGATGATCCCGAACCCGTATTTAAGATAGGCGGCGACGGCCTGTGTGTTGCCGCGATTCACCTGCAGCCACAGATGACGGCCCTGCCGCTGGCGCGCCCAGTCCTGGACGACCTGCAACAGCGCCGCCCCGATGCCCTGGCGCTGGTGGCCGGGATCGACGTACAGTTTGTCGAGTTTGCAGCGCGTGCCATCGCATACTGCATGGGCGAATCCCACCGTTACCTGGCCCTGTCGTGCGGCCCACCAGGCGTGATCCGGGTCGTCGAGCTGCGAACGTATGCGGTCGGCGGCGTAGCGGTCGGCCAGCATGGCGTCGATCTGCGCCTGTGAAATCAGCGCCGGGTAGGTTGCTTGCCAGACGGTGCGTGCCAGCGCACAGACGGCGTCGATCTCCCGCAGCGTCAGGCGGTGCAGGCGCGTGTCATCCATACAGGCTGGCCTCGCCTTCCGGGCGCGTCTTGAAGCGGCGATGCAGCCACAGGTACTGCGACGGCGTTTCGCGGATGCGCTCCTCGATGAAGGCATTCATGCGTGCAACATCGGCTTCGACGTCGTCGCTCGGGAAATTGTCCCATGGCTGATAGAAACGCACGGCGTAGCCCTGGCCGCCGGGCAACTGGCGGGTGATGACGGGAACGATCTGCGCGCCCGTGAGCTTGGCCAACCGTGGCAGCGCCGAGAGGGTGGCGGCCTGGATGCCGAAGAATGGGACGAAAACCGCATTGAGGCGGCCCTGGTCCTGGTCCGGCAGGTAATAGAACGGCAGGTGGGCCTTCAGTGCCTTTAGCACGGGCTTGATGCCGTCCGACTTGGCGATCAGCACCGGCGCATGGAAACGCGAACGCCCGCGCAGCATCAGCCAGTCTGAGGCGGGGTTCTTCGAGGGTGCGTACATCGAGGCGACCTGGCGATCCATGCTGAGGCGCACACCGCCCATGTCGAGCCCGACGAAATGCGGCGCCAGCCAGATCACCGGCCGCACGCCGTCGCCCATCACGGCGTCGGGGTTGTCGATCCGGACCAGGCGCCGCAGGCGCGCCTCACTCCCCCACCACAACAGGCCGTGTTCGAGCACAGCGCGCATGGAGGCCTGATAGGTCTGTCGCAGCCAGCGGTCGCGGTCCCGCTTGGGGGTTTCGGGGAAACACAGGGCGAGGTTGGTGGCGACGACGTGCCGGCGCTTGCCCGGCAGCAGCGCCAGCAGCCAGCCCAGGGCATTGCCGATGGCCGCCTGCAACGGCAGCGGCAGCCAGTGCAGCAGCCACAGCAGGCCGACGCTGAACCAGACCGGCAGCAGCGCGGGGCGCATCAGCTTGTTGGATTGGGCGGAGCTCATTCTTCGGGCGGGTCGTCCGGGTGCGCCACGCCGCCTGGGCGCTTGTGGCGGTTGTAGCTCCACAGGTATTGCGCCGGGAAGCGCCGCACGATGTCTTCCACGCCCCGGTTGATGAGGGCGGCAGCTGCGGTCTTGTCTTCGGGCAGGGGGGCTTCCAGCGGAAAGACGTGGATATGGTAGCCGCGCCCCCAGCTCAGGCGCTCGGCCGCAACGAAGAACGCCGCCGCGCCGGTCTTGCGCTGCAGGCTGGCGACCAGAGTCGGCGTGTAGGCCGGTCGGCCGAAGAAGGGCGCCCACACGCCATCGCCCCCGGTGGCCACCTGGTCGGGCAGGATGCCGATTGCCTCGTGGCGTTTCAGCGCCGCCAGTTGGGCGCGTACGCCCGACAGGTCGGTCGGCACCAGCGTCGCCTGGCCGCGCTGGCGGCCGGCCAGCATCAGGGTCGCCAGCACCGCCTTGCGCGGCGGCTTGTACATGGCGGTGAACGGATGCAGCGACGCGTAATACAGGTTGATGATTTCGAAACAGCCGATATGCGGGCCGATCAGGATGATGCCCTGGCCCGCTGCGCGGGCGGCGTCGATGTGCTCCCAGCCGCTGGTGCCCTTCACCAGCTTCACCACCTTGTCGTACGGGCGCAGCCACACCGGCAGCAACTCGACGATGGCCTTGCCGGACTCGCCGATGGTCTGCCGCAGCAGACGTTTGCAATCGCGTCCGGCCGTGCACAGCCCGCTGTCGAACAGATTGCTGCGCATGCGCCCGGCGTGGCGGCCCGGCGCCCAGTAAACGAGCCAGCCCAGCGCGATGCCCAGCCCATGCAACAGCGGCAGCGGCAGGCGGGCCAGCAGCTTGAACAGAAAAATCACGCGGAATTGACGCTGAGGGACAAGGCGGGGCACAATGCCCATGCGAGAGCCGCCGCGTTAATCTTGACAACTTGCGGGCGGGATACAAATACAGCTAAAGCGTCGCCGCTCTGTCTGTCCCCCGAGCCGGTTACGCAGTCGGTAACCGGGACAACAGGAGCAGTCATGCAAAAGGATTTCATTTTTACGTCTGAGTCGGTGTCTGAAGGGCATCCCGACAAGATGGCGGATCAAGTGTCGGACGCAGTGCTCGACGCGATTCTAACCCAGGACAAACATGCGCGCGTGGCGTGCGAGACGTTGCTGACCACCGGTCTGTGCGTCATCGCAGGCGAAATCACCACCTCGGCCGTCATCGACTACAATCAGGTCGCGCGCCAGACCATCAAGCGCATCGGCTACGACTCGTCCGACATCGGCTTCGACTACAACACCTGTTCGGTGCTGGTCACCGTCGGCAAGCAGTCGCCCGACATCGCGCAGGGCGTCGATCGCGCGCACGACGATTATCTCGATCAGGGCGCCGGCGACCAGGGCCTGATGTTCGGTTACGCCTGCAGCGAAACGCCGGTGCTGATGCCCATGCCGATCTACCTCGCGCACCGCCTCACCGAGCGCCAGTCCGAACTGCGCAAGGACGGCCGCCTGCCGTGGCTGCGCCCGGACGCCAAATCGCAGGTGTCGATCCGCTACGTCGACGGCAAGCCCCACTCCATCGACACTGTCGTGCTCTCCACCCAGCATCACCCTGAAGTCTCGCATGCCCAACTGTCCGAAGCGGTCATCGAGGAAATCATCAAGCCGGTGCTGCCGAAAGAGATGCTGAGCGCCGATACGCGCTATCTGGTCAACCCTACCGGGCGCTTTGTCGTCGGCGGCCCGATGGGCGACGCCGGCCTCACCGGCCGCAAGATCATCGTCGACACCTACGGCGGCGCAGCCCCGCACGGCGGCGGCGCATTCTCTGGCAAGGATCCGTCCAAGGTCGACCGCTCGGCCGCCTACGCCGGTCGCTACGTGGCGAAGAACATCGTCGCCGCCGGACTGGCCGAGAAGTGCATGGTGCAGGTGAGCTACGCGATCGGCGTGGCCAAGCCCACCTCGCTGATGGTCGACACCTTCGGCACCGGCAAGATTCCCGAAGCGAAGATCGTCGAACTGATCCACGCCCACTTCGACCTGCGCCCCAAGGGCATCGTCAACATGCTCGACCTGCTGCGCCCGATCTATACGCGCACAGCGAGCTACGGCCACTTCGGCCGTGACGAGCCGGATTTCACCTGGGAAGTCACCGACAAGGCGGCGGCGCTGAAGGCGGCGGCGGGGATCTGACGCGGCTCGTCAGCTGCAGTGCAAGAAAAAGAGCCGGGGTTACCCGGCTCTTTTTCTTGTTGCCGGATCGCGGTCAGAGCGGCGGGCGACGACGCTTTGCCATGAATCCGACCAGCCCAAGACCCGTCAGCATCATGGCGTAGGTTTCAGCTTCCGGCACGGGCGCTAGGGTTGCAATTCCTTCGAAGTGCAGAATGGTTGTCGATCCGTTCCATCCTGACAGAACCGACTTTGTGACTGTGTCGATGACGTCGTTGTTGGCTACGTGCGTCCAATCTGCCGTGTAGTAATAGTGGCTGGCATCAAGCATGGCTACATGGGTAGCCAACGAGCCTGAATCCGGAGAAATGTTGAGTGCCAGGTTGGTTGGCGCGAAATATTCGGCAACCAAGCCGGCAAAATTCAGATTCATTATGCCTCCGGATATCGAGCCACTGGGCGCTCCGTTAAGCGTATTGATGTTTCCGACGTTGCCAGCCCATACGATGTTTTGGGAAATTGAACCGTTGGCCTGGGTAATGCCCATCAAGATGCCGCCGTCTACCCCATTGCTCGTAAAGTAAGCAGGCGCAGCAGTGGTATTCCCGAATTGATCTTGCCAGTTTCCCCACCCGCCGCCGCCAGCAAGCGCAGAGGTACCCAATCCGACAGAGGCTGTACCGATTTCCTCAACCGTCATGCTTTGGATCGAAGCCGCCTGCGCAACGTTGCTTGTCACACAGCAGCCCAAAGCGATCCCTGCCATCATTCTTGTAATTTGTTTCATGTTTCCCCCTTGCCTCTTTCTGTAATTTGTCTGATCGAACCCCGCTTAACCTGCTCGCAGGTCTCTGGCGCGGGTATGCAATATGTGTTCCAGCTTATGGGGTTTCACTTTGTCGATTAATGAAAACAATGGCTTGTGTTGTCGATGCAAGGGGGCCGGCAAGGTAAGCGTAAAGAAAGCCGACATTTGCGGTTTCGAGGGTTTCGGAACCGTACCCAGATACGCATTCTTCATTTTCCGCTTCCGGGGTAGAATGCCGCCTCGGTTCTGAGGAGCGCTGCGACGGTTCACCCGCCAGGCTCAGGACGCTTCCTTTCAACGGCGCTCACGTTTTCTTTTTCTGAACGAAAGGAGGGCGTGATGAACGCCGCACTCAATTCCACCACCGACTACGTCATTGCCGACCTCGCGCTCGCCGACTGGGGCCGCAAGGAAATCCGCATTGCCGAAACCGAAATGCCGGGCCTGATGGCCATCCGCGAGGAATTCGCCGCCAGCCAACCGCTGAAGGGCGCGCGCATTACCGGTTCACTGCACATGACCATCCAGACCGCGGTGCTGATCGAGACGCTGACCGCGCTCGGCGCCGAGGTGCGCTGGGCCTCGTGCAACATCTTCTCGACCCAGGACCATGCCGCCGCCGCGATTGCCGCCGACGGCGTACCGGTGTTCGCGGTCAAGGGCGAGTCGCTGGAAGACTACTGGGACTACACCCACCGCATCTTCGAATGGAAGGACGGCGGTTATTCGAACATGATCCTCGACGACGGCGGCGACGCCACGTTGCTGCTGCATCTGGGCGCACGCGCGGAAAAGGATATTTCGGTGGTGGCCAATCCCACCAGCGAGGAAGAACGCGTGCTGTACGCCGCGATCAAGGCCAAAGTGGCGGCGCAGCCGGGCTGGTATTCCAGCCGCCTGGCTGCCGTCAAGGGTGTTACCGAGGAAACCACCACCGGCGTGCACCGCCTGTACCAGATGCACGCGCGCGGCGAACTCAAGTTCCCGGCGATCAACGTCAACGATTCGGTTACCAAGTCGAAATTCGACAACCTCTACGGCTGCCGCGAATCGCTGGTCGACGGCATCAAGCGCGCCACTGACGTGATGGTGGCCGGCAAGGTCGCGGTGGTTGCCGGCTACGGCGACGTCGGCAAGGGTTCGGCGCAGGCGCTACGTGCCCTGTCCGCGCAAGTGTGGGTGACCGAGATCGATCCGATCTGCGCGCTGCAGGCGGCGATGGAAGGCTACCGCGTGGTGACCATGGAATACGCCGCCGACAAGGCCGACATCTTCGTTACCGCCACCGGCAACTTCCACGTCATTAACCACGACCACATGGCGAAGATGAAGGACCAAGCCATCGTCTGCAACATCGGCCACTTCGACAACGAGATCGATGTCGCCTCAGTGGAAAAATATCAGTGGGAAGAGATCAAGCCGCAGGTCGACCACATCATCTTCCCGGACGGCAAGCGCATCATCCTGCTGGCCAAGGGTCGCCTGGTGAACCTCGGCTGCGGCACCGGCCATCCCAGCTATGTGATGTCGTCGTCGTTCGCAAACCAGACCATCGCGCAGATCGAACTGTGGCAGGAGCGCGATTCCGGCAAATATCCGGTCGGCGTCTACACCCTGCCCAAGCATCTCGACGAGAAGGTAGCGCGTCTGCAGTTGAAAAAGCTCAACGCGCAGCTGTCCGAGCTGACCGACCAGCAGGCCGCCTATATCGGCGTGCCCAAGACCGGCCCCTACAAGGCCGAGCACTACCGCTATTGATCGGTTTCGCCTGAAAAGGAGGGCGCCATGCGTCTGCTGCTATTGTGGATCCTGAACGCCGTCGCCCTGTTGGCGGTGACGTATCTGCTGCCCACCATCCAGGTGTCGGGCTTCGGCTCGGCGCTGGCCGCTGCGCTGGTGCTGGGTTTCATCAATACGCTGGTGCGGCCAGTGCTGGCGTTGCTCACGCTACCGATCACCGTGCTGACGCTGGGGATCTTCTATCTGATCCTGAACGGCCTGTTGTTCTGGCTTGCCAGTGCGCTGCTGCCCGGTTTTCACGTGCAGGGTTTCGTTTCGGCGATGGTCGGCGCGATCCTCTATGGCGTGATCGCCTGGGCGCTGTCCGCACTCATCCCCCATTCCAGAGATTGAAGCATGACCGAACGTACATTCAGCTTTGAATTCTTCCCGCCCAAAACGGCAGAAGGGGCGGAGAAGCTGCGCGCCACACGCAAACAGCTCGCGCAGCTCAACCCCAAGTTCTTCTCGGTCACCTTCGGTGCCGGCGGCTCCACCCGCGACCGTACCCTGGAAACCGTGTGCGAGATCCAGTCCTCCGGCTCGGAAGCCGCGCCGCACCTGTCGTGCATCGGCTCGACCGAAGAGAGCATCCGCGACATCCTCAACGCATACAAAAGCCAGGGCATCCGGCATCTGGTCGCGCTGCGGGGCGACCTGCCCTCCGGCACCATGGACGCCGGCGAGTTCAACTACGCCAACGAACTGGTGGCCTTCATCCGCAAGGAGACCGGCGGCTGGTTCGAGATCGAAGTCGCCGCCTATCCCGAAATCCACCCGCAGGCGCGTTCCGCCACCGAAGATCTGGCCAACTTCAAGCGCAAGGTCGACGCCGGCGCCGACTCGGCGATCACGCAGTACTTCTTCAATGCCGATGCCTATTTCAACTTTGTCGAAGACGCGCGTGCGCTCGGCGTCGCCATTCCCATCGTTCCCGGCATCATGCCGATCGGCAACTACGTGCAGCTGGCGCGCTTCTCCGACGCCTGCGGCGCGGAGATCCCACGCTGGCTGAGGAAGAAGCTTGAAACCTACGGCGACGATCTGGCGTCGATCCGCGCCTTCGGCCTCGACGTGGTGACCGACCTGTGCGACCGCCTGCTGGCCGGCGGTGCGCCAGGCCTGCATTTCTACACCATGAACCAGGCCGGACCGAGCACCACCATCTGGCAGCGACTGGGTTTGTGATTTCTCCGACCTGATGCGATTACGCAAGGCCCGCTGTCAGCGGGCCTTGTCGTGGTGCCGTGCCCTCTGTCCGAAGCGACGGGTAAAATCGTCCTCATCCCCGTTCCCGCTTCCTGATCATGAATGCCCTGTGGATCCTGATCCTGCTCATCCTGCTTTCCGGCATGTTTTCGCTCGCGGAAATGGCGCTCGCCTCCGCCCGCCGCGGCCGGCTGACCCAGCTAGCCGAAGCCGGCGACATGGGGGCCGCCAAGGCGCTGGCCATCAAGGAGCATCCGAGCAGGCTCCTGGCTGCCAGCCAGACGGGGATCACCGCCGCCGCGCTGCTGATGGGGATCTACGGCGAGTCGGCCCTGTCCACGTCCATCGAGTCGGCCATCCGTGCCGCGATTCCCGGCCTGGCCGAATGGCGTGAGTCCATTGCCTTCGGCGCCACCATCGTGATCGTCACAGCGGTTTCCATCATCCTGGGCGAGATCGTGCCCAAGCGGATCGCGCTCGCGCATCCGGAAAAGGTGGCGGCATTTTGCGCGCCCTTCATGTCGCTGTTCATCCGCTTGTTGTCCCCGGCGATCCGTTTTCTGTCCTTCGCTGCGGACCGTGTGTTGGCTCTGCTGCCGATTCAGTCGGCACCCGCGGTCACCAGCATCGAGGACATCCTGGCGTTCGTGGATGAAGGGGAGCGGACGGGCACCATCGCCCCGGAGGAGAGCGAGCTGTTCGGCAACGTGCTGCGCCTGGAGGATTGGCGTCTCGCCACCATCATGACGCCCGTCGCGGACGTGGCCTGGCTGGATCTGCTCTCGCCCCGCGAGCACAACCTGCGCACCCTGAAAGAAGCGCCGCATTCTCGCCTGCCCATCTGCAAGGGCGACCTGCAGCAGGTGATCGGCATTGCCGAAAGCCACGACATTCTCAAGGCCGCCATGGAAGGCGACATCGACTTCGCCGAACTGCCGCTCGCGCCGCCCCTGTTCGTGCCGTCCAGTCTCACCCTCATCGACCTGCTGCGCACCTTCCGCCAACAGCGCGCCAATTTTGCCCTGGTCGTGAGCGAATTCGGCCTCACCGAAGGCATCGTCACCCTGGACGACCTGATGTATTCGCTGGTGGGCGACATGATGCCCCTGGCCGATGACACCGAAGACGCCCTGGCCGTGCGCCGCGCCGACGGATCCTGGCTGCTGGATGGCCTGCTGCCCATCGACGAGATGAAGGACCGGCTGGAGATCCGCTACGTGCCCCAGGAGTCGCTGGGCAACTATCACACGGTCGGCGGGTTCGTACTGGCCTCGCTGGGGCGCATTCCGCGCAAGGCGGAGCGCTTCACCTGGGCGGACTGGGAGTTCGAGGTGGTGGACGTCGACCGCAACCGGGTCGACCAGGTGCTGGCAACCCAGGTGGCGGCACTTGGCACGCCGCGTGAGGACATCTGAAAACCCGCTGCCTCATCCACCCGCTTCAGCTGACCGCTCCGCAAGGCACCTCGCCGGCTGGGGGCCTCCGTTTTCAGCGGATGCCTGCCAGCGCATAGGCAAAATCCTACCGACTCGCCGCAACCGGCCGGCCACTATCACAGTGACCTTGCTGGACATTGGCAAGGCTTGGCCAGAGCCCGTCATGGGCGGGGCCAACTTCGAACGCATAAAGGAGATCGGTATGCAAAGAATCGCATTGACGGACAACAACGTGAATGATTTTGTGCAGGCGCGCCGCACGGCAGTGGGCAAAGCCGGAGAAATGCTTGCACGCCCCGTCATCGTCGCCTGGAAAGACGACAGGAGCGGCAAGTCGGCGCCCGAGATTCCGGGCGGAAAAGCGGGACGCTGGCACGACTATGGCGAGAGCAACGATGGTGTGCTGGAACTCGAGGTGGCGAACGACTACCACTTTATTTTTACCGAGGCGGAAGGGTTCGACGAACCCGATATGAACCTGGCCACCCTCGATGACAACGGAACGCGGTTCATGTGCCTAAACAACGCATGCACCGAGGAAGACAGGGAGAAGCTGGGTTATTTCCCAGGTGGCGGTCTCGGCGGCTAGCAGTGGACTCGCCCGAATTGGGCGAGGCAATACTACCCCGCAAGTTCGGGCGGAGAGGCCTGGTTTGAGCGGGAAGTCCAGGGCAGACCTAGTGCGGATGTCACGCCCGTTTCCTTCAACGTTACAAGGAATACGTCATGAGCATTGGAACCATACTTTTGATCGTGCTGATCTTGATCCTGATCGGGGCCGTTCCCGTATGGCCGCACAGCCGCGCGTGGGGTTATGGTCCCAGCGGAGGCATCGGCCTGCTGGTCGTCATCCTGATCGTACTGCTGGTAATGGGCTTGATATGACGGCGCGCCTTCTGCGCATCAGCCGACAGACTGATGCGCAGAAGGCCGGCCTACCGCAAGATCAGGCCGGGCCGCCCGGCAAACACGCCCGCAGCGCTTTCAGGCAATAGTCGACGTTCTCCTGCTTGGCGGAGTAGCCCATCAGGCCGATGCGCCATATCTTGCCGGCCATGTCGCCGAGGCCGGCGCCGATTTCAAGGTTGAACTCGGTCAGCAGGCGGGCGCGGATCGCTGCCTCGTCGACGCCTTCGGGCACGTAGATCGAGTTGAGCTGCGGCAGGCGCGCGGGCGCGTCTACCACGTACTTGAGCCCCATGCCTTCGAGACCGGCCTTGAGCTTTTCATGCATGGCACGGTGGCGCGCCCAGGCGTTCTCCAGGCCTTCTTCCTCCAGGATCACCAGCGCTTCGTGCAGACCGTACATCGGGTTGATCGGCGCCGTGTGGTGGTAGGTGCGCTTGCCGGCGGATTGCCAGTAGCCGAGCACGAGGTTGAGGTCGAGGAACCAGCTTTGCACGAGGGTGGTGCGCGCCTTGATGCGGGCGATGGCCTTTTCCGAGAACGACACCGGCGACAGGCCCGGCGTGCATGAGAGACATTTCTGGCTGCCCGAATACGCGGCGTCGATGCCCCATTTGTCCAGATACACCGGCGTGCCGCCGAGGCTGGTGACGCAGTCCATGATGGTGAGTGCACCGAACTCCTGCGCGATCTTCGCCAGGGTTGCGGCGTCCGACTGCGCGCCGGTCGAGGTTTCGGCATGCACGAAGGCGAGGATCTTCGCATCCGGATTCGCTTTGAAGGCATCACGCACCTTGTTCGAGTCGACCGGCGCGCCCCAAGCGTCGTCGACGATCATCGGCACGCCGCCGGTGCGCTTGACGTTTTCCAGCATGCGCCCGCCGAACACACCGTTGCGGCAGACGATCACCTTGTCGCCGGGTTCCACCAGGTTGACGAAGCACATTTCCATCCCTGCCGAACCCGGCGCCGAGACCGGGAAGGTCAGCGCGTTCTCGGTCTGGAACGCCATGCGCAGCATGGACTTGATCTGTTCCATCAGGTCGACGAACGCGGGGTCGAGGTGGCCGATGGTCGGGCGCGCCATGGCATCGAGGATGCGTTGGGGCACGTCGGAGGGCCCCGGGCCCATGAGGATGCGCTTGGGGGGAATGAATGAAGCGGCCATAACCTTGTTCTCTTTGTGGAAAATGTCAACCAAAACAAAGGGTTGATTTTACGGGGAAACGACGGTGCCTGGAAATCAGGCAGGCGGCTCGCCCATCAGCGGCCGCATCGCGGTCAACAGACTGTTGAAGATGCGCGGGTGGGCCTTCTCCTGCTCGGCCAGCATCTGCTTCATCGCGTAGCGCTGCTGCGGCTTGGCGAAGCAGGCCGGGCAGTTCTCGAAGATCACCGGCAGGCCGGCGTCGGCGGCGAAGGCGCGGGTCTGGCGTTCGCGCGCGTAGGCGAAGGGCCGGATGATGCGCAGGTCGCCGGCGTCGTTCAGATAGTGCGGCGACATGGTCCTGAGCTTGCCGCCGAACAGCATCGACATCATCAGCGTCTCGGCGAGGTCGTCGAGATGCTGCGCCAGCGCGACGACGTTGCAGCCCTGTTCGCGTGCGACGCGATAGAGGATGCCGCGCCGCATGCGCGAGCAATAGGCGCAGTACGAGTCGCTGTCCTTGGTCAGGGTTTTCTGCGCTTCTTCCAGGATCGGTTGCGACTCCAGGAAATAGGGCACGCCGAGTGCGGCCGTGTAGGGCGTGAGCGGCGAGGGATCGAACTGGTCGGACTGTGGGTCGACCGTGCAGGCGAGTAGCTCGAATTTCACCGGCGCCTTCTGTTGCAGATGGTGCAGGGTATGCAGCAGCGACAGCGAATCCTTGCCGCCCGACAAACCGAGCAAGATGCGGTCGCCTTCGCGAATCATGCGGAAGTCGCCGATGGCCCGTCCGGCCGCGGTGAGCAGTGAGCGCGCGGGTTTCACCCAGCCTGTGTCCGTTCGTGCTGAGCCCTGAGCTTGACGAAGGGTCGAAGCATCGGCGGGCACAGGGTCTTCGACTGGCTCAGGCCGAACGGCGTTGGGGCGCAAGTCGTGGCTCATGCGGAAAACTGCAGCGCGTGCAGCTGCGCGTAACGGCCCTGTCGGGCGATCAGGTCGGCGTGGCTGCCGACCTCGACGATGCGGCCGCCTTCCAGCACGACAATCCGGTCGGCGCGTTCGATGGTGGACAGGCGATGCGCGATGACCAGCGTGGTGCGATTTTCCATCAGCGTCTCGAGCGCGGCCTGCACGTGGCGTTCGGACTCGTTGTCCAGGGCCGAGGTGGCCTCGTCCAGGATCAGCAGCGGTGCGTTCTTCAGGATGGCGCGTGCGATGGCGATGCGTTGGCGCTGGCCGCCGGACAGTCGCATGCCGTTCTCGCCGATCAGTGTGTCCAGCCCGTCGGGCATGGCCTGGATGAAATCCCAGGCATGCGCGGCGACGCAGGCGGTGCGGATCTCGTCGGCCGTGGCGTCGCGTTTGTGGCCGTAGGCGATGTTGTGCGCCAGCGTATCGTTGAACAGCACCACGTCCTGCGACACCAGAGCGATGTGGCTGCGCAGGTTCTGCAGGCGGATGTCGCGGACGTCGATGCCGTCGAGCTGGATCGAGCCGGAATCCGGATCGTAGAAGCGTGGCACCAGATTGGCCAGCGTGGTCTTGCCCGAACCCGACGCACCGACCAGCGCCACCGTCTCGCCGGGGGCGATGTCGAGCGTGATGCCGGCCAGCGCCGGGGTGGTCTTGCCGGGATAGGTCAGCGCCACGTCGCGCAGCGCCAGCCGGCCCTCGATGCGCTCGAGCGTGCGCGTGCCGCTGTCGCGCTCGGTGTCCTCGTCGAGCATGGTGAAGATGGTCTCGGCCGCGGCCAGCCCGCGCTGCAGCTGGTCGTTGACCGAAGTGAGCCGTTTCAGCGGCGCGAACAGCAGCAGCATCGCCATGAAAAAGGCGACGAAGCCGCCCACCGTGGTGGCGTTGTCGCTGGCCTGGTCGGCGGCGATGTAGACGATGATGGCGAGCGCGATCGCGGCGATCAACTGGATCACGGGTTCGTACACGGCGTTGGCGGCAACGCGTTTCATCTCGAACAGCCGCGCCAGATTGGCGGCCTGACGGAAGCGCGTCAGCTCGTACTCCTCGCCGCCATACAGCTTGACCACACGGTGTCCGCCCACCGCCTCGTCGACCACCTGGGTGAGGTCGCCGATGTTCTGCTGCGCCTTGCGCGACAGGCCCCGTAACCGTTTACTTGCGACGCGCACCACCCACAGCGTGAGCGGCACCAGCGCGAACACGATCAGCGTCAGTTTCCAGTTCAGCCACAGCAGATAGCCAAGCAGTCCCAGCACCGTCACCGTGTCGCGCACCAGCGTGGTGAGCGAGCTGGTGGCCGACTGCGTCACCTGGGTGACGTTGAAGGCCAGATGGGCGATCAGCTGGCCGCTCGGGTTCTGGTCGAAGTAGCGCGTCGGCAGCGTCATCAGCTTGTCGAACATGGTGGCGCGCAGATCCATCACCAGGCGGCTGCCGACCCAGGCCATGCAATAGGTGCTGATGAAGCTGGTGATCCCTCGCACCAGGAACAGGGCCAGCAGCAGGATCGGAATCCAGCGGATGAAGTCCTGATCCTTGGCAACGAAGCCCTTGTCCAGCAGCGGCTTGAACAAGGCAGGCAGCATCGGCTCGGTGGCGGCGGTGAGGACCAGCGCGACAAGGGATAGCGCGAACATGCGCCAATACGGCTTGACATAGCCAAGCAGGCGGCCATACAGCGCGCGACTGTCGGGAGCGGGCGTCATGGCAGCAACAGGGTGGCGAGCCCGAGCAAGATGACGAAGCCCATGCTGTCAGGGATGACAGCGAGCCGTACCGACGCGCCGATGGCCGGGTCGTGCTTCACGCGTTCCTGACTAATGTGTGGCGACGGGTTTTCGGGGTTTTCGGTCATGGGGTGGATATTGAAAAGCCCCGCGATTGTAACGCGCCACGGTTCGCTGGCGTCGATTCTGCCGGGATGGGCGCCTCCGGTTCGGGTTCCCGACGGCACGGCATTTTGTCGCCAATTCGCAGTCCGAAGCGCTGCCTTGAACGAGTCGTCGAGCGTAGAATACGCGCCATGTCGGAACCCGTCGATCAACGCCCGCGCGCGCAGAACCAGTTGGAGCAGCACCTCAGCGAGGTGCAGCTGCTGCTCGCGCGCCAGCGGCGCGTCGAAGCCCTGGTGCAGAAGCAGGACATGCCGCGCCACGAACTGGTCGAAGGCCTGGTGCACCGGCAGCATCTGGTCGAACTGCACAACCTGCTGCGCCGCCTGTCGGCCGGCGAGATCGCGCGAGTCATCGAGGCCTTGCCGGAGGAGGATCGCCTCGCCGCCTGGCAGGAGGTCGAGGAAAGCCGTTGCGAACTGGTCCTGGAAATCGTATCGGACGACGTGCGCGCCGAACTGTTGGGGGCACGTCCCCACAGCAGCGCGCGCAACATGCTCTCGGCCTTCGAGCTGAAGAACGGCCGGTTGAGCCAGGTACGCATCGACAGCCGCGCCGACCTGTCCAACGTCAACCCGATGTGGGTCGACCTCGTCGCGCCCACCGCAAGTGTGCGCGCCTGGGTAGGCGAGTTCTTCGAGCTTTACCTGCCCGACCCGGAAGAGGTCACCGACATCGAGGAAAGCGCGCGCTTCTATATCGACGATAACGATGCGGTGCACATGAGCTCGAACTTCCTGCTCGACAAGCAGGGCGATTCGCGCAACGTCCCGGTGGCCTTCATCCTCCACCGCAACATCCTGTTCTCGGTGCGCAACGAGGAGCTGCCGGTGTTCCGCCTGCAGCGGCTGCGCGCCCGCACCCAGCCTGGCTATGTCTCCGACGGCAAGGACGTCCTGCTCGACCTCTATGGCGCCGACGTCGAATACTCGGCCGACGCGCTCGAAGACGTCTACGGCGAATTCGA
>JAIBEL010000012.1 GCA_019459285.1 Rhizobium sp. | reverse complement strand
CTGACCAGTATTTATCGACGAGGCCGATGCTGGAATCACGATCAACCAGTCATAAAAAATGACCCAGTCAGTGACTGGGCCATGTTTCGCCCCGTGTTCACGGGGCGTATCGAGCTACATCATGAGCTTCGAGAGAATAGGTAGTGGCGTTGGTAGGTAAAAAATGGAGGGTATACAACCCCTCCATTCCCAGCTTTGTCAGTTTATCGACCGCATCAATGCTGGCAAACAGTCTTAGCATTGTTATGCGGCGACCGTCATTCAATCCTTATCGGGTAAGCAACAGGCATCAACTCGCGTAGTTTCAGTCCGTCGTGGTGGCACGGATAAATACTTGTGCCACACACAGGAGATGATCTAATGACATTACGCGAAATAGTCGATGACGTTGAACTGCAACGTGTCACTGTCTTGAAAAACAATGCAAAGCGAGCCAACCAGCAACTCAAAGATGCACGGGCCAGATTAAAAATGGCGAAGGCCAAACAGGCAATGCTGAAAGCACGATTCACGACATCGCGAGATTAGGAAAGGTAAAACACCAGTGGGTGTTTGCCATCATTCCTTGCGAATCATGCCGCGCTGCTTTTCAAAATCTTCGAACCCCATATATCCATGGTGTTTCACTCGATCAGGAGAGGCGTTGCTTTTGTCAATGTCCCAACCAAGTAGTGCGAGAACTATCCGCTCAAGCAGTATGCGAAGGTGGAACTGCGCCAGAGACAACGGCTTTATTAAGTCACTCATCGGCTCCCCATGAGCAAGAGAGTTTCGAATTGAATATAAGGTAGCGGACTCTCCAGGTGATCCAAACGCAGGCCAGAGATCATCGACTGGGACCTTTAACTCTTTCAAATAATCATTCGCCACTGCGTGCAGTGGAATGTGGCGAAGCTCGGGTAGTCGAGCCTTCATCAAGGATCGATTAAAGGTGGAATCGGAAATATCAGTCTCATTGATGACCTTACGTAGTTTTTTCTCGATGGCCTTCCAAGCCCTTGATGTGCCGACTGTATGCTTGATCCCTTTCTTTTCCCTGTAGGGTTCTAAGAGCCCCTCAAACGCTGAGAACATAGAGACAAAGCTTTCTTCAAGGTGAGGATGACGCGTAGGAACGAGTGGGTAGAGCGCATGCCTGATTGATCGTTGCTCGACTTCTGGAAGCTGAGCAAAGCGAGCAAGGGCATGGTTCAAGAATTGAATGGTCTCACTGCGTCCAATCAACTCCCAACCGTATTCACTGGCCTCCGGATTAAGGGACTGAAGCGGCGAGTCATATGTGTTTTCCAATACGCCGTGGTCATATCGCGTATGTCCTGTCACAAGCACACGATGCCTTGCTGCAAGAGAAAGTATTAGGCACGCGTCATCGACGTATGCGCGGGCCGTCTTATTGTCCAAGCTTTCAAGGTTCTTCCTAATCTTTCCTCGTACCTCAATCGCCAGCTGGGAAGTAATATACGTGTCGTGTGGATTGTTGCCCTTACTGAAATGATGGTGGCGGTCGATTCGCAATGCGCCAAGCATTGGATGTTTTAAATTCATCGACCGGTGACGTCGAACCCTGATAGAGCCGTTGGAGTGCAGTGTTCTGACTTCAGGGATGAACACATAACGAGAGTCAGTTAAACGAAACGACAGGTGTCCAGGTTCAGTTGGTTCATCATCATTTGTGACTTCTTCTCTATCTGGACGTGTCATGATGTTTCGCATAACAGTCAGGCTATCGATGTGGTCTACAACGATCCTCGACCGTGTGCTTTTTTCTTCACTCCCATGTCCCCTTGAGACACTTGAAATCCAGACACCTGTCGCATGAACCGTCCATCCGTCCGGTGATGCGCCCTTCAATTCAAGTGGACCACCGAAATCCATAAAGAAAGCAAACGTGCCCAGTTCAATCGCACCTGCGTCACAGGCATTTCTTGGCAACCAGATATTGCAGTCACACTCAGCTAATTTGTGGCCATCCCTCATTAGCCAAGCATTCAATCCCCTATCTGGTTCCCCGATCGGGTTTCTTGGTGTGCGCATCATTTTTCCTCGTCACTTAAAATATGAACACCCGACTAAACGCGCATTTCAAATCGCTATACAGGATGTAATTTATCAGCCCCTCCATTCAACGCTGGAATTAGTCTTGTTCAAGCTGTTGATCACATCTCGAGCCTTGGACGTTACCTGTCGGGTTTCAAGGTGGGCATACCGCATCGTAGTTTTAATGTCAGTGTGGCCGAGGACTTCACGCACCTCGTAGACGCTCATTCCATTCTGGATCAGCCGCGACGCGTGGGTATGACGCAGCGTATGAATATGGCAGTCATGCAGCCCCGCTTTCCTCATCGCTTTCCGGATCGACTGGCTGACATACCCCCTCGGACCGCCTTTCCGATTCTGGAAAACGTAGGGACTCGTCCGGGCCTGCGCTCTACGTGCCAGCACGTCATGAGCCCTGTCGGTCATGAACAGGATTCCCTCATTCTGCACCTTCGGCCTCCACAGTCGGATAGTGCGTTCAGCAAGGTTGATCCGCGACCATTCAATATCGGCGATCTCGCTATATCGAGCCCCGGTATCCAGCAGGAGGATCACGAGGTCGTAGGCATCCTGCAGACTTCGTTTCATCTCATCATCGCGTTCAGCGTATGGCCGAAGGCCGGAGCCTTCGCGCATCGGATCAAGGCACGACAGTAAACGCACCTCTTCCTGGTCGGACAGGTATCGCAAGGGAGTCTTCGGAATCTTGACCTGCGGGAACTCGAGGTCGTGGACCTGATAGCCCAGCTTGCGTGCGTATTTCCACGCCCCTCGAATCAGGTTGAAGTCATGCTTGATCGTCTGCGGTGAGACGCCTGCATCCATACGATCCCGCTTAAATCGCTCAAGGTCGTGGGTATTCAGTTCATCGATGTCTTTGTGAATGGGCAGCAATCGACCCACCACCTTCGCAGTGGAAAGCAGGCCCATGTACGCGGGTGTGCCCTTCTTCGAGTCGCAAAATTGCTCGATGGCTACGCGAACGGCAATCCGGTCTTTCTGGCCGAGGAACTGCTGGGCGTGCAGCTTCGATTTCCAGTCTGTTTCCATCTGCTCGGCCACTTTCTTATTGGTGGATCGAGATGACCGGATGTAGGTCTTTCCATTCATCTGGAACTGGATATACCAATACCGGCTGTTACCTCTTTTCATGACGCTCATGTCTGCTCCCATGTGTATTCCATGGGGGCACCGTCCTTTCAACTCCACGTTCAGACAACGAAAAAATACTCCAAATCGATGTTGCCCTACTCGAACGATGCAGGGACGGTGCCCCCATGGTTTCAAGAAGGAGCGCCGCATGAATGCACTGTCAGTGGACGAGAAAAATCGGCTTATCGAACTGGTTGTAGATGAGTTCGGTAGTGGCCTCGCGTTCGACGATTTTGCAGCGGTGCTCCGCGGGTACTTCGATGACATACCCGGTCTCGAAACCATGGGGGCCGACGAGGCCAATGAGCAAAACAATTTAATGTGGAGTCAATATCATGGCTAAGACCAACGCTAAGAAATCACAACCCGAAAACAACGAGAGTTCGGCTGAATCCTCAGTCGAGGTGAAGAAGATCGACATGTCCAACCCGACGATTCAGCACGCTATCGAGCAAGGGATGGCATTGATCAAGGATGGAAAGTCGAAGGCCGATGCCGCACGGGCCATCTACGACCTGCTGGAAAGCCAGGGCAAGGAAGTCATCGTGGCTGCATTTATCGCAGGTGCAACCCTGACGGAAAAGGGCGCATTGACGTATTGGTATAACTGCAAGCGCAAGAAAGCGAAGGAGCAGGCTAAAGACTGACCTGAATTTACCCGATGTAATCCCGATAAATAAACGGGACGATGGATCGTTCGAGGAAGACGGCAAGCAGGAGTCCGAAACCCAGCCCCTGCCTAACCCCCGGATGATCCACCACCGCCGAATCGGACTCCGGCGTAACGGGATTGGGTAAACATGAAGGTTTCTATCAACGAAAAGATCATCAATAAGAATGAAAACAATGTAAAACAGGCATACGGCTTCAAACCCTACGACCTTACTCCTCAGCAGTTAGCCAACTGCGTTTCACAGGGCTTTGCGTTTTCCTACCAGTTTAGAAAGGGACATCGCAAGGCCGAAAATTTTATCTGCAGCGACATCATCGCGGCTGATTTCGATGAGGGAATGACGCTGGATGAGGCAATCAGCGAAGATTTCTTCATTGACAACGCCAGCATCCTCTACACGACCCCTAGCCACACACCCGAAGCAAACCGTTTCCGCATCATCTTCGAACTGCCGAGGACCATCATCGACAAGGATGAGTTGCGTGCGGCACAGCAGGGCCTCACGAGAAAATTTCCTGCTGACCGTGTGGCCGTGGACCCAGCTAGGCAGTTCTATGGGAGCCGTGGGTGCAAGCCGCATTTATTCAACAAGGTGATGTCGGAAGAAAAACTGGCCGAGCTGATTGCGCTTGGACGGGAGCCACTGCATCAGAGCGACTTCGATAAGAAGAATGCCCGCATCGTGGCGACGCGTGGTTCGCTTGAGCTGGACGATGATTTCATGGTCAGGACAAGCCGCGGAGAGATAGCGCAGCTATCGAGCCTCGCAAAGGCAACTCCTGTGTACTGCCCATTCCACCACGACAAGAAACCGTCGGCGTTTACAACGGAATCACGGTCCGGCGTCATAGGAGTCCATTGCAGCTCGTGTCAGCAGACATTCTGGCCCAAAACCCGCAAGCCAAATCCCTACGACTTCTATGAATTCGAGACGGTGGCGCGCAAGGCTTACAACATGGGCATCGTGGACACTGTCATTGATGATGGCGGAATGCTGGAGTTCGACGTTCCCAACCTCAACATGGTGTTTTCCGAGCAATATCTACATGCCGACGGCATCGGGATCGTGAATGGAATCACCCTCATCAAGAGCCCGAAGGGGAGCGGCAAGTCCAAGTACCTGAAAAAGGTGGTGGCCGACTGTAGGAAGCGCAAGCTTAGTGTCCTCCTCGTCGGGCACCGCCGGTCACTTCTGCAAGCTTTGTCCAAGGAGCTTGGGCTGACGTGCTATCTGGATTCGGCCATCAACGACCGGATCGACGGCTACTACGCAATCAGCGTCGATTCATTGTCTGTTCGCCTGAACCCGCATGAACACAAGTTCGACGTCGTGTTGGTTGACGAGTCGGAGCAGGTGTTTTCTCACCTCATTGCCGACACCCTCGAATCGGAGAAGCAGAGGAAGAGCTTCTTGGTCTTCCAGTACTACATCAGCGCCGCGAGAATGGTCATCGCGGTCGATGCGGATTTGAATGCGGTAACGCTGTATGCGATCCAGCGCTTCGGCAACAAGAATCCCCTCGTCGACCGGCGCTACATCCTCAACGAATACAAACCTCCGTCCAAACAGGTCGAGATGTATTCCAGCGAAAGTCACCTCGTCGCCGACATGCTGAGCAGTCTTGAGCAGGGGCATCGGCTCTTCGTCGCGTGCAATTCGAAAAAGCGCGTAGAAGAGCTTGTTGCAACGATCCGGCAGCAGTTCGGGGATGGTTTTCCGCTCCGCCACATCACAGGCGACAACTCCAACGAGCCGGAGACCATCGAATTTCTCAAGAACATCAAGAACGACATCCTTGAATACCGTGTCCTGCTGGTGTCCCCGGCGGTCGGGACTGGCATCGACATTACGTTTCCCAATAACCTTCAGCATGTCGATGGCGTGTATGGCTTCTTCTACTCGAAGATCAACACCCATACCGATATAGACCAGCAGATTTCAAGGGTGCGCCAGCCGCAGTATGTGAAGGTCTGGATCAGCCCCGCAAAATTCAGCTTCGAATATGAAGTCGACCCGATCAAGCAGGAGCTTGTCCAAAGCGGGATCGTGCCCGGCGCGCTAAACGGCTACGACTTGTATTCCGGCATGCCGAAATATGACTTGGCCGATCCCTTCCTGAACTTGTATGCGACGATTCTCTCGGCACAACGGGCTTCCAAGAATGACTTGAAGAAGAATTTCATCGCGCTACGACAACATAATGGGTGGAAGATCGTTGACGTGGCTCGTGACGATGCCATGGCAACAGCCGGCTCAGCCATGTCCAGGGTCGGGAAGGCAGTAGCTCTCGATCAATACATCGCGGGGATTCTCGCGGCTCCGAAGCTCTCGTGGGACGAGGCGAGTGCGTTGGGTGATAGGCGGAAACATACACAGCTCTCGGCGTCGGAAAGGTGTTCGCTCGACCGCTACTGGATCGAGTATTTCTACGGCGAAGAGGTCACGGAGGCGCTTCTCCTCGAAGATGATCGAGGACGGTATCGGGAGGAGATACGGCGGTTAGAGGGCGTGTTGCAAGTGAAATCATACACTGGCGATAAGGCCGACAAAATCCGGCTGCTCGCCAAGCTCGTTGAAACCGCAGGCCTACTCGACACTGCCGGCAAACTTGATGCAAACAGGATCGTCACGATGGACTCCCTGCATGGATTCGCCACGTATTGCAGCAAGGCCAAGGTCAAGATCGAGCGCCTGTTGGAGATGGAGGTGCGGAAGGATTTGAAAACCAAGCCGACATCGCAGCTCAAGGCTTTCCTTGTCCTACTCGGCCTGAATCTTATGAAAACCAAGACAATCAGCAAGGGGGGCAAGAAGACCTACGAATATGGCCTGGACCGTGTGTCGTTTGACAGGGCAATGAGCCTCATTGCAAAGAGATCGAAGCCGCCTGCGCCGCCGGAGGATGAGACGGCGCGTCGAGGCAGCTACGAGGTACCCGACCCGCTCGACAAGCACTAACCCCTATTCTCTCGAAGCTCATGATGTAGCTCGATACGCCCCGTGAACACGGGGCGAAACATGGCCCAGTCACTGACTGGGTCATTTTTTATGACTGGTTGATCGTGATTCCAGCATCGGCCTCGTCGATAAATACTGGTCAG